>DATGWP010000242.1:0-10975 GCA_035299425.1 Chitinophagales bacterium | reverse complement strand
GGTATTACCTTGTGCACCAGTGGGCCCTTGCGTACCGCTAGGACCAAAAGCATCGCTCCGCCCTGTAAGCCTCCAGGCTCCGTTTATATAGTTAAGGGTCATGGTAGCTCCGCCCGATAGGGTAAACCCGGCAAAAACCGCGGCATCATTATCCTCATTATAGATTATAAGGTATTGTCCTTCGTGTGGCGCCGCCATGCTTAGGCCATTCGCCTGGTTGCCACCCACCGCTGTTAAGCGAAATACCGATGTATTATTCGGAATAGCATAAGCAGCCTGCGCAGGTGCAGATACAGGTGTAGAGCTTATCGCACCTTCTACCTGTAATTTGGTTTGGGGGTTATTGGTTCCTATACCTACATTTTGTGCATATGATTGAAATGCAAAAAACAAGGTAATAATGGTAAGAGGAAAGTTTTTTTTCATTAAGCTGAGGTTATAAAGGCTGGTTCCGGTCAAAAATCAGGCTACAAATATATTTTTCTTTAAACTGTAAAGCTCAAATATATTTCCCGGTCAGTCCAGTTGTTAACCTTTCAGTATCCGGGTATGGTTAATTTAAACTGCTAACCGTCAAAAGTCAAATCAATAAAACAATGCAATACCCTTCCCTTTAACCCGAGTTACTACAACCCGGATGGTTTCAACCCAACATACAGATAGGCCAATGTGATTATTGTCATTAAAATACTTGAGTTGGCTCATGAGCCAATAGCGCGCGGCAGATAATATTTGCGTAAACAAAAGTATGGCACTTCCCCCTAAAAAACTCAACACTGAGCCTGTTTGGATTTCGCTTATTCCGGCAGGCATGCGCAGCTTTCTTGCCGAGGCGGGGGATATTTCCCGGTTTGTCGCCCGGTTTTTCCGCGAAGTTTGGACTCCGCCTTACGAGCTCAAAGAAATTTTCCGCCAATCTTATGAAGTAGGGTACCGGTCGCTGCCTTTGGTGGGGCTTACCGCTTTTATTATCGGCCTGGTACTAACCTTACAGTCGCGGCCAACACTCGCCCGGTTTGGTGCCGAATCGTGGTTGCCGGCTATGGTGGGCATTAGTATTATCCGCGAAATAGGGCCGGTAATTATCGCCCTGGTATGCGCCGGCAAAATTGGCTCGAGCATGGGTGCCGAATTGGGCTCTATGAAAGTTACCGAACAGATAGACGCTATGGAGGTTAGCGGCACCAACCCGTTCAAATATATTGTGGTATCGCGCATATTAAGCACCACATTTATGATTCCTATACTGGTTGTAATAGGAGATGCCATTGCCCTGGTTGGCTCCTACCTGGCAGTTAAAATAACCGGTGCAGTTAGTTTAACACTATTTTTCAATGAAGTATTTGAGAGCGCCAACTTCAGCGATTTTTTACCGGCTTTTATTAAAACCTTCTTCTTTGGTTTTGCCATAGGGGTTATTGGCTGCTATAAGGGCTATAACTCTAAAAAGGGAACTGAGGGGGTTGGAGAATCGGCTAACTCATCGGTAGTAATAGCCTCCTTGCTTGTGTTTGTTATCGACCTGGTGGCCGTTCAGATTACTCAATTTTTTGGCTACCTATGATACAAAAAGACTCAACAACCCTATATGGCGAGCCTATTATAGAGATTGCGGGCCTGTGCAAATCATTTGGCGATAACCAGGTATTAAATGGATTTAATTTAACGGTAAAACGCGGCGAGAACGTAGTGGTGCTGGGCAAATCGGGCTGCGGCAAATCGGTACTTATTAAATGTATTGTTGGCTTGCTGAAATACGAAGAAGGCTCTTTAAAAGTTTTTGAAAAAGAAATAAGCCAGCTTAAGCAAAAAGAGCTTGACGAAATGCGCGCACGCATTGGGTTCGTGTTTCAAAGCAGCGCCTTATACGATAGCATGACCGTAAAGGAAAATCTGGAGTTTTCGTTGCGCAGGCATGGTAAAGACAAATCGAAACAGGAAGTGGACCAATTGGTAGAAGAAATGCTGGAAAACGTAGGCCTGCTAAATGCAATTAACCTTATGCCCTCCGAACTTTCGGGCGGCATGCGCAAACGCATAGGGCTTGCACGCGCACTGATACTAAAACCCGAGTTGGTTTTATACGATGAACCAACCACCGGCCTTGACCCTATCACCGCCGAAGAAATAAGCAATTTAATGCTGGCTATGCAACATAAATACAACACATCATCTATCATTATTTCGCACGATATGTATTGTGCGCGCCTTACGGCCAACAGGCTGGCGGTAATGATTGATGGAACCAACTATGCCGAGGGCAGCTATGCCCAATTAAGTGCAAATACCGATCCTAAAGTGAGTGCCTTTTTTCAACGCAATAAACTATGAACAAAGAAACAATAAACAACATCCGCCTGGGCTTTTTTATAATTACAGGCACTACACTGCTTATACTCGCACTATACTTTATTGGCAGAAACACCAATCTGTTTAGCAAAACGTTTAAAATTTACGCAACGTTCGAAAACGTAAATGGGCTGAAAAAAGGAAACAATGTGCGCTATGCCGGTATCGATGTGGGCACCATTAAACAAATTGAGATTGTAAACCCACATACTATCCGTGTAGAGATGTCGGTAGAATCTGAGTTAAAAAAAATAATACGTAAAAACTCTATTGTCAGCATTGGTACCGATGGCCTGATGGGCAACAAACTTATCAATATATCAGCGGGCACCGAAGATGCCGAACTGATTAGTGATGGTGACGAGCTACCCGGCATACCCATTTTAAGCACCGATGAAATGCTGCGTACGCTGGACAAAACAAACAAAAACATTCTCGTTATATCTGCTAACCTGCGCGATATAACCCAAAGCATTACCGATAGCCGCGGCACACTTTACACTGTATTAATGGATACTACCATCGCATTCCAACTTAGGCACACGCTGCATAATATTGATGTAGTAAGTAACAACATTTTGCAGATGTCGTCTGATTTAAATAGTGTGGTATCTGAAGCTAAAAACGGAAACGGGCTGATAGCTACCCTGGTAAAAGATACGGTAATAACCGCCGACCTGGTAAAGGCGGTAAAAGAAGTAAAAAGCGCCGGTGAACAGGTAAATACCTCTGCCAGCGCACTAAAGCAGATTCTTGAAAAGGTAAACACCGGCGATGGCACTATTGCTACGCTTATTAACGATACAACTTCGGCCAATAGCCTAAAGCGCAGTCTGTGGAATGTAGAGGTAAGCACGCAAAAATTCAGCGAGAATATGGAAGCGCTCAAACACAACTTTTTGTTTAAGGGCTATTTTAAAAAGCAGGAAAAAGAAAATAAACCTGAACGAAAAAAATAAAATCTAAACGCTCTATAAATAAAACCTGCCTCCTTCCGTGTGCATTATATTAAAACTATGCTCACATATTTTTTAAAATAAAATCTACCCTATCGTGCGGCAACATAACCGGCACATGCACTATAGGAAATGGTAAAGAATTATATACCTCCACTATAGTTTCATGAATCTTTTTTTGTGCGGCTTCATCTTCAAGGCGGGCATAATCCTGAACCAGAGGAAGGCAATCAAGGATAAATACCTTTTTGTAAGAAGCGGTAAACAAGGCCTCTGAAAGCTTAGGGTCTATTACAATGTTAAGATACCGGTAATAGGCCAGTGCATCGGGTATAGCCCGGTCTAAAAACACTATATCTTCGGGCAACAGGCTTTTCTCCACTTCAATCTGCATCTCAAGCACCTTTAGCTGAAACTCCTCTTTATGCTTTCTAACTTCCTCCACCGTTTTTCCATTCAGCCGCTGCATGTCGAAATAATGGCGTGCATTTTCAATAGTAGTTTTGAATCCTCTTGCCCTTAGCAAATTTACCATGGTGGTTTTGCCCGAGCCTGGGCCTCCGGTAATTACATACCAATTTGTTTTAGCCCGTAAATTATTAGTATCCATACCACAGTTTGTTACGTGAATTTAACAATACATTACTGCCAGGGCAATGATATAGTGTATTAGCCTAAGCTAGCGGCCAAACATGTTTACTTTGCATAGCTTTATGGGTGAGTAAAATCACGTTGGGTTAAAACAGTGCTCATGTTTATACTATCGCAGCATGCATTCATTTGTAAAAAACCAATTTGATTATTACACCCATTCTGTTGTAAGTAGCTAAACCTCCCTTAACCAGTACCATGAATTATATCTCTGCCGAAGAAGCTGTAGCCACCATTAAAAGCGGTGAGCGTGTATTTATCCATGGCGGCTGCGCCACCCCTCAGCGGTTAGTATCAGCACTAACCAACAGGCATACAGAGTTGACCGGCGTTGAAATTACACATCTGCATACCGAAGGCGAAGCTACATATGCACAACCTGCTTACGCAAAGGCGTTCAGGGTAAACGCATTTTTTGTTGGCAAAAACGTAAGGCCATACATAAACGATACTAACGTACAGTATATCCCTATGTTTCTTAGCGAGATACCCCTGTTTATGCGCAGTGGCAGGTTTAAAATAGATACGGCTGTTATACAGGTAAGCCCACCCGATTTGCACGGTTTCTGCTCGCTGGGTATATCAGTAGATATTGCTAAAGCCGCCTGCGAAATGGCCTCTAAAATTATTGCACTTATCAACCCCAATATGCCCCGCTCACTGGGCGATAGTTTTATTCACCAGTCGCGGATTACATCGGCGGTATATGCTACCGATCCGGTTTTAGAATGCACTATACCCACCCTTAGCAATATAGAAATTGCTATAGGAAAAAATGTGGCAGCACTGGTAGAAGATGGCGCCACCCTGCAAATGGGCATTGGGGGCATACCTAATGCGGTGTTGCAGTTTCTTACCAATCACAAAAACTTAGGCGTACATACCGAAATGTTTTCCGATGGCATTTTACCCTTAGTAAAAAGCGGTGTAATTAATGGCAAACTAAAAACAAAACATCCCGGCAAGATTGTTTCTGCTTTTGCAATGGGCACACAAGCGCTCTATAATTTTATTCACGATAACCAGGAAGTGGCCATGCTGGATGTGGCTTATGTAAACGATACTTCTGTTATCCGTAAAAACAAGAAGGTGACGGCCATTAACAGCGCCATAGAGATAGATTTAACCGGCCAGGTATGCGCCGATTCTATTGGCACTACTATTTATAGCGGCGTTGGCGGTCAAATGGATTTTATGCGCGGGGCCGCGCTCAGCGAAGGCGGCAAACCTATTCTTGCTATGGCTTCAGCCACCGAAAAAGGTATTTCTAAAATTGTACCGGTACTAAAAACCGGGGCAGGGGTTGTTACCACCCGCGCGCATGTTCATTATGTAGTTACCGAGTATGGAGCAGTAGATTTATATGGATTAAATATTGCGCAACGTGCCAAAATGCTGATAAGCATTGCCCACCCTGATCACCGCGAGAGCCTTGAAAGGGAGGCGCACGAGCTATATGGCAAAAGCTGGAATGAAATCTAATGCACTTAGTACTTCAAATTTTCTTCCACTACATCCGCCTTTTCGGCGGATATGAGCCCAACGGGTCACATAACACTACAAAACCTAAAAAGCAAAACGCCCCTGAATTCAAAGGCGCTGCTTAGTTGCAGAATATCTTTACTTATCTATCCATTAGCATCCGATTTTAATTGCAACAATAGATACAGTCCTACTTATAAAACAACTGGAACCACAACTTTTTGAAACATAATTACTCAAGGCCCCGGGATGTATAACTTTTAAAGATTCTTGAGTGTGAATTTCAGAGCAAAATTTAGTTCAGGAATTCGCCATCACTTACTAATTGAAATGGTTGCTTGATTGATTCCGAAAGATTGTTTAAAACCGTTTCGCTTGTATCGATTGGTTGATAAAACGGTGTGGCAAACTTACCGTAGTGAATGGGAATCAGCTTTTCTGCATGAAGCAATTTTGCGGCATTAAACGCTTGTTCAGGTGTTAGCGAAGCCGGTACAGTGCTATATTCCAGCCCTACCATTTGGAAGTTTACAATTGCTCCGTTTATGGGGAGAAAGGCATAAGTTATTCCTGCATTTTCTTTGGCTAATTTCCAAAATTGATTGTGCCAGATAGTATCACCACCGTGCAAAATTTTCTTACCGTCATAACCAACTATCCAGGCCGTTTGTTCTTCACCAATGCCATCTAAAGAGTAAACAGGTTTAAAGGAGATTCCGTGTTCCTCAAATAATTCATTAGTGTTTAACAAAACAAAATCACGATTCAGTTTTGATATTTCTTTTTCGTGTTTCACATAGCCGATAATCTTCCCTTCTGGTTTCAAACATTTCTCAATCACGCTGGTATCAAAATGGTCGAGGTGTAAATGAGTAAATAGAATGTAATCGGCTTTTATTTCATGAGTAAAATTCACCAAAGGAGTTAGTGGATTTCCCAGAACAGGGAAATAAGGTTTGAAATTTTCAACGGCATCAATCAATATGGTTTTGTTGCCACATTCTAATTTAACGCCTGCCCAATTTAGTTTCTGAATTTTCATTTTGTGTCGTTTTTTTTGTTTAAAAATTCATCCGTGAAATGTCCTCTTTCTTTAGGTTTTGAAAATTTTTCAGTGTTGTACGTGTTTGATTTTCCTTTTGGAATAGAAAGAGAATCCCATTTTTCGGAAGTCATTTTACCGATGAAAACAATTTGCCCAACATGATATGGGTAATGAGCCAACTGTCTGTTGATGGCTTCTAAAACTGTATGCCCCTGATTACGGATGTAGATTATTTTTTCAAGATCTGTATCTTTTAAAGATTTCAGTGTTTCTAAGAACACCTTCCAGCCTTCATTCCATTTTTCAATTACCTCTTGTTTGCTGCCCATGTCGTTTTCAAATTCAGCATCGCGGTTTCGCCATTCCTTTTCACCGTCTGTTAATAGAAAATCTGTCCAACGGCTAAGCATATTTCCCCAAAGGTGTTTTACTATAATGGCAATGCTATTGCTGTCTTCATTGTATTGCCAAAACAGTTTTTCATTGGGTATCTGAGCAAGTGTTTTGTCGCCTAACATTTTGTAATACTCAAATTGCTTGATTACGCTTTCTAAATAGTTGGTATTCATAGTTTATCTTTTATAGTAAAAAATTAGTGATGATTTTTCAATTACGTTCTGTTCTATCAGGTATGCTACAGTGGCAGGCAAGGCCGTTGGCGGCAATTCTAAGTCGGGTGTTTTTAGAGCATAAACGGTAACAACATATTTGTGAAAACCATCCCCTTGTGGCGGACATGGACCACCATAACCCTGTCGCTGAAGTGCTGTAGTGCTTTGAATTGAACCGGCAGGTGCAAGTTGCAAACTCAAATCGCCAGCTCCCTCCTTTAAACTACTTACACTGTCTGGAATGTTGAAAATAATCCAGTGCCACCAACCGCTGCCGGTTGGGGCGCTTTCATCAAAAACAGTTACTGCAAAACTTTTTGTTTCCGGTGGGGCATTTTCCCAGGTTAACTGAGGGGACAAGTTTAATCCATCGCATCCATATCTGTTTGAAATCAATTCACAAGTTGCCTGGCCACCAATTTGAGAGCTTTTTAAAGTAAACGTTTGAGCATGTATTGTAGTGGCGGCACACAGTATCGCAATTAAAATGGGCATTTTCATAACTGATGATTTACTCGTTTTAGTGATTTTATCCGCTCTTCAAATGATGGATTGTTCTCTATCGGATAGTTTACCGTACTGAAAAGTTTCATGAGTTCTTCTGAATGCTTGCTGCTTTTTTGCGTTTTAATGTTGAAGTGAACCAGCTTTGCCCACATTACGCATTTGAGTTTTGTTTTGTGTTCATCCCACATGAAACCTTCAACCAGTAAACTTGACTCTGAGAACTGAATCAACCGGGTTTCTATCCTGACCATTTCCATCCATGAGGCAGGATAGAAATAAGAGATTTGTGTTTGAGCAGCTACCCAACCAATGCCCTGCTTGTATGCTATTTCTGAAGTATTAAAACCATAGCGATCAAGCAACTGCTCTGTTCTTGCACCCATTATATAGTCAATGTACTTGGAATTATTAAGGTGATTAAAGGGGTCGCAATCCTGGTATTGAACTCTTGTTTTGCTCTCGATTGTTTTGGTTAATGTCTCCATCCTGTTTGTTTTTTACGTTTTGAATGCTATTTGCTAAGTTGAATTACTTGTTCTTCGTGCAGTCCGATTATTGGAGGCGTAGCAATGCCTAACAGATTTAGATAAATGCACAACGCACCTCTATGATGGATTTCATGCACTACCAACGCCCGCAAAAAGTTGCCCAACTTGATTTCTCTTCCGTCCAGGGATTTGATTTTTCTTTCTAATGACTCGTCAGGAATTAACTTGAAGATTTCAACAGATTGAAAGTGCATTTCATTAAAATAGGAAACGATACTTTCATAACCGTCTGCTAATTCTTTACCACAGCCTTTATAGCTTGGTTTGTTTCCAATAGCAACTTCCGCAAATACGTTTTTTTCAATAGCTGCTATGTGCCGAACTAAGTCACCTAACGTAAATTTCCCAGCCATATATGACCAGTTAATCTTGTTATGAGGTATTACCTCAACCACTTTGTTTGTTACCTGCCTTGTTTTTTCATAGTAGGCCAGAAAAGGTTCCATTCTTTTTATTTCCATTTCTTAGTTGCATTAAAAATACCGTTCGGTATTTTATAAATCAAAAAAAATTACGCTCTCAATTCACGAATCATTTTTTCAAGATACTTCATGGCAATCCGGAGTTCAGTTGGCCTACCCGTAACTTTTGCTTGCATAATTGCACCTTCAATTAGCGACATTAAAATAACAGCAATATCTGTTGGGTTGGTATCGGGTTTAATTTCACCCCGTTGGATACCTCTTTTAATTTGGTTTTCAATCGAAGTTTTCCAAAATGCCAATGCATTCGCTGCCCGCTCTCTCAATTTTGGATGGGTGTCGTCTGCTTCAGTTGAAGTGTTCAGTATCGGGCAACCAGATTTCAAAAACGGAATTTTCAAAAAGTCCTGATAAACTTTGGGATAAACCAACAAACGCTCTATAGAATTGTCTGTCGATAAAATTCTGTCTTTAATGTATACTGTAACACGATTAAAATTATAGTCAAAAGCGGCCAGGGCAACTTCGTCCTTGTTTTCAAAGTTGCCATAAATGCTACCCTTGGTCAATCCGGTTGCATTAGTCAAATCAGTAAGAGACGTACCCGCATAGCCCTTTTCATTGAAAACAGGTGCAGACTGTTCAACAATGAATTGCTTTGTTCTCTCCGATTTTGAAAGGTCTTTATTCATTACGATTGTAAAATTGCAAAAAATATACCGATCGGCATAATATTTTTCAAAGTTTGTTTCACTTCATTCCCTCCCCGGAAATAATATCTCCGCATTGTATTAAAATTTATACTGGATTAGATACGGAGGCTTTGACCCACCTTAGGCCGCAATTCCAAATCAGCAGTGGCAGGAAACTATTGACAACCCTTTGCTTGGAGTTTAATCGTATGCGATGTAAAAGAGGAAATACTTCTCAAAATTGTGCCAGTCACCTGTCGTTGCAGAGGTAGGGCTCGAACCAACGTCCGCCTTCCCGGCGGATATGAAGCCAACAAGCTAAAATTAAAAAGCCCCACATTTCTGTGAGGCCTTAGTTGCGGGGGTAGGACTCGAACCTACGACCTTTGGGTTATGAGCCCAACGAGCTACCAACTGCTCCACCCCGCGATATATTTTTTTATTCTAAAAGAACTGTTTATTACTTGTTGCCCGTTTAAGGGAGTGCAAATATAACCGTTTATTATTAGAATGCAAATGCTTGGGGTTATTAACCAAAGAATTATGTTGCTAGCAGTTTATTTATAGCCCATTGCCTGCAATTGAAACAATTCGCTATACCTGCCTTTTTTTGCCAGTAGTTCCTCATGGCTACCCGCTTCTATTAATTCGCCATTACCCAGCACCAATATCCTATCGGCCATGCGCACAGTAGAAAAACGATGAGAAATAAGCACCGCCATACGCCCTTTTGTTAACTCAGTAAACCGTTCAAATACCTGATACTCGGCCCGCGCATCCAATGCAGAAGTGGGCTCATCTAAAATAATAAGCTGTGCATCGCGCATGTACGCACGGGCTATAGCTACCTTTTGCCACTCACCCCCCGAAAGTTCTACCCCATCGGTAAACCGCTTACCCAGCATTTGCGCATACCCGTTTGGCAGCTTTTTAACCAGCTCGTCAGCCAGGCTTTGGTGGGCGGCGTTTTTTATTAGCGTATCATTTTCCTTTTCACCAATTTTTCCGGCTGCTATGTTTTGCGCAAAAGTCATTTGATAGCGCAAGAAATCCTGGAATATTATTCCTGTGTTTAAGCGCAGTGCATGCAGATTATATTCTCTTAAATCATGGCCATCTAATAATATGCGTCCTTCGGTAGGGTCGTATAAGCGGCAAAGCAGTTTTACTAAAGTGGTTTTACCGGCCCCGTTTTCGCCAACCAATGCAATTTTTTCGGCCGGATTCAGGGTAAAGTTCAGGTGCCGGTTAGCCCATCTCTCCGAGTTAAGATACCGGAAGCCAACATTTTCAAAAACAAACCCTTGCTTAATAGGATTAGGAAAAGGCAATGGCGCGGCACCGTTATTAATTTTAGGTTGAATATCGAAGAACTCAAAAAAATCGCGCAGGTAAATAGCCCCTTGCGACACACTGGAGAAACGGCTTAAGATGCCCTCCATTAAACTGCGTAACTGCCTGAAAGAGGCCGCCAGAAAAGTAAGCTCGCCAATAGTAATGAAGCCCCCGATAGTGCGGGCTATCATAAATACATAAGCCCCGTAATAACCTGCACTCGCCATAACAGCAAATAAACTACCCCATAGCGAGCGTTGCACTGCAATACTCCTGTTATCAGCATAAAATTTTTGCGATAAAGAGTTAAACCGGTTGATAATAAAACCCGAAAGGTCAAACAGCTTAACCTCTTTAGCTGTTTCATCACTGGCACC
>DATGWP010000241.1:0-6492 GCA_035299425.1 Chitinophagales bacterium | reverse complement strand
GGTTAGCCAGTCGCGCTGTAGATTCTGTTATCTTATAGTTCTGCTGGGCATTGTTATACTGCAGGGTAGTTTGCCTTATCTGGCTCGACTTGCGCAGACCATCAAAAATAGGCACGTTCAACCGCAACCCTATTGATGAATAATCAAACCAGTTTTTAAACGATTGGGCAAAATCATTACCAAAGGCCTGTCCGCCATAGCGCGCATAAAATCCAAGCGTTGGAATATATCCGGCCTTCATCCGCTTTATATTAATCTCCTGCAGCAGCAGGGTTTTGGCCTGTATCTTTATATCCCAGGTGTTTTTAGGTTCAAAATCGTTATAGGCCGGTAGCGATACCTCCTGCAACGAAGCTGCCGAATCTGTTACCGTCAGGCTTTCATTTAGCGGCATACCCATATAAAACTTCAGCCGGTTAAGCGCCACATCCATACTGGTTTCGGCAAATTTCTTCTGGCTTCTTATATTGTTTAAAGCCACCTTAACACGGTCAAGGTCTACTTGTTTCAACACACCTTTATCGTATTGCAATTGCTGTATCCGCACTATCTCAGCAAATTTCTTTTCGTTCTCGTTCAGCAGTTTAAGCTGCTCTTTATAAGTAATAACCTGATAATAAGCCGTGGCGGTGTTATACACTATATCATCATCATTCTTTTCCTTTTTAAGTTGTGCAGCCTCAATGTTTGGCTTAATAGCGCTAAGGCCCGAAAGTAACGACTGGTCATAAATAGTCTGGTCTGCCTGCACTGCTGCTGTGGTGTTGTATTGGTTACCAAACTGCACCCTCACATCTTCGGTGCGGCCCAGCACTGCCCCTGGCAATACCGTAACCTGGCGTTTAAGGTTATCATCCCAGGCCACACTTCCGTTTATCTGCGGCATGTAACCCGATAAAGATTCAATCTTTTTTTGGTTCGCCGATTTTACATCGTTGCTAAATATTGGAATGGTGGGGTTATGCTGAAGGGTGTAGTTAATGCAATCTTTCAGGTTCATCACATTGCGCGTTTCGCCGGTTTGGGCAGCCGCCGCCAGGCTGGTAAAAAGGATGCCCGATAGGGCCATTTGTTTCAAAAACTTCATCTGTTACGTGTTATTATGGATTTTATCAAAGGTTGATTATGTCAACTAATAAACTATCAATGTTTCTCGGCGTTATGTCTCAATTTATTTAGCGTTTTAAGAAACGATTGCATCTCTTCAGCATTTACACCCTCGCTTAATTCTTCTATTATGGTTTCAAAAAACTGCCCGGCCTCTTCAATCTTTTCTCCCCCTTTTTTTGTTATAACCAGGGCTTTTTTCCGACGGTCTTCACCATCGCTCAGGCGGGCCACCAGCCTCTTATCTTCCAGTATATCTATTATGCGCATCACAGCCGACTTATCCAGTCCTATGGCAGCGGCAATTTCGCTCTGGGTGGGCTCATCCTCTTCGCTTATTCTATGCAAAATGGCAAACTGCTCCATGGTAAGGCCTGTGTCATGTTCCTGAAAGCGCTTTACCACCAACTTGCGGAATACGCGCATAAACATGCCGAACTGAAAGCCGACTGAATTTTGTGATTTAGGTTCGTCCATAATATATAGTTGACAATATCAACGATTCAAAAATAAGAATATTGCAGCTATCGTAAAAATTTGGCTGTATGATATTGCTCAAGCGGCGTTTACCTAGCCCGAAGCGTTATAGGCCTAGGTTGTGTGCCGGGTTAAATTGGGCTTAACATCTGATAAGAAACCAACCTGAACTGCCACATACAAAATAAGTTAACCAAACTTTCAGGTTAATGGTGCAAACATATCTTTGCCACCGCATGAATATACGTCTGGTCAATATAATAATAGTGGGTATTACCGTAGCGCTCATAGGGCTGGTATACATTCAGTTTAAATGGATAAATCAAAGCTACGCGGTGCGCGAAGAAAAATTTGACCAGGCGGTATATATATCGCTTAGCAATATAGCGCACTCAATAGAGCGCGATGAGGCCATTAACTACTTCGCAGCCTCGGGGCTGAACGACTTTGGCCGCAACATGAATAAGATGTACGATACTGTGCAGGCCCTTAAAACCTACACCCCTAACTTTACACTGGTAGATTCGGTAGGTCAGCACGCGCTTAAATTTGGGTTTAGCGATAGCTCGGGGGCTTTTGTATCTAAATTTATGGGTAGCGTAACCTATGTGCAGGAAAAAGCCGAGCGCCTGCACGAGCAACAGAAAGATGTAGACGTTGTACACCAGAATAGCGAAGAGCGCGAGCGCCACCTTATAGAGATGCAGTTTAAAAAGTATAACCGCCTGTTTCAGGACCTGGCTATGCAGTTTATGCTGGATGATAAATGCCTGAGCCATCGCCTCAATAAAGAAATGATAGATACCCTGCTGATGAACGAACTGAAAAAAGAAGGGATTAATACCCCTTATCAGTATGCGGTATTCGATAACTGGGCAAAAGGGATGCTTTTTGGCAATATGAACGTTACCAAAGAGGAATCGCAGGGCACTAATTTTTATTCTATTCCCCTTTTCCCCAACGATTTGTACGAAAATTCGGGAATGCTTGTGGTAGATTTTCCCCAAAAGAAGAATTATATCTTCCAATCAATGTGGTTGATGCTTTCGGCCACAGGGGCGTTTATATTTATTATTCTGGCGTCTTTTGGCGGCTCATTCTACATCATTTATAGGCAGAAAAAGCTGGACGACCTCAAGACCGATTTCATTAATAACATGACTCATGAGTTCAAAACCCCGGTAGCTACTATTTCGCTGGCCAGCCAGATGCTGAAGAACGAAAAGGTGCTGCATAACCCCGAGAAGATACTCAACTATTCAGGTATTATAGACGAAGAAAACAAACGCCTGAGCGGGCATATAGAAAATGTATTGCAGGTAGCCCGCCTGGACCGCGGAGAATTTAAGCTTAATAAAGAGCCGGTAAACATTAATGACTTACTTACCGAAATAACGGACACTTTGGAGCTTAGGGTACAGAATGAAAACGGACAACTTGTCAAGCAGTTCAATGCAACTAAAGCTGTAGTAAATGGTGACCTTTTTCACCTTACCAATGCGTTTTACAACATGTTTGATAATGCCATTAAGTACAAAAAAGATGACCACCTTAAGATTACCGTAAGCACGCGCAATAACCTGCGGGGGGTGATTATCAGCATAGAGGACGAGGGCATTGGTATCTCCCGCGAAAACCAGAAAAAAGTCTTCGAAAAGTTCTACCGCGTACCTACGGGAAACATACACAATGTAAAAGGATTTGGCCTGGGGCTTAGCTACGTAAAGGTAATTGTAACTGCCCATGGTGGGGATATAAGGGTGGATAGCGAACCCGGAAAAGGCAGCCGTTTTGAGATTTTTATCCCGTTTTAGATTTGTTAATAAATGGTAAGCCTTTTGCAGTGGGGTTAAACGGGTATAGTTTTGAATTGTTAAAATGTAGAACTAAAAAAGCAAACCATGTCAAACAAAAAGAAAATACTATTAGTAGAAGACGATACCAACTTAGGTAACCTTTTACAAGACTCTCTTGAAATAAAGAATTACGAAGTTGTTTTAAAACGCAACGGCGAAGACGCTTTTAACGAGTTTAAAATCAATAAATTCGATATGGCCTTATTGGATGTGATGATGCCTAAAAAAGACGGCTTTACGCTGGCTAAAGACATCCGCCGCATGAATGCCAATATCCCTATCATCTTCCTTACTGCCAAGGCATTGAAAGAAGATACGATTGAAGGTCTTAAGCTGGGCGCCGATGACTACATCACCAAGCCGTTCAGCATGGAGGAGCTTATCCTGCGTATGGAGAATATCTTCAAGCGACTGCCTAAAACAGAAGCCAGCACGCAGAACCAGTTTAAAATCGGCCTGTTCGATTTTGACAATACCCTGCGTGTACTTAAAATAGGCGACAAGGAATTGAAGCTGACTACCAAAGAATCGGAGCTATTGAAAATGCTGGCCGTATACGTAGACCGCATACTTGAGCGCGAAGTAGCCCTGAACGCCGTTTGGGGAACCGACTCTTACTTTGCCGGCCGTAGTATGGACGTTTATATTGCCAAGCTACGCAAGTACTTAAAAGACGACCCGAATGTTGAGATACTAAACATACACGGTACCGGCTTTAAAATGATAGTGAAGAAGTAGGTTTAAAGCCATTACACAATCTATAATGCATAAATACAAAGCCCTGCAGCAATGCGGGGCTTTTGCTTTGGCAGAAATTCATATTTTCATGGCAACAACACTATTATGAGTGCGAAAGAATACAAGCCGAGTGATTACCCCCTGCCCTATGTAACCGAAGATTTACATCAGTGGCCTATATATAAACTGAGCGAGCATAAAGAGGACTTTGTTAATGAGGTAAAGTTACGGGTTAAAGAAAAGCTTAAAGACCGTTTCCCTACCGAGAAAGCCATGCGCGAAGAGCTCGCAAAAGTACTGTACCAAGAGCGCATACGCCTTACCGAAAAGCCCTGGAAAGCCGACCCGAAAGATGAGCGCCAGTTTTGGAACAGTATTAAAAGCAAGCTGATAAAAATTGAGCAGCTGGAAGATAACAGCAGCACCATGAATGAGGAGCAGCTGCTGGATGAAATTATTGACCGGTACGCTAATGAAATAGTCGGCCAGTTTGACCCCGGGGCCTTTGGCTTTGCAAGGGCAATTCTGCCCCAGTTTTTTGGACGTATACTAGCCGCCGCACCCGGCAAATGGTTTAAAACCATAGCCGGCAACGTACGCACCATTCACGAGAAAATCCCAATAACGGGTGATATTGAAAAGATACGTCGCCTCTCGGCAAAAGGCACCGTAGTGGTAGTACCTACCCACTTTAGCAATATGGATTCTATTATGGTAGGCTGGATATTGAATGAGATGGGCCTGCCGGCCTTTACTTATGGTGCCGGGCTAAACCTCTTCAACATTGGTCTGCTCTCCTATTTTATGAGCCGGTTGGGCGCCTACAAAGTTGACCGCCGTAAAAAGAACACCGTATATCTTGAAACATTAAAAACATATTCCACAGTTGCCATACAGCGTGGTGCACATAGCATATTTTTTCCCGGCGGTACGCGCTCGCGCTCAGGCCATTTAGAGAAAAAACTAAAACTTGGTTTGCTGGGCACTGCCGTAGAATCGCAGAAATTGCACTACCGCAATTTTCCCGAAGAGATGGCACCGAAAATTTATGTAGTGCCGTGTATTATCAATTACCACTTTGTGCTTGAAGCGCAGGGGCTTATAAATGATTACCTGAAAGAAACAGGTAAAGAACGTTTCTACAAAGAGAATGATGAATATTCTACCTCATTCAAGCTTATTCGCTTCATGCTCAAATTCTTTTCTGCATCCTCCTCGCTCTCAGTATCCTTTGGCGAAGTGATGGATGTACTGGGCAACAAAGTAGATGACGAGGGCGACAGCTACAACCACCTGGGCCAAAAGATAAATGTGAAGAATTACTTTTTAACCAATGGCGAGTTAAAGGACGATGAACAGCGCGACGCAGAATATACAAAAATTTTAGGCGAGCGCATTGTAGACAACTACTCCCGCTACAATGTTGTGCTTACCAGCCACCTGGTTTGCTTTACTATGTTCGAACTGATAAAGAAAAAATACAAGGGGTACGACCTGTTTACTTTACTGCGTACACCCGCCGAGGATGTTTCTATACCCTACCAGGAAATGGCCGACGCAGTATTACGTGTAAAGGACAAAGTAAAAGAACTAAACGAGCAGGGCGAGGTGCTTATATCACCTGAGTTGCGCTGGAACATTGATAAGATTATTGAGCACGGTATGAAGAACATTAACCTGTATCATACAGCCTCTCCGCTTACCAAAAACGGAGATAAAATGGGCAGCGAAGACCTTAAGTTACTTTACTACTATCATAACCGGTTGGATGGATATGGCCTTGAAAAAGAAGTGTAGTATTCAATCCAACATCAAAAATCTAAAATTCAAAATAGCATAGCATGAGTAAGGTAAATCCTGTAGGTGTAATAGGTGCCGGAAGTTTTGGCGCAGCAGTAGCTAATCTGTTGGCCGAAAATCAACCCGTGTTGTTATACGAGCGGAATAAAGATACTACCGAAAATATGCGCCGTGAGCGCAAAGTGCGCGGGTTCGATTTACACCCAAATATTCAAATGGCCGATTCTCTGGAGCAGGTTGCCAAAGAATGCTTTCTGATTTTTCCGGCTGTGCCATCGCAATTCTTTAAGAGCATGATTATCGATTTTTCGCCCTACCTGCGGCCCGACCATATCATGATTCACACCACCAAAGGATTGCACTGCGAGTTTGATATAGATAAAGCCGATGCAAAAACGATTAGGCTTAAAGATATTAAAACCATGAGCGAGCTGATATTGCAGGAAACCGGTATTGTGCGCGTAGGTAGTATAGCCGGCCCTAATCTGGCTCTTGAACTAATGGAAAAACAACC
>DATGWP010000240.1:0-21521 GCA_035299425.1 Chitinophagales bacterium | reverse complement strand
TATCACCTTCTACAACATAGTAGGGCAGAAGGTACTGGAAAGCAACCACCAGGTAATCCGTGGTGCCAACAACATACCTTTCGATCTGGGAGGCCTTGCTGCAGGCACCTACACGGCTATCGTATCTTCAGCTAACGAAGTTTATACCCAGAAAGTGGTATTAGCTAAGTAGAATATCATACATTAAAAATTTGTTTGTCAGGCCGGCTTTTGCCGGCCTGTTTTTTTTAAAACTGACATATAAAACTGAAACTTGCACTGTTCATTTTTATCTCTTAGCATTACATGTGTTTAAAAAAGGCATTTCATTGTTTTTAATTGCCATTGTAATGGTAAACCTGTTTGGGTATTACATGTCGTTTGCTGTGCAGCGCCATAATGCCCGGCAGTGTATGAAACAGGCCATGCGGTTGCAAAAAATGAAGAACACTACTCAGTTTGTATTTACTGCCGATGAATACCGCCAGCTTAAAAAATATGATGGAGGAAAAGAATTTAGTTTGAACGGTGGTATGTATGACGTAGTAAGAACATTAGTGGATGGTGAGCGTGTAATTGTTACCGCTTATTACGATAAGCGTGAAACCGGTGTTATAGATTCTTTTCTTGCATTTTTTGATGAAGGTGCACCGCTGAAAAATGTCCCTTCTCTGCGGCAGTTTAGCTTGCAGGAGTTTGTTTTTTTTACTACCGGTTGGCAAATATGTCTGTCTTATCAGGCCATCTCATTGCCTGTTTATATAAGCAGCAGTCCGCTGGCTGTATTTGTAAGCCTGGCAACCCCTCCGCCAGATTTTTTAACGGCTTAAGACAGGAGTGAATTTTGTTTACTGCCCAATAGAATGCTATTGTGGCGGTAAGATTTTGCATGAACACCTAACCCAACAACATGAAAAAATATGTAGCAGTTATTTTATTGCTATGCCGGGTTTATATTACCTATAGTCAGGTTGATTCTACAGATAAGCAGGTTAACTTACAGGAAGTAATTATTGCGGATAGCAAATTTGAAGGACTTAAAAGAAACGCTGCCCAGCAGGCAGTAGTATTAAACAGTAAAACGCTTGAGCGCCTTAATGTGCAGAAAACAGGCGATGCGTTGATGAACAGCGGCGCCGCTTTTATTCAAATGTCGCAGCAGGGCGGTGGCAGCGTGGTGCTGCGTGGTTTTGAAGCCAGCCGTGTATTAATGGTAGTGGACGGAGTGCGCATGAACAATATATTGTATCGCGCGGGCCACCTGCAAAACATTATTACGGTTGACAATAATGTGCTGGAGAGGATAGAAGTACTCTATGGGCCATCGTCAACGGTGTATGGTAGCGATGCTCTGGGTGGCGTAGTGCACATGCGCACAAAAAATCCATCGCTTTCGGGCGATAAAAAATTCAAAAGCACCGGTGGCGCTATGTTCCGCTATGGCAGCGTAAACAACGAACTGACCGGGCATGTAGATGTTAGCTTAGGGGGCAAAAAATTTGCTTCCCTTACATCTGCTACATTCTCACGCTTTGGCGATTTACGCATGGGCAATTATACTACACAGGCCACTGCCGGGTTGTGGGAACGTAACTATTACCAGGCACGCACCAATGTGTACGATTCAATAGGTAACGTAACCGGACAAAAGGATACGGCCATTGTAAATAAAGTAGGCAATGTGCAAACGGGCAGCGGATACTGGCAGTATGATTTGTTGCAGAAATTCCTGTTTCAGCAAAACGAACATATTTCGCATGTGTTGAACATTCAATTCTCTAACTCATCTAATGTTCCCCGTTACGACAGGTTAGCTGTTACTAATTCTTCTACCATTTTACAGGATGCCGAGTGGTATTACGGGCCACAGCAAAGGTTGCTGGCTGCTTATGATTTTAACTGGAAAAACCTGGGTGTGCTGGATGCCGTAAGCATTGGTATCAATTACCAGAACATAGTTGAAAGCCGTAATAACCGGGGCTTTGGTCGCATGTTTCGCACCGAGCGCACTGAGAAGGTGAACATTGTGGGCTACCATATCGACTTTAAGAAAATGATAAAGACGCACATACTTACCTTTGGTACCGATGGGCAGTTTAACTTTCTTAAATCAACAGCTGTAGGCCGCGATGTAAATGTGGATACCACCCGCGCGGCAGATACCCGCTACCCGGATGGTAAAAACAACATGAGTTATGCTGCCCTGTATTTTACGCATGTATGGCAGGTAAGCCCCAAAGTGATACTCAGCGATGGTGTCCGGTACAATCTTGTAAGCATGCACTCTACGCTTACACCGGCTAGCCAGGAATTTTACCCCTTGCCATATTCCGAGATTAAAAACCTGTATAATGCTGTTTCGGGCAACCTGGGTATGGTGGCATTGCCCGGTAAAGGTTTTCGCATTGCGGCTTTGTTCAGCACCGGTTTCAGGGCTCCTAATGTGGATGATATGAGCAAAGTGTTTACTTCGGTACCGGGTACAGTAGTGGTGCCCAACAGGGGCCTTAAGCCAGAATACACGCTTAATGGCGAAATTACTTTAGAAAAAACCTTTGCCGATAGGTTTCGCCTGAGCGCCACCGGTTTTTACACCTATTTCATTAACGCTATTACCGCAGATAAGGCAACTTTTAATGGTGCCGATACTATTGAATACGATGGGGTAACCAGCAATGTAACTACTATGGTAAACAAAGGTAAGGCCTACATTGCCGGAGTAACGGCTACTGCCGAGGCCGATGTAACGGATTGGATGAGCGTGTTTGCATCATTTACCTATACCTATGGTAGAATAGTAACCGACACTATACCCTATCCGCTCGACCACATTTCACCCATTTATGGCCGTGCAGGCGTGCGTGCCAGCTACAAATGGGTGCGGGGCGAATTCTTTTCTGTATTCAATGGCAAGAAAAAAGTTGAAGACTACAACATGCTGGGCGAAGATAATTTCGGTCAGGGTACGGGCACCGACCTGCCCGGCTGGTTCACACTTAATGCGCGTATAGGTTTTCAGCCCGTTAAGTGGTTTGGTTTCGATTTGGGTTGCGATAACCTTATGGACCTTCGCTACCGCCAGTTTGCCTCCGGCATCAGCGCTCCGGGGCGTAACTTTTTTGTATCAGCCAGGGTTAAGTGGTAGTACCTCTTTAGTTATGTAAAATACCCGTGTGCTACTTTAAAGTACACGGGTATTTCTTTTTTGGGGCATGCACAACGCATAGTATCAAAATTCCGACTATTAATAATTGGAGTAAATTGATAATTAGATTTTTACGTTTCCGACAGCCTGTCAAAAAATATTTGCTCATGTATTTCGCATGTTTATATATTCACAAACTTATCGCTCAAACAGTAAACACATAACACATTATGAAAAGCGTTTTTACCCTCATTTTGCTGCTGCACGTTTGTATTTTAATGGCGCAACCCAAACAAACCAACTGGAGCATAACCCCCGAAGCACAGAAAGTGTTTATAGAAAACAAGGGGCAGTTTGATAACCTGAACAATTTGCCGGGCAGCAAAATACTTTTTGGCACAGAGAGTATCTCTAATCAGATTTTATTTACCAGAAACGGTCTTACCTATAGGTTAGAAGAAAGGGTGGGTCCCACTCACGAGCAACGAGAGGAGCGCGAAAAGGAGATGCGTGAAGAAATTGCCAAAGGCAAGAAAATAAGCCATCAGGAAATGGAAGAGCGGGAATCTAGAATGATTGTTCGTAAAGACTTTGTTCAAATGGAATGGGTAAACGCCAATCCACACGTGGAAGTGGTGGCACTAGGCA
Organism: Chitinophagales bacterium; assembly: GCA_035299425.1. GTDB lineage: Bacteria > Bacteroidota > Bacteroidia > Chitinophagales > LD1 > Bog-950. Next base: position 17,749 of record DATGWP010000240.1, on the reverse strand, counting down.
CAGTTAATAATTACTACAATTATGGTATCGGCAATAAGAGTATTGACCATTTGAACGGGTACAAAAAGATTTTGTATAAAAACCTGTACCCTAATATTGATGTGGAATATGTTTTTCATCCTAAAGATGGTATAGAGTATAATTTCATTCTCTACCCGGGCGCTGATCCATCGCAAATCAAAATGCGTTATTCGGATGTTTCTAAAATAAAAACAGATAAAAAAGGCAATCTGAGGTATGCCACTATGTTTGGTGATATTATTGAACATGCCCCAAAAACTTTTTATGAAGGCACTAACACTCCGATAGCTTCTAATTTTGTTCGCAACGGTAAAACTATCTCGTTTCAGCTGGGTAACTACGACAATACCAAAAAGGTTGTAATTGACCCTTGGGTTCAGCAACCAACGTTTGCTACTAACTGGGATTGTGTTTGGGAATGTGAAAGAGATGCTGCTGGTAATGTTTACATTATAGGTGGCGTTATGCCGATGCAATTGTTAAAGTATAATCCCGCTGGTGTATTGCAATGGACATACATCACTCCTTATGATACTTCCAATGCGTGGTTAGGAACCGTGGCAACCGATAACGCCGGAAACTCTTATGTAACCAGAGGTTCAACTGCAGGTCTGCAAAAAATAAATACAGCGGGTACTTTGGTTTGGAGTACAAACGGAGGCGGAAGCCTTGGTAACTCAGATGAGTATTGGAGTATCTCTTTTAACTGCGATCAGACCAAACTGGTAGTAGGAGGTACTTCCGGCGCATTTGGCTTACCCCCAAATTTGAAAGCAGCAATTTTTGATATAAACACCACAAACGGAAGTGTGACTACTGATGTTACGGTGGCAGAGGGTTCAACAATTTCTTTTCCTCCTAAAGTACAGGAAGTGAGAAGCATTACAGCCTGTGGTAATGGCAAGTATTATTTTCTCACGCACGATACTATTGGATATATACATCAGAATTTTTCATTGTGTGGGCCTGACGGCAGCTTTTTCAAAACGCCTAATTCCTATGGCCTGAGTTACAAATGCGAAGATTTCAGGGTAGATAATACCGGTATATGTGCAATAAAATTTCATGCAGGATTTGTGTATACACACCGCGGCGACAGGCTAGACAAGCGTGATTTTGCAACTGGTGCAATATTAACATCGGTAGCTATTCCCGGTGGTGCTTTTTCTACAGGTTTTGGCGGTAGTTATGTGCAAAACAGTGGTATAGATATCGATGATTGCGGAAATATATACGTAGGGTCAAAAAACCAGGTAGTTAAGTTTAACTCAAGCCTTGTTCAACAGACTACCTATGCCACTACTTTTAATGTATACGATGTGCATGTTAGTACCAACGGAGATATCATCGCTTGCGGTTCTAATTTCAATTCTGGCTCTAACCAGCCTCGTCAGGGGTACATTCAGTCTATTGCCGCCGGTGCATGTGCTATTCCGGTTTTATCTTGTTGCGATGCAGCCATCTGTTCGGCCGGCCCTGTTTGTACTACAGCACCTGCATTTGCCTTAACCCCCTCAACACCAGGCGGTGTATGGAGCGGGCCGGGAGTAAATCCAACAACTGGCTTGTTTACACCGGCTACTGCCGGCCCGGGCGTTCATGTTATCAAAAATACGCTTGGCTGTGGTAGCGATTCTATCAGCATAACCGTAAATAATTGTTTACCTATTACTGCCTGTAAAGAGACCAACGGAACTTATACTGCTTCGGGTGGCTCGGGTAACTATGTTTGGAATAAGCAAGTGCAGCAACAGGATTGTAGCAACTGTCTTTTGCCTGCGTTTTGTATACCTAACGGTTGCGCCACCACTGTCAATGCATGGCAGCAATTTGGAACCGGCAGTACAGTTACCCCACCGGGCACATTTCCTCTGCAGATTGTAGATGAGTATGGCACTACCTTATTAATACCAAACAGCGGCTCACTACCTAACTGCTCTGTTACCTGCTCTTTAACGGCTTCTGCTACCAATAGCAATACCACTTGCGGCAACAATAACGGCGGTGCTACTGTTACAGCTACCGGTGGTACTCCTACCGGCTATGCATGGAGCAACGGCGGAACTAATGCATCTATTAGTAACGTAGCTGCTGGCACTTACACAGTAACTGTTTCGGCAGGTGCTTGTTCGGCTACAGCAAGTGCTGTGGTTGCTTCTTCTACCGGTATCACTGCCTCTGCTACATCTACTAATGCCGGTTGTGCCAGCACCGGTACGGCAACTGCTTCTATATCTGGAGGCACTGCATCAGGCTATGCCTGGAGCGGCGGAGGTACAACGCAGTCTATTTCAAACTTAGCGGCAGGTACCTACACCGTTACAGTTACATCATCAGCAGGTTGCACGGCCACTGCCAGCACCGTAGTTGGTTCTACAGGTGGTATAGTGGTTTCTTCTTCGGCAAATAATGCTACTTGTGGCAGCAGCAATGGCTCGGCAACTGTAACAGTTACCTCGGGTAATGCTACCGGTTATAACTGGAGCAGCGGTGCCACCACAGCTACAGCAAGCAACCTGGCGGCAGGTACCTATACGGTTACCGTAACAGGTCCGGGTGGTTGTTCAGCTACCGCCAGCGCAGTGGTAGGCAATACCGGCGCGCCGGCTATTACTACCAGTTCTATCAATGCATCATGTAGCAGCGCCAATGGTTCTGCCACAGCTACTGTTACATCAGGCACCGCTACAGCATATAGCTGGAGCAGCGGCGCTACCACTGCCACAGCTTCCAATCTGGCGGCGGGCACTTATACGGTTACTGTAACAGGCACCGGTGGTTGCACAGTTACCGGTTCGGTAGTTGTAAATGCAACAGGTGCACCGGTTATAACCACATCTACTACACCGGCTGGTTGCACCGGCAACACCGGTTCTGCTACAGCAACAGTTACTTCGGGAACTGCTACCGGCTATAACTGGAGCAGTGGTTCAACCACGGCCACTGCCAGTAACCTGGCGGCGGGCACCTATACCGTAACAGTTACGGGTTCAGGTGGTTGTAGTGTTACTGCAAGCGTGACCGTAACTGCTACGGGCGGCATAGCTATCAGCGCATCTTCTACAAATACAAGCTGTGGTAATAATAACGGCACAGCTACGGTAAGTGTAACGCAGGGCAATGCTACTACATACAACTGGAGCAACGGTGCTACCAGCTCTAGCCAAACAAATTTATCAGCAGGTACCTATACCGTTACGGTAAGCGATGCCGGTGGCTGCACAGCCACGGCTAGTGTAATAGTGGGTGGCTCGGGCGCGGGCAATGTTACTATCACCAGTGCATCAACCCGAATGTGTGTGGGCGATAGTATAGAGGTCTGTGCACCGGCAGGTTATACATCCTATTTGTGGAATAATGGAGCTACTACGCCATGCGTACAGGCAAAAGTGGCGGGCAACTACCGCGTTACTGTAACAGATAACGGCAACTGTACTGCCGCTTCTGGTCCTTTGGCCATTAGTGTTTACCAGCAACCTCCGGTAAGTATTAGTGTAAATGGCGATACACTGGTAGCTTATAACTCGCTTACATACCAATGGTATCGCGATGGAGTTATAATTGATGGTGCTACCAACCCTGTGTATGTGCCTACACAAACAGGCAGCTATACTGTACTAGTGGGCGATGCCAATGGGTGCACTGCGCAATCGCTACCGGTAGTTATTACTATTACAGGGGTTGAAGATTTAGTAAAAGAAACCCTGAGGATATATCCTAACCCTAATGCCGATGGACAATGGAACATTTCGGTTAGCCAGGGATGGATAGGAGCCAACTGCGAAGTATTTGATGCACGTGGCCGCCTTATACATAAGTCGGTAATAACTAATGAGCGCTCTTTGGTAGATTTGAATGTAGCCAGCGGCGTATATGTTATGAATGTAACCCTGGGCAACAAAACGCTGAGCCAAAAACTGATCAAGTTGTAAGTCGGATTCTGTTTTTGTATAATATATTTTTGTAAACCTTTAAAAAAGCACAAATTGAAACGCTCTATTCTCCCCCTGATGTTTGTTTTGTTTAGCGCCGTAGCTTTTGCCGGCGATGATTGGAAAAGCTATTTCAAAAACAATGAAGTAGAAATTTTATACCGCAAGGCCGATTGCAACGACGATGCCAACGGCATTCACCAGCAAAAAGTTTTGCTTAAAGTGGTAAACCTTCAGAATAAGAAAGTAGAAGTATTCTATACCAAAGAACTTACCTTTTCTAAGGCAGAGGCAGCAGCTTCAGCGCCCGATGTAAGGGAGTTCTCAGTTACATTAGAACCTAATGCAGCAGTAGAAGGAGATTGCAAAGTAAGAGATAACCGTCTTTTCATTTTTTCAAAACATTTAAACTTTAGCGGTACCGAGCTAAAGAAATTTGATTTGAAAAATATTTCTGTTAAACCTATTCAATAAACCACAGATGAAAAGACTTATAACTCTAATGGCTGCCGTTTGCAGCCTCCATTACGCATTTTCTCAAGGTTGTACTGTAAACGCTTCTGCTCTGCGCGATACTATTGTATGTGGCGAGGGCGTATTGTTGTCGGCTTTCGGCAATGCACAGGGCAATGCCTTTTTATCCGAAAATTTCAACAACGGAAGCTACGGCCCGGGCTGGCAGTCAACTCAACAAAGCACATGGACAAACCCCTGCAGCCCTAACGGGGTTGATGGTACCACACACGTTTGGATGGGTAATTCTTCACCTGTACCGCGTGTGCTTACAACTACATCTTTTAACTTAAGCAGTTGTGCCAATGCAGGTGTTACTATTTGTTTCGATATGCTTTTTGCTACGCAGGGTGGCACCGCCCCGTGCGAAGGTCCCGATGAGCCGCAGGAAGGCGTTTATGTGCAATACTCTATTGATAATGGAGCTACATGGGTAACTTTAAATTATTTTGACCCGAATGGTGGTAATGACCCGCTACTGGTTAACTGGCGCAACTGGTGTTTTCCCGTGCCGCAGGCAGCACTTACGGCCAATACAAAATTCCGTTGGTTTCAAAATGCCGACTCCGGTGCCGATTATGACCATTGGGGTATAGATAACGTGGTTATTTATTGCAACGACCCTACTTACAGCATCACATGGCCCGATGGTTATAATACCGGTGGTGCCGGTGGCACAAACCCTAACGCAGTTGCACCGCATGTTACTACCAGTTATGTGGTTAGTATGAGCAATGGCACAAATACCTGTACCGATACAGTAACTATATATGTGGTAAATCCTAATGTAGTGGTTAATGCCGGCTTAGATACTACAGTTTGTGCCGGTACATGCGCAGTGTTAAATGGTGTAGGTAAAATAATTCAGCGTCCCGCAAAAACACCAACCTATACAAACCAGGAAGTTGCACAGATATTTGGAACCCCCGGTATTCCGGCTATTCCTCCTATTATCCCAAATCCAATTCCTGGCGCTGCATTTTTAAATATGGACATCAATATCACAAATCTTAATTTAACAACCGTTCCTGTCAATTACATAAGCAGTGTATGTATTGGTTCAGTTACAATGTTAGGTGGTGGTTTGGGTGCAGGAGGTATAGAAATTTTTGATGTTTGGCTTGTATGTCCTAGTGGCGATTCTATATTACTTGTTAAGGACAGCACGGTTTCGGGCGCATTTTTAACTAATACTTGTTTTGTTCCTGCAGGCAGTAATATTGCCTCTGCTGTAGCACCATACAGTGGCAATTTTTCACCAGTAGAGTCTTTCAATAATCTGGCGGGGTGCAATGCGAATGGAGTATGGTCGCTACGTTTTAATGCAGTTATAACCGGTATCGCTATTCCGGTGGGTACCTTTAACAGCTGGAGCATTACATTTAATGATCCCGAGGTTTCATACAACGGTAACTTTGCCTGGACACCTACAACCAACATGACAAACTCCGGTACGCTCAATCCTACCGTGTGCCCTACACCAAATGAATATGTGCTCACTGTTTCAGATACAGCCGGCTGTGTTACGCGCCGCGATAGTGTTGTAATAGCTACGCAGGTATGCTGCAATTACCAGGCATCGGCTGTTCCGTCGCAGGCTAATTGCGGTGCAAGCGATGGTTCCATCAACATCAATATGTCACCTTCAGGTAATTATAGCTATCAATGGAGCGATGGGCCATCTACTTCGGCTAACCGCACAGGCCTGGCAGCAGGTACTTACCTGGTTACTATTACCGATGCTAATGGCTGCTCTAGTGTAGAAACTATTGTAGTAGGCTCGGCGGGTGCCCCTACTATTTCTGTGGCTAATACAAGTGCAGGTTGCACCACCAGTACCGGTTCGGCAACAGTTACGGTGCTTTCCGGCAATGCTACCGGGTATTTATGGAGCAACGGTACTACTACCCCAACTGCCGGCAACCTTGCAGCCGGGACCTACACCGTTACAGTAACCGCACCGGGCGGCTGTACTGTTACGGCTTCCACCACTGTTAACGCCGCTGGTGCAATTGCTATTACAGTAGTATCAACTAATACTAATTGTGGTAATGGCGATGGTACTGCTACTGTTAATGTTACCCAGGGCAGCGCAGTTAGTTATAGCTGGAGCGAAGGCAGCAATACCAGTACCATTACGGGGCTGTCAAATGGCACCTATGCAGTTACAGTAACAGATGCGGGCGGCTGCTCAGCCAGCGCAGTTGCTACTATAACCGGTTCTGCGGTTAATACTGTAACTATTATCTCCGATAAAAGCATTATGTGCGTTGGAGAAACGGCCAACGTATGTGCCCCTGCAGGATATGCTGATTACTTATGGAATACGGGCGAAACTACCCAGTGTATAGCAACTACACTGGCCGGTAATTACTACGTTACAGTTACCGATAATACGAATTGCTCGGCTACATCTAACCAGTTGCCAATTAATACGTACCCACAACCACCGGTTAGCCTTAGCGTAAACGGCGATTCTTTACTGGGCTATGGTTCGGTTACTTACCAGTGGTACAAAGATGGTGTATTGATTGAAGGGGCAACCGATGCTTTACTGGTGGCTACCGGCTCTGGGTCTTACACGGTGTTAGTAGGCGATAACAACGGTTGCACATCTATGTCGTTACCGGTGGTTGTTACTGTCACTGGTATCAATGATCTGGACCAGGAAACTATGAGTGTATATCCTAATCCAAATTCCGGCGCACTATGGAATATTTCAGTCAGCAAAGGCTGGCTGGGCGCTATTTGCGAAGTATTTGATGCCCAGGGCCGCCTGGTTTATCGTTCAGATATAGATAGCCAGCGCACCACTGTGGAACTTAATGTTGCAAGTGGTACCTATGTTATGCGGGTGAGTATGGGCAACAGAGCAGTTTCCCAACGCATTGTTAAGATGTAATTAGACTTTAAAATGCCCGGTAATTTTTATCGGGCATTTTATTTTTAATAATATATTCATTCGCTTAAATTCTGAACTGTGAAACACACAATCCCACTATTGTGCATTAGTCTTTGTCATAATTGTTTGCGTGCAACCTCTAACCCTGTTGGCTGCATCTACTATCGGCAAGTTAATCTGACCTCAACCCGGGATGAAAAATTTGAACTGAAATACATTACAGAAAAAAATATTCAATAACCGGAAATGAAAAGAATTCTGTTTACCCTCCTTATTTTTTGCATTGCACAAAATGTATTCTCGCAAGGCTGTGTAGTTACGGCTTCGGCACCGCGCGATACTATAGTTTGTGGCGACGCCATCTCGCTGTCTGCTTTCGGCCAGGCACAGGGTATAGCCTTGCTTTCCGAAAATTTTAATAACGGCAGTTATGGCCCCGGCTGGCAAAGTACACAAACTGTAATGTGGAATAACCCATGTAGTGCCGGTGGAGTAGATGGAACTACCCACATGTGGATGGGTAACACATCGCCCGTACCGCGTGCACTTACCACAGCCTCTTTTAACCTGAGCAGTTGTGCCAATGCGGGTGTTACTATTTGTTTCGATATGTTGTTTGCTACCCAGGGTAACTCTGCCCCGTGCGAGGGCCCCGATGAGCCGCAGGAGGGAGTATATTTGCAATATTCAATCAATAACGGTGCTACCTGGATTGACATAAATTATTTTGACCCAAATGGTGGCAATGACCCGCAGCTTATAAACTGGAAAAACTGGTGTTTCCCTGTGCCGGCTGCTGCGCTTACTGCCAACACGCGTTTCCGCTGGTTTCAGGATGCCGATTCCGGCCAAGATTACGACCACTGGGGGGTAGATAATGTGGTGATATACTGTAACGACCCTACATACAATATTGTTTGGACACACGACGGCTACAACGCGGGGCCGGTAGGTGGTGTAAACCCAACACCGGTCGCTCCGCACAGCACTACCAGCTATCCTGTAGTAATGACAAACGGAACAATCACCTGCCGCGATACAGTGCGCATAGTGGTGGTTAATCCTATAGTGCAGGTAAACGCAGGTAATGATACAGTTGTTTGTACAGGGCAATGCGCTACTTTAAATGCTACAGCAAAAGTGATTAAGAATCCGGCTAAAACACCTACTTATAGAAACCTGCAACCAGATACTGCTGACATAACTTCTTTTGGCGGTGTAATCAATCAAGGGGCTAACGTAAACATCAATATTACTACTCTGAACATGACAAATGTGTTGCCCGGTAGTATTGTAAGCGTGTGTATAGATCGGATTAGAATGACCGGATTAGGCCTTGGCGCAGGTAATCTTCAGTTTTATTTGCTCTGCCCCGATGGTACTTCTATTGTGCTAATGCCGGATAGTACGGCAACCGGCAATGCCGGCTTTATTACATACAACACTTTATTCAACCAAACTTGTTTCTATCCGGCAGGGCCGCCGGTAAGTTCCGGTACACCGCCTTATACCAATAACTTCGGTACCAGCGAGTCTTTCGATAACCTGGCTGGTTGTACAGCCAATGGTGTTTGGACTCTGGCCGTAGTTCCCCAATCGGGTTTTGGCGGTGGCACTATTGTCACCTCGGGTTGGAGCATCACCTTCAACGACCCCGAAATTGCATACACCGGCGATTTTACCTGGACACCTACCACAGGTATGACAAACTCAACTACACTTAACCCAACTGTTTGTCCTCCTCCTACGGCCTATACACTCACAGTATCTGATACTGCCGGCTGTGTTACTCAAAGCGATGTAGTAAACGTTACTACACAGGCATGTTGTGCACTTAGCGCAAGCGCTACCAGAGTGCAGCCTACCTGCGGGCAAAGCAATGGCAGTATAAACATAACACCGGTTCCGGCTGGCTCTTATTCATTTGCATGGAGCGACGGCCCATCAACCTTACAAAACCGTACAGGCCTTGCAGCTGGCACCTACACAGTTACTGTCACCAGCACAGTTACACCAACGTGTACCTTCGATACTACTATCGTACTCAACTCCAGCGGTAGTTTATCAGTTAGCTTTAGCAACCAGGTAAATCCAACATGTGCAGGTAACGATGGCTCTATCACCGTAACACTCGCAGGTGGTACACCTGTTTACGCCATAACTATCGATACCGGTGGGGCTCCGTTTACTATTAATTCGCCTATAGCAGGTTCACAAAACATTCCCGGCCTCGATGCCGGTACCGTAACTGTTAGCGTTGTAGATGGCGGTAGCTGCACGGCCAGTGCCACGGCTACTATTGTAGCACCATCTAATTGTTGCACCGTTACAGCCACATCAACTACTACGCAGCCTACCTGCGGGCAAAGCAATGGGGCTATTAATATTACTCCTAACCCTGCGGGTTCATACAACTATGCATGGAGCGATGGCCCGTCTACCTTGCAAAACCGTACGGGCCTGGCTGCAGGCACTTATAGTGTAACAGTTACCAATAGCGCAGTGTCTACCTGCACTTTCACCACCACGGTTACCTTAAACTCTAACAGTTCGCTTACACTTGCTTTCAGCAATCAGGTAAATCCTTCTTGCGGGGCAAATGATGGTTCACTTACGGCAACGCTTGCCGGCGGCACTGCACCTTATACTATTACTATAGACACCGGTGCCGGTCCGTTTACGGTAAATTCACCTATACCGGGTTCCGTTAACCTGCCTAACCTGCACGCAGGTACAGTTACCGCCAGCGTGGTAGATGGTGCCGGTTGCACAGCCAGTGCTACTGCAACTTTAGTGGCACCCAATTCGCCTACACTTACTTTTAGCAACCCTGTCAATCCTACTTGTGCCGGTAACGATGGCTCTGTAACGGCTACACTTGCCGGCGGCACAGGTCCTTATGTTATTACTGTAGATACAGGTTCGGGGCCGTTTACGCTTAACTCGCCTATACCCGGGCAAATAACTATACCAGGCTTACATGCCGGCACGGTTACGGCCAGCGTATCAGATGCCAACAGCTGCACCGCCAACGCTACTGTTACATTAACCGCTGCTACCAATTGTTGCACGCATACTTTAAGTGCCGCGCTGGTACAACCTACCTGCGGGCAGGCCGATGGCAGCATTACATTAACCACAAGTAACGGCTCGGGTAATTATACCTATGCATGGGGCGGCGGAGAGACTATACCGGTGCTAAATAACATTGGCGCCGGCAACTACTCAGTTACTATTACCGATAACGGTTTCGCAAATTGTTTTATAGATACCGCTTTTGCCCTTACCAATCCCAATGGACCGGTTATCGATAGCTTTAAAATTCTGAACGTAAGTTGCGCTGGTAATGGCAGCGATGGTTCTGTAAGTGTATATGCATCCAGCCCTAATGGAGTAAATGTAACTACAGGTTATACCTGGAGCAACACCAACACCGATACCGATGATACACAGGCAGACCTTGCACCCGGCACATACCTTTTTACCGTTACCGATTTAGCAGGTTGCAGCACACCTGGCAGTGTAACTATCGGCTTAGAGCCCGGTTGTTGCTTTTTACAAATTGATGCCACTATGGTGCCACCTACCTGCGGGCAGAACAATGCATCTATTACTGTTAATATACTAACCCCGGGCGTGGCGCCTTATAGCTATTCTATTGATGGAGTTTCCTATCAATCACAAAATTCATTCAGCAATGTGGCCCCCGGCAATTATACGGCTATAGGCCGTGATCTAAATTTATGTGCCGATACTTTTGCTGTAGTTGTTCCGGTATCAGGCAATAGCCTCATAGTTGCTATTACGGCTACAAATGTTACCTGCTTTGGAGCCAACGATGGCACTGCTACTGCAAATGTAACCGGCGGCACTCCAAACTATACGTATGTTTGGAACGGGGGTAGCTCACAGGCTTCCTTAAGCGGCCTTGCATCCGGCAACTACAGTGTTACCGTATCAGATGCAACAGCGTGCACTGGTAGTGCTTCGGCTAACATTAGCGAACCGGCTTTGCTGGCTGTTAACCTGGGTAATGATACTACCGCTTGCGAAGGTACCTCAATTGTGGTTAGCGCACCTGCCGGTTTTACTTCATACGTATGGAGCAGCACAGAAACTACGCAAAGCATTACACCTTTAGTGGCTGGTACTTATTCAGTAACCGTAACCGACGCTAACAACTGTACCGCATCCGATGCTGTAGATATCAACCTGGTGCCGGCACCTCTTGTAAATCTGGGCGACGATAAGATTGTTTACGAAGGAGAGAACATAGGCATCTTTGCCAATATCAACGAAGGCAACGGAACCGGTGGTACATACAACTGGATGCCCGATACACTTTTAACCTGTGCCGATTGCCAGAATCCGGTGGCTTATGGTGACGATACCATTACTTATGTATTGGTTTATACCGATGATTATGGCTGCACGGGCACCGATGATATTACGTTGAATGTATTACCAGTAAAAGACATTTTCTGGCCTAACGCGTTTAGCCCTAACGGCGATGGAAACAACGATGTTTTCCTGCCGTATGGTAGCGGGGTCAAATTAATCAGCTGGCAACTGTTCAACCGCTGGGGCGAAAAGGTCTTCGAATCCGATAACTTCTTCCTGGGCTGCGATGGCACTTACAAAGGCAAACCACTACCTATGGGCGTATATGTATACTCGGCCAAAGTGGTTTTGATGAATAACGCCGAAAGGGCATTCAAGGGGAGCGTAACGCTGATAAGGTAGGAGAGAAGGGCTTGTGTAAGCGGTAGCAGCCTTCTTTGTGTAATTTCAGTATGCTAAAATTACCTAAAACAGGTAATGCCATTACAAACCATATTTCCAATGGGGTGGACAGCAGTTGTTTACAAGGTACTCATTTTTAGTTAGTTGCACTTATAGGGTATGGACAGTTTTTAAAATTGATCCATTTTTGCCCCGTGCAGCGCAGTGCGTGGCCCGGCATAGTTGTTACACACCATTTAGCCCTTTAGGCTTCTGAACATTTCTTTCGTTTATTTGTTGTTACTAAAACTCAAGTAAAAATGAAAGCCCTTATAACTATGCTGCTGGTAACAATGTTTGCCGCCACACCTACCAAAACTGTTCATGATTTTAAAGTGAAAGACATTGATGGCAACGAGGTTGCCCTTTCTAAATACAAAGGCAAAGTATTGCTGATAGTAAATGTTGCCAGCATGTGCGGCAACACTCCGCAGTACAAGGATATCGAAGCTCTTTACAAAAAATACAGCAGCAAGGGACTGGTGGTGTTGGGTTTCCCGGCCAATAACTTCATGGGCCAGGAGCCCGGTTCCGATAAAGACATTAAGGCCTTCTGTACCAGGGAGTATGCCGTTACATTCCCTATGTTCTCCAAAATATCGGTAAAAGGAAAGGATATAGCCCCGCTATATTCATATCTTACTCAAAAGGCAGAGAACGGTGCCGTAGATGCTAACGTAACATGGAACTTCCAAAAGTTTATAGTAGGCCGCGATGGTAAGGTAATCTCTTCAGTATCGCCTAAGACTTCGGTAAACGATGCCGATGTTGTTAAGTCAATTGAAGCTGCTTTAGCACAGTAGTCATACGCGTATTTATCTGTGTGCTATTTAAGGGGGCAATTTCCATGTGTGGAATTTGCCCCCTTCGTGCATCATCTTTCTAAAATAAACAATACCCTATGCTTTTTACAACTCATAGCCTGCTGCACTGCACATTCATTGCTTATCACAACGCAGCATGCTCAGCATTCAATTGTCATAGAATTGTCATAAAATCATTACTAAAACATTTCCACATAATAATTAAAAATAAGAGCCGTTCAAGAGCGAAATATCCTCTCAAAACTGATCAATTTGAGGCCCGCCAGTTTTTATTGGCAAAATTTTGAAAAGACAAAATAAGAGATATTTTTACCGCTCTAAAAAAAACACTCTAACACACATTTTAATCACTTAAAACAAAAAACAAAATGAGTAGTCAGGCAAAACCACAAGCTCAAAAGAAAAGCGACTTTCCATGGGCTTTAGTAGTTATTTTAACATCGTTAGCAGTATCTGAGGTTCTGTTCCACGTTGTGTTTGGTGCACGTCAACACTTTATGGATGATCTGAGAAAAGAACCGGTTCCCGGCGATTACTTCGGTATCATTTACAAAGGGGGCTTTATCGTTCCTTTGCTTATGACTATGTTCCTTACTGTATTTACTTTCTCTATTGAGCGTTTCCTTACTATCCGCAAGGCACAAGGCAATGGTTCTTTAGAAGCATTCCTTCAAAAAGTTAAGACCCTGTTACACAATAACGATATCAATGGCGCTATTGCAGAATGCAACCGTCAGAAAGGCTCTGTAGCCAACGTGGTTGTAGAAGGCCTGCACAAGTACCAGGAAATGGACAAAGTAACTGACTTAACTTTAGAGCAAAGAACAAAACAGATTGCTACTAAGTTAGAAGAAGCTACTTCGCTTGAATTACCTAGCCTTGAGCAGAACCTGCCTATCCTGGCAACTATCGCTTCGGTAGCTACCCTGGTAGCTCTTTTGGGTACGGTAATCGGTATGATTAAAGCCTTCGCGGCACTTGCTACAACTGGTAACCCGGATCCGGGTGCTCTTGCTGCAGGTATCTCAGAGGCCCTTATTAACACCGCTATCGGTATCGGTACTTCGGCTATCGCTATCATCATGTATAACTTCTTTACAGGTATGATAGATAAGTTGACTTACGGTATTGATGAAATAGGTTTCTCGATTGCGCAAACCTTCGAAAGCACTCGTAAGTAATTTTCTTAAAAAGATTACGCAGATAAATACAGGTGATTGCTCCGATGAGTGGCTCTGTATTATCCTTTAATCAGGTTTTAAAATCAGCGTAATCATATAACTATAAGTTATGCCTAAAGTAAAAATACCACGGAAGAGCACCATAGTTGATATGACCGCCATGTGCGATGTATCCTTCCTGTTGCTTACTTTCTTCATTCTTACGGCCAAGTTCAAGCCACAGAGTATTGTGGCGGTAGATGTGCCTACGGCACGTACTACCCGACCGGTTGATAACGCTATTACTATCACAGTAAATAAAGAAGGAAAGGCGTTTATTTCGGTAAAAGAAAAATCTACCCGCTATGCTATGCTTGAAAAGCTGGTTGAGTTTTCGGGCGATCACTACCCGGGCATTAAAGACCTTACCCAAACGCAAAAAGAGTTCTTCTCTTTATCCGATACATGGGGTACGCCAATTGGCCAGACCAAGCAGGTAACCAGTCTTAACGGTCTTGAATTTAAAAAGTATCAGGAAGAGCAAATGGCAGGTATACCTTACGATAGCACCAGCAATGAGTTGGGCGATTGGGTTATGGCGGCTCGCTATGCCACTGGTGGTGATATCAAAATTGCTATTAAAGGCGACAAAGATTCGGATGTTGAATATGTAAAGCAGGTTATTAAACGCCTGACTGAAAAGGATATTCATCGTTTTGTGCTTATTACTTCATTGGCAGCCGGAGGAGATGCAGCGGAAGCTGCACCTGCAGAGGGAGGAGAACCAAAATAATTTTTTAAACTTTAAAAAAGAGCAACCATGGCACAAATGGAAACCGGAGACGGTGGCGGTGGGAAACATAAAGGCGGAGTCCGCTCCAAAAAAATGTCAACCCGGGTGGATCTTACACCTATGGTGGACCTTGCCTTCCTGCTCATATCTTTCTTCATGTTAACTACTACCTTGAATAAACCCAAGGCTATGGAGTTGAACATGCCTAAGAAAACGAACATAGAAGAAGAAAAGCAGGATGTGGGCGAATGCCAGGTAATGAATGTGTTGTTAGACACACTCGACCAGGTTTGGTATTACGATGGATTGAAAGTGGCCGGCTTGCAAAAGACAACCTTTGCCGGTGATGGTGGTATTCGTAAAGAAATATTACGCAAACTAAAAGCTGTACCTACCGAATGTCCTCCGGGCAAGAAATGGGTAGATGCCAATAAGAATAAGGTGAAAGATGAGGGCGAAGTTGTAATGGGACCCCGCGACGCTATTGTTTTGATTAAAATGATGAAGGGCGCGCGCTACAAAAACATGGTTGATATTCTGGATGAAATGGATATAACCGGTTGTAAGGTATACGCTATCCAGGATCCGGACCCTATCGAAATAGAAGCGGTTCAGAATGGTGGGGTAGTTAAAGAGTTTGCCCGCGAAACCGTAACCCAGTAATTTTGTGGAATTAATTTGTTCATGCATCATATATAAACAGAGGCATTAAGCATGGAATCAACAAAAAATTATCTGAATTGGTCGATGGACGATATCGTCTTCGATAACCGTAATAAGGAATACGGTGCATACCAACTCAGACTTCTTAGTAAAAGAAACGTGCAGATAGGCTTGCTTATAGCAGTGCTTGTTTTCTCAGCGTTTATTGGCGCCAGCATGGTAGATTGGGGTTTCCTTATACCTGAAAAAAAGGCAGAAGTTGTAGAAACTTCTGTAACTCTGGCCGAGCCACCACCATTAGATCAGAAGGCACCGCCACCGCCACCACCACCACCACCACCGCCGCCAACAAGGCCTACGGTGCGTTTTGTGGAGATGGTAGTGAAGAAGCAGGAAGAAGTACGGGAGGAAGAAGAGCCAATTGAAATCCCTAAGGATGACAAGGCCGAAATTTCGACTAAAACACAGGAAGGTGACCCCGATGCTAAAATTACCGAGCCGGTAGTTACCGAAGCCCCGGTAGTTGAGGAGCCTAAGGTATTTACCTTTGTGGAGCAAATGCCTGAGTTTCCGGGTGGAGAAGGTGAGTTGCTGAAGTACCTTGCCAAGAACACTGTGTACCCGCAAATGGAGCGCGATAACGATATACAAGGCCGCGTTATGCTACGCTTTGTGGTATTAGAAGATGGTAGCGTTTCAGATGTTTCGGTACTAAGGGGCGTAAGCCCGGGCCTTGATAAAGAGGCGGTAAGAGTTGTGAAATCAATGCCTAAATTTAAACCGGGCCGTCAGCAGGGTAAGGCAGTTAAGGTGTATTACAACCTGCCATTTATGTTCAAACTACAGTAAATAAGTCTTAAAGAATATAACTTTATACAAAATCATAATCGTTCTATCAGAATGGTTATGATTTTGTAGTTTAATAGAGAAGGGGTTTGTCATTGCGAGTGAGGCTTTGCGAGCGAAGCAATCCCCCGGCTTGGTAAGACAACCTGAAACAAATATGAGCAATACGAATAATTTTTTCAAAATCCTATACAGCAGCCCTTCTATGATATGGAAGGGAGGGGTGGGGCTGTTATTTGTAGGCCTTGCATTCGCAACCCTCTTTTTGCCTTCCTTCGATTTAGGATTAGAATCAGGTTCTCGCTATGCGTTTGGTGGTTTGCTGTTGCTTTATGGTGGTTTCAGGCTTTACAGTTGTTATGCAGAATATAAATTGATACGCGATGAAAGGGAATAACAACAGAAGCGTCATTGCGAACGAGGCTTTGCGAGGGAAGCAATCCCCTGCTATTATTATTGCGTGTATGGTCTTGATGGCTACTCTGTTTGCATGCAAACAGAATGACGGCCAGGGTGCCAAAAAAGCACCAACAAAATACTCCACCTACGTAGGGCAGTTAAGTGTGGTAGCCGATACTGGCCTGGAGCCCATCATCAAACAGCAGGAAGAGATTTTTGATTACATGTATGATAGCGTGCAAACTACCTTCTCTTACAAAAATGAGAAGGAAATGTTTGCCGACTTTAAATCTAAAAAGGCAACTGTAATGATACTGTCGCGCAAACTTGAGCAGGCAGAAATTAACGACCTTAAAAATCTGGATACTATTTATGTGCGCGAGCTACCCGTAGCTTATGATGCCGTGGCTATAATAGGAACGAAGGATTTTGATGACAGTAAACTGGATATAGAAGTGCTGAAAAAATATTTCAATCCGGCAGCTACTTCCACCGACAATCCTAAATTGGTATTCGAGGGCCGGCAATCAAGCACCGTTAATTTTGTAGTAAGTAAACTTGGCTACAAAGAAAAGGTGTCACCTAATGTATTTGCCCTCCAATCTGCGCAAGAGGTAATTGATTACGTAGCGGCCAATAAAAATGTCATAGGTTTTATCCCTTACAACCTGATATCTGATGGTGATGATACACGGGTGAAAACCACGCTGAAGAGCATAAAAATTTTAAGTTTGCGCGCCAAAGACAGCGAGGGCAAGGATATACGGGTAAGTGCCAATCAGTCGGATATTGCAGTAGGAGATTATCCTCTTATCCGAACTGTAAATACAGTAACCCGATATACGTATGAAGATAACCTGGAACTGCTGATGGTAGGTTTTTTAAGCCGCGAAAAGGGGGCTAAAATCTTTTTA
>DATGWP010000239.1:0-69862 GCA_035299425.1 Chitinophagales bacterium | reverse complement strand
ATGCGTGCTGCGCTCCTGCCTCACCAGGCGGCCGCTTAGGTCATACACCTTTAGCTCAAGGTTAGTGAAATCCTCTCCCGCCACTGCTATGCGTGTGCTGGTGGTAAAGGGGTTAGGGTAAGCATTAATAGTTACCGGCTTCTCTTCGTACAGTGTTTCTATATCAGTTACCAGCACCTTGCCTATGCGCACAGTGGCGGTATTGGTTAGCACGGGCGGGTTGTAATCAAAGTAGATGTTCACCTCGTTATTTATTACTGTGCCATTGGTGTTGCCCGGTTTTTGCTTAATGCGGAATTTTACAAAACCATTGCTCTGCAGCTGGTTGGCACCACTATCGGGCAGGTTAATATTAGCAAAGGTAAACTGCAGCACGTTGCGGCCCAGTATTTCCATTATGTATGGATGGCTGCCGGCTCCTGCTACAATGGTAGCGGGGTCCAGGTAATCGGCCAGCGTATCGGTAAGGCGTATAAGGTAAGCCGTATCGTTACCGGTGTTTTGAAAATACAAAGTGTATTCAAGTTCGGTAGTGCTGTCTACCAGTTTATCGGTGCCTACACCATCGGGCATCACTACTTTTTCGTTAGGGTCGAAGCTGTTGCGTATTTCGCCACAGGCCGTATAGTGGTAGCCGTAGTATCCGTTTATAGGGTAATCTATATAATAACCCAGGCTTATGCCGCCCTGCTGGTTAGTGCCGGCTGCTTCTATAGCCGCTGTGGCAAACTTTGAGTACGGGTTATAGGCTGTCTGCTCTATAGTAGCCCTCCAGGTAGAGCCATTGGCCGGCACATGCTGCAATAGCTCGGCACCGGCACCTAGTTGTACCGGTACATGCATTAGTATTACGTTGTCTTCTATTACCAGCAGGCTCTTGGGGTTGCTCATACCCCCGTTGCCTTTATTCTTCAATGTAAATGTTATGGTATCGGTTTGTGGGTTATACACCACCGCCATCTGTAAATTAGATTGGTCCCACAGCGGTGACACATTAACTACCGTATCCTGAAAAGCGTGTGCATCTATACACAGGGTGTGGCCGGTGAGAGCTACATCGCAGGTAAGTGTGCCGTAAACATGCAGAGTAGCGCACTGCATAGCATCCAGCGGGGCTACCACAAAATAGTATTTGTTGCCGGCATTGGTTACAAATGGCACCGATGTAGAATCTACATGAAAATTGGTATCTATTTCTACTTCTATTATACCGGTAAAGGGGGCCGTGCCGGTGTTGCAATACTGTGCCGTGTATGTAGAAGGCATACAGGCACGCAGGCGGCTTATACTGCTGCTGATGGTTATATAGGGGCTATATACAATTGGTTTCAACCCAAACGATATGCTGCTATCGGCACCCAGTGGCAAATTAATCACCGGTTCGTTACAAGCCGATGCCCGCCAGTAGGGCGATGGGGGAGCCACATGCGCCGTATAATTACCGGTGTCTAAACCCACCGAGTAGTAACCAGAGTCGCGGCTAACTAACGTAAAGGTATCGGTAGGGCTGCTAAAGGTTAGCATTACGGGGCGGATAAACGGCTCATTGCTTTCGCGCGCGCAGTTTCCGTTATCATCATAATAAGTATTGCCGCTCAGCGTGCTGGGATACACCACCCCGGCGCTATCCATTTTAATTAAAAAGGCCGAGTAATTATTTACTTCGTTCTGTATCCATCCACCTGTTATATATCCTCCATCGTGCGACTTTATAAATGTTTTATACCCAGAATGAAGCAACTGTGTATTGTAGCCAATGTTGGCTGTGGGCAGCTTGTGAAAAAGCAGCACATTGCCCAGCGAATCGGCAATACAGAAAGAAAATTTATCAATATAACTGGTGTTCCGGTTGCCTATTAGTGCAAATGAATTGTCGTCGCGCTCAATAATACTACCATACCAAATGCTGCTATCGGGCAGGGGCGCATAATTTGCTGTCCATAGTTCATTACCCTGCTGATCTACTTTTGTAATTTTGTTGGTACCGGTACTAAAATCGCCTATACACAGCAAAATATTACCATCGCGCGCTATGGTAGGCGTGCTGAATTTTTGACCGGCAGGTATATACTCCCACAAAAAATTACCGCTGCCGTCTATCTTAACTACACTGTAGTGCGTTTGTGCGCCCGAGCCCCTGGCCACCACCATTACAAAGCCGCCATCTTTGCTATTGCGCAGGCTCTGTATATACTTACTGGAGTCGGTATCGAAATAAGTGCGGCGCCATATAGTATCGCCATTGGCATCTAACCTGCTTACATACAAGCGGTAAATCATAGTAGCCGTGTCGTATCCCGTAAGCGCGCAAATAAACCCACCGTTATCGGTAGTGTCTATATCGGCATTGCCTATGCTGTTATTCTGCACATGGGGATGTATCAGTTTTTTCCAAACCTGCTGTCCGTTGGCATCGGTGCGCAACATTACACGCTCGTTGCCAAAAGCGTAATACAGCAAAACCAACCCACCATCCTGTGTGGTATTGCTAATACTGATAGCCGCAAAAGAATCCTGGTCGGCTACCCACATAGGGTCGCCATTGGCAGCTATTTTCATTATTCGCTGCGGGCCTTCTTCCACGTTCCACCCGGTAGTTATATAGTTGCCATCGGCCGTGGGGTATAGCGATGTAATACCCATCATTACATCGGGCGAGTATTTTTTAACCCAGCCCTGTGCGTGAGTGTGTGCGGCCAGTAAAACCAGGCAGCACAGCAATAATGTTTTCATTGGTAAGGTGCGTATCATATATTCTGTTTTTGTTGTTATAGAAACTTTCACAGTGCGAATGTGAGGCTAACAACAAGCAAAAAGAAGGTCAAATAATCCATTTTATCGAAAAAAATATAAACCGAAACAAATCACATTGCCAATGAAATAAGCTACATTCAATTCATATTTTATCGAAAAAACATGAACTTTACCGATAGCAATCTGTTTCAACTATTCTCTTCTTTAAGCCCCTACGAGGTAAAGGAACTGGATAAAGCCGTTCGTTCGCCTTTTTTTAACTACCGCGATGAAGAGATACGCCTGTATGACTACCTGCTGAAAACAAAGAAAAGAAACACTGCGGCAATTACAGCAGACGAGGCCATTAAATATGTGTACCCCAAACAGAAAGCCGACCTGGCAAAACTGCGCCATGTAATGACCTACCTTACGCGCATTATACACCGCTACCTGGCTATAGCAGAAATGGAAAGCACCGGTGAGCAAAAAAAGCTATTGCAGGCGCGCACCTTGCGCAAACGCAACCTAAGCAAACAATTTCTGGCCGACTACAATGTTGCCGAACAATACTTTGAAAACGAAGCACCGCTAAGCCCGGAGTTATACTACTACCGGTTTCAATTGCATACCGAGTATTACATACACTCTATTACCAACCGGCGCGCACAAAACCACGACCTGCAACAACTATCTGCCGACCTCGATTCGTTTTATATCATACAAAAGCTGAAACACGCCTGCAACCTCCTCTCCTACAAAAATGTATTTAAGCTGGAGCACAGCGAGAATATGATGGAAGAAACCATGGCGCTGATAGAAAAGAAAAAGATGCTGGGCAACCCGCTAGTAAACCTACTATACCACAACTACCTGTGCCTGAGCGAACCGGATAACGAAACTTATTTTGTTCAGCTGAAAGACCTATTGCTTAACCACTCGCAGCGGATAGACACCAAAGAACTGCGCGACATATTTACACTTGCTATTAATTACTGTATTAAGCGCCTTAACACCGGCGGACAGAAATATTACCAGGAAGTATTTGAGATATACGTGGCCGGCTTGCAGCGCGCTGTATTTGAAGACCGCGGCCAGCTATCGCCCTTTACTTACAAAAACATATCGGCCATTGCTATCGGTTTAAAAAAATATAAGTGGGTGGCGGAGTTTCTGGAAGAATACAAAAGTAAACTAGACCCAGAAATACGCGAAGGCTTCTACGCTTACTGTATGGCCCGCTATTGTTTTGCCACCGGTAACTATAGCCGTGTTATGGATTTATTACAAGAGGTAGAAATAAAGGAACAGTTTACCGACCTGGATGCCCGTGTACTGCTTATAAAAACCTATTACGAACTCGATGAATTTGGATTGCTGGATTACAGCAACAACAACCTAAAGCAACAGCTAAAGCGCAAAAAGCTACAAACCTACCATGAAACTGTATATGGCAACTTTGCCAAGTATATTACCCGCTTGATGAAACTGCGGCCGTATGACAAGAAGGCCAAAGCTGCACTGAAAGAAAAAATAAGCGGCACAGGTGCAGTGGCAGAGAAAGAATGGTTGCTGGGAAAGATATAGGCCTAAAACAAAGACTTCCGAAGTTTTTACAACTTCGGAAGTCTATAAGCAGAGGCAATTTAACTTCTCCTCAAATCGTATTTCTCTATTTTATTGTATAAGTGGCTGCGTTGTATATCCAGCACCTCGGCTGTCTTAGATACGTTCCAGGCAAACTTGCGGAGCTTGTGCTCTATAAACAGCTTCTCAATATGCTCTTTAAAGTCCTGGAATTTGTCGTACTGCTCAAACAAATCGGTAGGTGTATCTTTAGCAGTAGTGTTGGTAACAAAGTTACGCACCTCTGTTTCCGTTATCTTCTGGTCGCTTAATATTACAAGGCGCTCTATAACGTTGCGCAGTTCGCGGATGTTACCTTCCCAGTTCATGGTCTTCAACTCTTCAAGAGCCTTAGGGGTAATTACCTTTTTAGGAATACCGTAATCCTCGCAAATTTCTTTTACAAACTTTTCGGCCAGCAAAGGCACATCATCGGTTCTTTCGTTAAGCGATGGCACATGGATAAGGATAACACCTATACGGTGATATAAATCGACACGGAACCTGCCTTCTTCCACTTCTTTCAGCAGGTCCTTATTGGTAGCTGCTATTACACGTACATCTACCGGTATATCGCGGTCGCCACCTACGCGGGTAATGCGTTGCTCTTGTAATGCACGCAGCACCTTGGCTTGTGCGCTGAGGCTCATATCCCCTATCTCATCCAAAAACAATGTTCCGCTGTTGGCTTGTTCAAATTTACCAATGCGCTGTTTCATGGCCGATGTAAAAGCCCCTTTCTCGTGGCCAAACAATTCGCTTTCTATCAACTCGCTCGGTATAGCCGCACAGTTCACTTCTACAAGCTGACCGTTTGCGCGGTTGCTTCTTTCATGTATCCAGCGGGCTACAAGCTCTTTACCGGTTCCGTTGTCACCGGTTATCAGTACACGCGCCTCGGTAGGTGCTACACGGTCAATCGTTTCTTTTATCTTTTGAATGGCCGGAGAGTCGCCAATCATTTCGCGGGTTTTGCCCACTTTTCTTTTCAGCACCTTGGTCTCGGTAACCAGTGTAGATTTTTCCAGCGCATTACGCACCGTAATAAGCAATCGGTTCAAATCAGGCGGCTTATTAATAAAATCGAACGCACCTTTTTTAGTAGCCTCCACTGCATTTTCTACCGAGCCGTGGCCCGAAATCATAATGATAGGCGTTTCGCAGTCGGTGCCCTGCAACTTGGTTAGCACCTCCAGCCCATCCATCTTAGGCATTTTAATATCCAGCAGTGCACAGTCGTAGCTGCCTTCCTTCAGCATCTCAAATGCCTGGGCGCCATCTACGGCCTCTTCCACTTTATAACTTTCGTATTCTAAAATTTCGCGCAACGTTTTACGGATGCTCTTGTCGTCATCGGCTATCAGAATAGTAGGCATGTGTGTGGTTTAATTATGTAATTGCCATTAACAGCGTATTGCAGCTATCAACGCACAACTACCGGTTCCTTAAAAAATTAAAATGTGTACTCCTTCTTTATTACTTCAATCATGCAGGCGGGTGTCCAATCCCCTGCATATTTATATCTCTTCCAACTAGTAATTTGTAATTCCTAACTGGTAATTCTTTCAAAATGTTACATGCCTGTAAGCCGGATTCTGTTCCTCTTTCGAAGCCCTCATCATTTATCTGCGATACTGTTCGCACAGCACCTGTTACGCTCAACCCCTCAACCCTTCCCGATAAATCGGGAATCGCGCGAGCCGCTCTCAAAGGCTGATATACGTGAGCTTTCAATCCGCAAGGTTTACCCGCTAACTGTATTACTACAATTAACCGTGTGCTCTTACCACACATTTTCACCCTTACCATCCTAAATCCCTAAAGGGACTTTGAGCGGCGGTTATTTTCTGCGGCACTATCTCTTCCCATTTTCGTAGGAGCCACCCGTTAGGTGGTGCGGCGCCCTGCATTGTCCGGACTTTCCTTTCCTTTTTACAAAGAACGATGAAGCAGCATGTAACTGCGTTCTATAAATAGAACGTTGGCAAAAATAGACGTTTAATTTAATGGACGAAGTTTAGTTTAGCGATTGTGGAAAGTGGAATGTGCATTTGTGGATAGTGAGTTTATCCATCTGCCAACCAACACACCGAGTATATGACAACAAAATGGAAAATAGCCCAATGGTTTGAACTGCGCTGGTGGAAAAACTACCTGCGCAGCAAAGACAAAACCACCTATCTACAATGGAAGAAAAGCTATTGGCATAATATACTCGGCCTCATTTCTACTGAAGTAAAAATTGACACTACTAAAACCATTTGCGATTTGGGCTGCGGCCCTGCAGGTATTTTCATAGCACTGCCCAATAACAAAATAACCGCCGTTGACCCGCTTATTAATGAATACGAAAAACAGCTTGCCTTTTTTACTAAAGCAGATTACCCCAAGGTTGAATTTGCTGAGAGCACTATTGAAGATTTCGGAACAAAGACTTCCGAAGTTTTTACAACTTCGGAAGTCTATAAATATGATATAGTGTTCTGTCTTAACGCCATCAATCACGTATATGATATTGAGAAAGGCTTTGCGCAGTTAAAAAATCTATGCGCAGCTAACGGACAGGTAGTTGTTTCTATTGATGCGCACAATCATTCTTTCTTCAAACATCTCTTCCGCACTATACCCGGCGATGTGCTGCACCCGCATCAATATGATTTGGCTGAGTATAAAGCCATGCTCGAAAAACAGGGAATGCAGATTCAAAAAACTATTCTGTTAAAGCAGGAGTTTTTCTTTAATCATTATCTGGTGGTGGCTAAAACTGAAAATAAATAAAAGGCTGCACGTTGCTGCTCTTTACCTGTATCAGCACTACTATCATAGCTACCATCATGGCCACCTTACCAGCCAGCGGCATCTCGGTTACAAAATGATGTGCTTTTATCTCTATGCTCTTCGGGATGAAATGCAAGCCGTAACCCAGTAACATTACCAATAGAATATTTCGGTAGCCGGTAATAAAATCGAAGAAGATGGAAGGTGTAAAGTGCAGGGCTATCTGCGAAATAACATTACCAGCCACAGTCATATCATCGGCGCGGAAGAATATCCAGCAGAAACAAACAAAGTGAAAGGTAAGCAACACGCCGGCAACCTTAAAAAACCCGGTGTTGGGTATTTTAAAAAACTCCTTCATGTATTTATCTATACCCAGCGCTACACCGTGCAGCGCACCCCATAGTATAAACCTGAAGGCCGCCCCATGCCATAAGCCACCCAACAGCATAGTCATAAACTGATTGAAGTAAGTGCGCACACGGCCCTTGCGGTTACCACCCAGCGATATGTAAAGGTAATCGCGCAGCCAGGTAGAGAGCGAGATATGCCACCTGCGCCAGAACTCGGTTATACTGCTACTCTGGTAAGGCGAATCGAAGTTGAGAGTAAGTTTGTAGCCAAACAGCAGGGCAATACCAATGGCCATATCGCTGTAACCACTAAAGTCGCAGTAAATTTGCAGGGCATAGCCATACACGCCAAACAGGTTTTCCAGACCGGTATACAGCGTAGGGTTGTCAAAAATGCGGTCTACAAAATTCACACTGATGTAATCGGAAATCACTACCTTTTTAAACAAGCCCGCAACAATTAAAAACACCGCATGGCCAAACATTTCTTTGGTTACAATTGGCTCCTGCGATACCTGGGGTAAAAAATCTTTGGCCCTTACAATTGGGCCTGCAACTAACTGAGGAAAGAAAGAAACGAAGAAGGCGTAGTTCCAGATACTCTTCTCAGGCTCTATATCACCGCGATAAATTTCTATAGTGTAGCTGAGCGATTGGAAGGTAAAGAACGAAACACCCACCGGCAGGAAAATCTCAAACGGATCGAAGGGATGGTTAGTAGCATTGCAAAAAATCTCGTACAGAAAATTGGTATACTTAAAATAGCCCAGCAAACCAAGATTAAGCACCAGACTAAAAATCAGCCACGATTTTTTCTTCCACTGCGTATCGGCATTGTAAATAAAATTGGCGAGGCTATAATCTACTACCGTAGATAACACCAACAACAGAAAGTAAATACCACTTGACTTGTAATAGAAGTATAACGAGAACAGGATAACATACGCCAGCTTGGCGCTATGGTGTTTGCGAACCAGGTAGAAACCCGTAATAAATGCCATAAACAAAAACAGGAACAGCCCCGTGCTGAATATCAGCGGTTCATTAGGGTGATACACGAACTGTTGCCACAGTTTATGAAAATCAATGGCGGGCATATTGGTTGTAGGCTTTTAGTAGTGCTTCGTATAATAGGTTCCCCTGCAGTTCATATCCCGCGCGTGTAAAATGCACACCATCGCGCTGCATCAATCCATATTTCTTCCACTGGTAACAGCTTTTGTGCCCTCCGGTTACAGCAAACAAATCCCATACCGCCAGGTTGTTCCTCTTTGCATAGTCTACCATCATTTCGTGGTAAGCAGCTATGGCTGTATTGTAATATTTTCTCCTGTAGTATGAATCGGGCGGGCTGGTAAGCACCACCGGTACGTTGGGGTTACATAGTTGCAGTTGCTTCACCATCGAGTCAAGTTTTGCCTCTTGCACTACCTTATCAAATGGGCGGCGCTGCCCTTCATTAGTGCCCAGCGATATGATAATTACATCGGGCACCAGCAAGGCCGTTTGCACTGCAAAGTTTTTAGCCGCTACATACTGATAAGCCTCTGCACCATTCACCCCTACCACATGATACAACACACCGTTGCTGTCATTCTCTAAATTAAAACCATAGATGGTTGCATGCTTTTGGGTTATAGTGTCGTTGCGCTCCAGCTTTACTACAGCCATATTGGTATACTGTGGCAACTTAGCCGTGCTGTAATTTAAAAACGCCTGCACCGAATCTGCGCCCAACGTAACCAAGCGGTTGCCACTGGTATCGTATAGCACATAAGTAAACGATGAGTCGTGCTGATAGAACAAGGTCAACTTATTGAAGGCATAATTAAGCGGCGCATAGTTATTAGTACGTATGGTAAGTATAGCCGAGTCGTTATAGGTTCTGGCCAGGTACCCTCCAATGCCATAGTGCAGCGTATCGCTTACATACACACAGCGCTTGCCAAACCATTTTATGTTACTGCTAATCTTATAACTATAAGGCTCGTTACTACCCGACACCCGCAATGGTATCACCAACCCACGGCCTGCGTTGCCAAAATCTTTCTGAAAACCTGTGCGCAGTGGCGCGGTTATCATATCTGCCTGTATGTGCGAGTCGCCAATATGCAACACACTTACCCTGCGGCTGTTTTGTTTCTTCTGCTGCAGCAGCTTTTCAAAAAAACCATCTAACGCTCCCGCATTTACAATTTCGTTACGTTCGCTATGCACAAAAGGATATTTCTTAAACACGCTCAACTGCACAGTATCCTGAGAACAGCAGACAACAGACCACAGACAACAGACCACGGCCAATACAAAAGTGTATTTCCCATGTCCCTCGTCCCTCGTCCCTTGCCACTTACCTACTCCGCTTCCTTCTTTCATATTTCTCACGTTCGTATAAAATCGTATTCAAAAAAATCTCAGCCACTTTTTTACCTCCGCTAAAGGTAAGATGTGTATAATCTTTATTAGCTAATGGCCGTTTAGGCAGCTCTGCCCAGCGTATCATCGTGCTGTCGCCGCCCATGGCTTGCTGCAAATCCCAAAAGCACACATTGTTATCGGCGGCCATCTTGCGCTGCTCCTGTATCAATCGTTTAACCGATGGCATGGTCTGCATTTCGCCGTCTATGTTATCGGCGCGGTCGCTGCAACCTAACACAATAATTGAGCTATTAGGAAACGCCCTTCGCATCATAGCAATAGTTGGTTTCATACTACGAACATACCAATCGTAGTTTTTCGATTTCTCGTTAGCTACATTCAACCCGTAGCTCAATATCACTAAATCATAGTGGTGTAGAGAATCAAAATCGCGATACATTTTTTCATTTACATAATGCAGCCCAATACCCGAGTTGCCGCGCATAGCAAAGTTATCTACCGCTATGCCTGTCTTATCTTCAAACGTTACACCATACAGGTCTGCCTGCCCGCTAACCGATAGCTTAAGCCCGGCAAGATTCTCACCCAGGCTTTTTGTATGCAGCCCGTTTACTTTACCTAGAAAAACCTCATTCTCATTAGCAATCAGCGTAGCGCTATCGGCATTGCCATAAAACAATTTAGCGGTGGGAAAAACATTCAGCCTCTTTCGCTTCTCCACCGTGTAAGACACACGGTTACCCTCCAGCGGCACAGCCGCATAACCGGCAGGGCCTAAAGGATGTTCATCGCTCTTCTCTCCTACTATGGCATACGTTTTCCAGTTGCCAAACGAGTGAACAACCGTCTGCCTGAAACCCGCCACCTCCGATGTGATAGGCACAAAGCCCACACCATTACCACCAAACAATGCCTGTAGTGTATCGCGCAAAGGGTCAAGGAGTATATCTCCCTCTACATACGAATCGCCAAACCAGGCAATACGCACTTTATGGTTTTTAGATGAATCGAGCGCCGCCAAAAACGCATCTAACCCTGTAGAGTCTTTGCTGTAGTCTTCTACGCAGGTTAAGCCTTGCCTGCAGGTATCGGCATATACCGGTTTTATAACCACTGCAATGGTATCCTGCACTACGATCTTTTCTTTTTTCAATACATCGGCCAGTATGTTTACCCGCTTAAAATGGAAGCTACCCAAATCAAACTCGGGTATAACCGATAGCGCAAACAGCGATGCTATAACCAGTGCTGTGCCAATAAGAGTTTGCCTGAGGTAATTATGCGAAGACATGGATATGCGAAAGTGAAGATATTAGGATGGGAGACACTATTTAACGCAACCAAGTTTTAAGATATTGCGCGGCAATTGTAGAAAATTTTTGACGGCTGAAATGCGCCATTAATCTGGCATCTACAGTTTTGCAAGTTTAATAGTTCCGCTTTTTGTCTCGTTTTGAAGGGAAAGCAGATACAATCCTCTGGCTCCCTCAAAATACACCTCTGTATTATTATTCAGAACAGTAAAATAAGTTACTATACGCCCTGTTACATCAACTATCTTTAACTTACTACCTATCCATTCACTACTAACTTTCAAAGTCCATTTACCGGTATAATTGGGATTAGGAAACACCTCTACACCATCTCCTGTCAAATCACTTATCCCTGATACAACAACCCAGGTAGATGTAGGCGGGCATCCCGTGTTGCCAGCAGGTAGACCTATGGTATAGTTTCCATGTTCATTCGCAACGTAAAAATCCCCGTAAGCTCCGTCAATAGGTTCACCATTGCGATACCACTGCCCGCCTCTTATGCCGTCATAAGAAAAAAGTGTGTCGCCGGAACGATAGATGTAAAATGAATCGCTTGGTGCTTGCACTCTAACAGCTATACGGTTAGATATAGCCGTACAATTATTACTATCGGTTACCACCAGATAATAATTTCCTGTCTGCGAAACTGTTCTGCAAGTACCGCCATAACCAATATTCCACACGTAAGTAGTATAACCGGCCGGGGCGCATATCTCAACATTCTCTCCTCTGCAAATAACCGAATCAGTTGCAGTTACCACCGGAGGTTGCAATGCACATGGATTACTACAACTAAATCTATTTAAACAAGCAGTATCCAGCTCGTACTTCCATAAATCGTTGTATTTACCTTTGGTTGAATCCATTCCCCCAAAAAGCCACACACTATTATCGCGACCTAAAAAACTTACGCCACCAAAGCGCGCTGTTGGATAATTGAGTTCATCAGGCACACCCCTTGTACCATAATTGCCCGCAGTGGGCCACTCACCAAGCTTCACCCACTTATTTTCATACGGACGATAAAGCCACATATCGTTATACGATAGCAAGGGAGCATTCACATCAGTTGTACTAAACCCACCATAGTTTAGTATCATATTATCGCAAACTTTCCAAACTGCCCTGTTTTCAAAGCGCGCTCCTTCACGGTTCTGCTCGTTTTCAACGCAATAATCTCCCCATGGAACTTGCGGGTCGTTCCCTGCTGTTCCACCCACATAAGTCCACTCATTCGTACCAGGATTATAATTCCATACATCCTGAAAACTTACATCCGAAAATTTCTCTCCGCCGATCATCCAAAAAATCCCACGCTCGTCTTTCCAAAACATGTTATTTGCCCTGGCTGGTGGATAATTGTTAGCAAACGGAACATTTTGAAACCCATAAAAACCATTGTCATTTGGTATATGAGAACCGCTTACCCATGTCCATCTTTTTGATTCCATGTCAAAATTCCATAAATCGTTACTTGCGGTATCAAAACCCGTCATACCTCCAAACAACCATAAATTACCGATGCTATCAACCCAGGCCGTATTGCCTTCTGTTCTACTGCTTGGCCTCGTGGAAGCAGTCGCCTGGCCCTTGGTACCATAAAACCCATGTTCTCCTACAGCACCATGCACACTCCTCCATTGATTTATGGCAGGGTCATATTCCCATAAATAAGTATTTCTGTTACCCTCAACAAAAACATTATAGTACATACCGCCAAAAAGCCAAAAATGATTATCAGGAGTTACCCACGTAAATACCCCATAGCATACACCGCTCGGCGTATTATAAGGGGCAAAAAATGAATTAGGATTAATATTATTTTGATGAGTAGCGCCTTGAGTGCCTTGCATCCATGTCCAGTTTTTTGTTACCGGGTCAAACTTCCACATATCAGAGTACGAATTCCATGAACCTGAACCAACACCACCATATATCCAAAAATTGCCCGCAGTATCAGTCCAAAAAGCCGGGGCATACCGGCCCGGAGGTTCATTTGTGCTGGCCGGCACACCCATTACGCCATAGCTACCTGCACTATTTTTAACATCGCTTCCTTTCATCCATGTCCATGTTCCGCTCTGAGAGAAAATGGATGATATGTTGCAACAAAAGAGCAGTAAAACTAAAACCTGTTTCATTTTGTAAATAAAAGTAAAAATCACTAACCCCCTTAAATTCAGCAGGCGCTTGATTATATTCGCCCTATGCTGCACCGCCTTACTATACGCAACTATGCCATTATCGATAAACTCGAAATTGAGTTTTGCGACCGTATGAACATTATTACCGGCGAAACCGGCGCAGGTAAGTCTATACTGCTGGGTGCGCTGTCACTGATACTAGGCGAACGTGCCGACACCAAAGCTCTTTATAACCAGGACGAAAAGTGTGTGGTAGAAGCCGATTTTGAAATAGAAAATAAAGGACTGAAAAGCTTTTTTGCCGATAACGAACTGGATTTCGACACCCATACCATTGTGCGCCGCGAGATTAACCAAAGCGGCAAGTCACGGGCATTTATCAACGATACGCCCGTAACACTCACCGTGCTTAAACAACTGGGCGAAAAACTGGTAAACCTGCACAGCCAGCACGAAACACTGGAGCTTACCCGTGCGGGTTTTCAGTTAGATGTGATTGATACCCTCGCCCGCAATCAGGATTTGCTGCAGACTTACCGCGGGCTTTTCAACCGCTATAAAAAAGACCATAAAAGGCTGGAAGTGCTGGCGGAGCAATTCCGCACATCCTCTGCCGAACTTGACTACCTTCAGTTTCAATACAATGAACTAGCGGAGGCAAAACTGGAAGCCGACGAACAAAATACACTGGAGGCAGAGCAAAATACGCTGAGCAATGTGGAGGAGATTAAAATAGCCCTGCAATCCTCTATCCAGATTTTGAGCGAAGGCGAAATATCTACCCTTGACCAGCTAAGCGAAGTGCAGGGTCAGCTTAAGAGCGTAAAAAATTATAATAATGATATACTCGCGCTTAGCCAAAGGCTGCAAAGCGCTTATGAAGAGATAAAGGACATTACCAAAGAATTTGAAGGCCTGCAGGATACGGCCTTGCTTGACCCTGAGCGGTTAGAGGAGGTTAACAACAGGCTTACCACTATTTACCGTCTGCAAAAAAAGCATAACACTACCACCGTAGAGGAGCTGCTAAAGATACAAAGCGACCTGGAGCAAAAGATTGCCTCGGTTGATAATAACTCTGCCGATATTGAACAGATAAAAGCACAGCTGGAGAAGCAGTTTCATGAATTACTGGCTATAGCCGAGCAGCTACACCAATCGCGCGAAAAGGTATTGCGCGAGTTTCAGAACAATGTGGTGGTATTGCTTACCAAGGTAGGCATGCCTAACTCGGTATTTAAGGTGGACATTAAAAAACTGGAGCACCAGCAGTTGAACGAAAACGGGCTGACAGAAATCAAATTCCTGTTCAGTGCCAACAAGGGTTTTGCCCCACACGAAATTAAAGATGTAGCCAGCGGTGGAGAGCTTTCGCGTTTAATGCTTTGCATCAAATCGCTACTGGCCGATGCCGGTGCATTGCCTACCTTAATATTTGATGAAATAGATACCGGTATAAGCGGCGAAGTAGCATTGAAGGTAGGCGAGATAATGAAAAAGCTTTCGCGCAACCACCAGTTAATAAGCATTACCCACCTGCCGCAAATAGCCCGCACCGCTGATGCACATTTATACATTTATAAAGAGGTAAAAGACAACCGCACCAACACGCGCATTAAAGAATTAAAGGGCGAAGAGCGGGTGATAGAAATTGCCAAAATGCTAAGCGGCGATAAAATAAGCGATGCGTCGCTGGCTAATGCCAGGGAGTTGATAGCGTCTTAACCGGCTGTTATGCTCCCCTCCTTCGCCGCAACCGCGGCGGCATTTTAAGGAGGGGTGGCCCGCCGAAGGCGGGACGGGGTGGTGAGCCCCCCCAATGAGTCCACCTTTGCAAGTCTATTAATTTTTGTATTTCTGCATTGTCTAAATACTAACTACTACATACTATCTATATGAATAACTTATTAGCAGGAAAACGCGGTATAATATTCGGAGCGCTCGATGAACAATCTATAGCCTGGAAGGTGGCGCAAAAAGTACACGAACAAGGCGGCAAATTTGTATTGAGCAATGCCCCTGTGGCCTTGCGCCTGGGCGCTATCAATAAACTGGCCGCTGAATGCAATGCACTGGTTATCCCTGCAGATGCTACCTCGGTAGAAGATATTGAAAAGCTAATCGCACAATCAACAGAACACCTGGGCGGCAAACTCGATTTTGTATTGCACAGCATAGGCATGAGCCCTAATGTGCGCAAGGGTAAAACCTACACCGATATCAATTACGAGTGGTTTCAAAAAACACTGGATATATCAGCCCTATCCCTCCACAAAATTTTGCAGACCTGCGTAAAGCAGGATGCTATTAATGAGTGGGGTAGCGTGGTGGCGCTTACTTATATTGCTTCGCAGCGCGCATTCCCCGGCTACGGCGACATGGCCGATGCCAAAGCGACATTGGAATCTATCGTGCGCTCGTTTGGCTACTACTATGGCAATGCTAAAAAGGTGCGCGTAAATTCCATCTCTCAATCGCCTACCGTAACCACTGCAGGTTCAGGTATAAAAGGCTTCGATTCATTTTTTGGCTTTGCCGATAAAAACAGTCCGCTGGGCAATGCACCCGCCGAAGACTGCGCCAACTACTGCGTAACCCTGTTTAGCGACCTTACCAAATACGTTACCATGCAAAACCTTTTCCACGATGGGGGGTTCTCTAATGTGGGGGTGAATGAATTGCTAATGCAGGAATTTGGTGCGAACAAAACGGAAGGCTAAAATGCTAATGCGTTGGGCTAATACCCTACGCTATGCCCAAAAAAAAATCCCAACCTCTCGGTTGGGATTTTTTCATTCATTAAATTAGAAACTATTCGTTACCTGCTTCTGCCGTTTTAGGGGCAGCTTCGTGAGTTATCTTCAACTCGTCGGCTTCCTTGTTCAGCTCTATCAGGAAACTATCGCCGGCCTTGGCGCTGGCACGTAGTATCTCTTCGGCCAGCGGGTCCTCTACATATTTCTGTATCGCTCTGTGCAGCGGACGGGCGCCAAACTGAGGGTCGTAACCTTTATCTGATAAGAAGTCTTTCGCCTCGTCGGTCAGGTTAATGGTAAAGCCCAGCTCAACTATACGCTTGGTTACATCGCGCAGCGCTATATCAATAATGCTGTGTATGTCGTTTTTGCCCAGGCTGTTGAAGATGATAACATCATCAATACGGTTCAAAAACTCAGGCGAGAACGTTCTCTTCAGTGCCTTCGTAATTACATTGCTGGCAAACTCCTCGCTCTGGTCGGTTTTCGATTTTGTAGCAAAACCTACACCTGCACCAAAATCCTTCAGGTCGCGGGCACCTATGTTCGATGTCATAATGATCAGTGTGTTCTTAAAGTCTACCCGGCGGCCTAAGCTATCGGTAAGTATACCATCATCAAACACCTGCAGCAATATATTGAACACATCCGGGTGCGCTTTCTCAATCTCATCCAGCAATACTACGCTGTATGGCTTGCGGCGTACCTTCTCGGTCAGCTGCCCGCCTTCTTCGTAGCCTACATATCCCGGAGGGGCACCTACTAAGCGCGATACCGAGAACTTCTCCATGTATTCGCTCATGTCTATACGTATCAGCGAGTCTTCGCTATCAAACAGGTAGCGCGCTATCGATTTAGCCAACTCTGTTTTACCTACACCCGTTGGGCCTAAGAAAATAAACGTACCAATCGGCTTCTTAGGGTCCTTCAAGCCTACACGGTTACGCTGTATAGCTTTGGTTACCTTCTTCACCGCTTCGTTCTGCCCTATCACCGAGCCCGTAATAGCCGAGGTCATATTTATCAGCTTATTGCTTTCGCTCTGGGCTATTTTGTTAACCGGTATACCGGTCATCATGGCTACCACCTCGGCAATATCTTCCTCACCTACAGGGAAGTGTTTAGTCCTTGCTTCTTCGTCCCATTGCGCCTTGGCTTTCTCCAGGTCTTCCAGCAAGCGCTTTTCGCTATCGCGCAGGCGGGCAGCCTCTTCATACTTCTGGCTTTTTACCACCTGGTTCTTCTGGCTCTTTATTTCTTCTACCTGTTTTTCCAGCTCTATAATGTTCTTAGGCACATGTATGTTCTTTAAGTGCACACGCGCACCCACTTCATCCATTACATCTATCGCCTTATCAGGCAAAAATCTATCGGTAATGTAGCGGGTAGAAAGCTTAACACAGGCAGCTACAGCCTCCGGCGAGTAATCTACGCTGTGGTAATCTTCATACTTATTCTTTATATTGGTAAGTATCTGTATAGTCTCTTCAGGGCTTGGCGGGTCAACAATCACTTGCTGGAACCTACGCGCCAACGCACCATCTTTTTCTATATACTGGCGGTATTCGTCCAATGTACTCGCGCCAATGCACTGCAGTTCGCCACGGGCAAGGGCCGGTTTAAATATATTGCTTGCATCCAACGAACCGGTTGCACCACCTGCACCAACTATAGTGTGTATTTCATCTATAAACAATATCACATCGCGGTTCTTCTCCAACTCGTTCATTATGGCCTTCATCCGCTCTTCAAACTGTCCGCGGTACTTGGTGCCGGCTACCAGGGCAGCCAGGTCAAGCATCACAATTCGTTTGTTGAACAGCACACGGCTTACCTTCTTCTGCACTATGCGCAGGGCAAGGCCTTCTACTATCGCGGTTTTACCCACGCCCGGCTCACCTATCAGTATCGGGTTATTCTTTTTACGGCGGCTAAGTATCTGGCTTACACGCTCAATTTCATTTTCGCGGCCCACAATAGGGTCCAGCGCACCTTCTTCTGCCAGGTGGGTTACATCGCGGCCAAAATTATCCAGCACCGGTGTTTTGCTTTTGGTAGCACCCGGCTTTTTAGGCTGTTGGGTCTGTCCAAAATTGCCACCACGGCCTTTATCGTCTTCATACGGTTCATCATCCGGTTGGTCGCCCGGTAGTTCATCGCGCACGGCTTTTGTATCTTTCATATCGTTTTGCACTGCCTCCAGCTCTTTTTTAAATACATCGTAATCAATATCAAACTGCGCCAGCAACTGCGTGGCCAGGTTGTCTTTGTTTTTAAGTATAGATAACAATAAATGCTCGGTGCCTATCACATCGCTTTTCAGCACCTTGGCTTCCAGCACAGTTATCTTTAACACTTTCTCTGCCTGTTTTGTCAGCGGCAGGTTGTTTGGGTTAAAGCTGCCCTTAGCCACTTTGTCCTTTATACTGTCCTCTACTGTCTTACGCAGCATCACTGCGTCTACATCCAGGCTCTTCAGGGTTTTTATAGCCAGGCCTTCGCCCTCGCGTATCAGCCCCAGCAACAAATGCTCAATACCTATGTAATCGTGGTTCAGCCTTAGGGCCTCTTCGCGGCTGTAGGAGATTACTTCCTTTACTTTCGGTGAAAATTTTGCTTCCATTGGCTCTTAATTTCAAAATTCAAACCAACAATTTACATCTGTCATATTGTCGGGTCAACTGGTTAATATTCAATGCTAAAAATTAACAGTTACTGCATTTTTAGCTGTCTGTTTTCAAATTAAACGCAATTAATTGTAACCTGCAAAATACTTGCATATTAATTGGTTGCACAATGCTAACAATGTTTTGGCCTTGAATGTTTTTACATACAATGACTTTTTTCCCGGCGGACTTCAGCCTACCTGCCTTTCGCGGACTTTAGTCCGCCATTAAAACAAAGCAGAATTCCTTTTATCAATTTGCCGTCGGTTTCAACCGATGGCCATTAAAAAACAATGCAACATTCCTTTTATCAAACTGCCGTCGGTTTCAATCAACGGCCCATTGCCTATGTGCCTGCCTACCCGCCCGCTAGGATCCAAACATGCATTTCTCCATGTATCTCTGTGTATTCTGTGCCTCCGTGGTTATGCAATTACGCCTTTTGCGGACTTTAGTCCGCTTATAAACAGATTCAACATTCCTTTTATCAAACTGCCGTCGGTTTCAACCGATGGCTCTGTCTCTTTCTGTATTCTGTATCTCCGTGTTAAGCATTTGCATTTCTGTATTTGCATTCCCCTCGTCACTCGCCCCTCGTCCTACGCCACTCTCCTTCCCTACCATCGGTAGACAAAAACTTACCCACGCAAAAAAAACCTCCATCTTTCGTTTTTGAATTAAAAAGTTCTAAATTAGAATCGTATTATCGCACTACCTAAACGAATAAGGCATGAAATTTCAGATTGACAAACGAGATAGACTGGTTATTGTAAAGTTGAACGAGGATAAGCTATTGAGCAATCTGGCCCCTCAGTTGAAATCCGAAATGGTCATTTTGAACAATGAAGGCTTCAAAAATATAGTGCTCGACCTGGCCGATGTGCAGTATGTAGATTCATCTGGCCTTAGCGCCCTTTTGGTTGGCAACCGCCTGTGCAAAGAAGCCAGCGGCACCTTTGTGCTTACCGGCCTTAACGCTCATATTCAAAAGCTCATTAAAATATCGCAGTTAGAACCCATTCTTAACATAGTGCCGTCTATCAACGAGTCGGTTGACTATGTAATGATGGAGGAACTTGACCGCGATTTAAAGAGCTAATCACTGCCCATGCAGTTTGATGTAACTATTCTGGGTAGCAATGCCGCTATCCCTGCTTATAACCGCTACCCCACATCGCAGGTTTTAAACTACAATGGCAACCTGTTTATGATAGA
The DNA here is from genome assembly GCA_035299425.1 of Chitinophagales bacterium. Classification (GTDB taxonomy): domain Bacteria; phylum Bacteroidota; class Bacteroidia; order Chitinophagales; family LD1; genus Bog-950. The sequence continues at coordinate 49,899 of DATGWP010000239.1, read as the reverse complement.
TTGTGGCGAGGGCGCGCAGTTCCGGATGAACGATTTCAGCATCAAGCGCGCACACCTCAACCACATATTTATATCGCACCTGCACGGCGACCATTACTTTGGCCTGGTGCCTTTGCTTACCAGCCTTAACCTTAACTGGCGCGAGCATCCGCTGCACCTGTACGGCCCGCCGGCATTACAGGAAATTATAGAAGTGCAGTTTAAGCACTCCCTAACCCAGCTACGTTACGAGCTCATCTTTCACCCGGTGCTGGCCGATGCCTCAAAGGTGATATACGAAGACGACCACCTTACCGTAGAAACCATCCTGCTTACCCACCGGTTGCCTACCACCGGCTTTCTGTTTAAAGAGAAACAACACCCGCGTAAAATACGGGCCGAAAAAATAACCGAGTACAACATACCCTACCAGCAGATTGTAGGTATAAAAAAGGGCGGCGATTTTGTATGCGCCACCGGCGAAACCATCCCCAACGCCGAGCTAACACTTGACCCTGCACCACCGCGCAGCTACGCCTATTGCAGCGATACCGTGTATATCGAAACTTTTATAGAGCAGATAAAAGGCGTAAACCTGCTATACCACGAATCTACCTTTGTAGACGAACACAAAGAGCGCGCTGCCGAAACCTTCCACACCACCACCAAGCAGGCCGCCCGCATAGCCAAACTTGCCGGCGCACAAACCTTGCTTATCGGCCACTTCTCCGCCCGCTATCAAGACCTCAGCCTCCTCCTCACCGAAAGCCGTGATGTGTTTCACAACACCCACCTGGCCGAAGAAGGAAAGACGTTTGAGATAGAGTGAGCGTTAACCGTTACAATCTTATTAAAGCTTAATAAAGCTCTTCCGGGCAAAAACATCCTTGCCTTGTACAGATAAAATATAGGCGCCCGAAACCAGGCCGCTGATATCTAAATCGAAAGACTGCTGCATAGTTAACTCGCGGTGTATCAACCTTCCATCCATGCTCATTACTACCACATCAAAAGGCCCTTTCGCATCTGTTGCTACCCTAAGCAAATCTACACAAGGATTTGGGTAGATAGTAATAAACGCTTGCTGTAAAGCCTCTACATCATTTACGATTACTTGTGTTACAGTAGAAGTAGCCGAACAACCATACGAATTAGTAACTTCCACGGTATAATCTCCGGTGGTGGGCGCAGTGTAGTTCGCTGCAGTAGCGCCTGGTATTATTGTTCCGTTCAAATACCATTGGTTACCGCTGGCAATACTGGAGGTAAGTACAGCCCCGTTAACCGTAATTACAGGCTGGGTTTGCGGGTGCAAATTAATCTGTACAGCGGTACGTGCACTAAGGCAACCATTATTACCTGCAATATCGGCGTAAAAAGCTGTATTGGAGTTTACAGGGGCGGTAGTGTAAGTACTACCTACACTAAGCGGGTTAGTAGCGGTAGGGCTATCGAACCACCGTACGGTACCTGCTGATGTATTCACACTTATTACAGCAGATTCTCCCGGGCAAATGTCAACAGGGCTGGGGATTATAACAGGCGCCGCAGTAGTTACCGGAAACACCTGTATCTGGGTTCTGTTACTGCTGCACCAGGCTGTTTGGGCCTGCACATAAAATGACATCGTGCTATTAATAATAGGGGTAGTAAAGGTAACGCCGGTACCTGCTACCGTGCCCCCCACCGCTGTTAAATACCAGTTATAAACATAACCACGGTCTACAATGGCAAGCGTATCGCGGCTACCCTGGCAAACACCGGTGTTGCTGCCGCTTAATAGCGGAGCCGGCGGCACCGAATCTATCTGCACCGTTACACTTGCCCGCGCACCGGTACATTGCCCTTGTGTTTCCTCGGCATAATATATAGTAGTAGTTGTTGGGCTCACGGTATAACTGCTGCCGGTATATATTACAGCCCCACCTACAGCCTGGCTATACCACTTAATGGTGCCTGCGGCGCCGGTAGACAAAGTAATGCTCTGTCCTTGGCAAGCCCGGGTGGGCGTAGGTGTTAGCACAGGTGCGGTTAAGGTAACAGCAGTTATTGCTGCCAGGCTTCTTACACTTGGGCAACCATTAGCGCTTGTTTGCACATAATAGTTAGTGCTGCTGGTAAGCACCCCCGTATTTAACGTGGCAGAAGAGGAAAGTAAATTACCTCCCGAAAAAGAATCATACCATGCATAATTACCCGCACCTGTAGCTGTAATAGTGGTAGCGGTGCCCGCACAAATAGTCTGCGGGCTTACCTGTGGCGAAGCAGGGGAAAGTATAACACCTGTAATACTAACCGTGGTGTTATAATGCTCACCGGTTGTATTCGAAAATTTAAAAGTATAATCTCCGGCAGGTAGTTGGCTTATAGTATGCGTACCCGATACACCGGCAAATGTAGCAACCACTACGTTGCTGCCATTAACCACCACACAGCTATCCCACGAAAGGTTATTGGGTATAGTAAACTTTATCGAACCCGATGTAGCCCCTGTGCACAACACGTTTCCTATACTATCAATAAACGGCTCTTGCACCCCTGGTTTCTCAATAGCGCCAATAGTAGGTGTTACTCCCGACCGGGTAGTGCCGTAATAATCTATAGTGGTGGGCAATTGATATACCACACCCGCACCAATAGCCGGACTATTGTCAAGAGGTCCCATGTTAACCGTGACTGAATCGCCTGCAACGTTGATCAGAAGGGCATCCGTATCCATTGCAGCCAGGTTTTGACCCGGTATCGCCGCTTTAAACAGACTTAACGTGGAGAAGGATGCAGTATCTATTCTCGCCACGTAACTATTGTTGCCCGCAATGCGGTATATATTGTAGTCCAGTTGCTGGTTCGCTGCCGATTGCAGACGAACAACATAATTCAGACCAGTACCACCGGAATTATTGGTAGCGTTTAAAAAGATGTTGTTATAATAAGCGCCGGTGCCTGAACGGGAATACAAAACATAAGAATTTTCATGAGCTCCTGACACATTACCGGCAACATATATGGTGTTATAGTATATCTGTGGCGTGAAATTGCCATAATATATGCCGTATCGGGAAGCCCGGCCGGTACCTGCATTACCATTTACATTTATCCCAATTTGTATCTGGTTGTTGTAAATGTATTTAAAGTTTGTAGCGCTGGCCGAACCGCCTATGCCGGTCAGGAAAGATGGAGAGCCAACACTGTCGGCATATATATGGGTCAATTTGTTATGAGCTATACACCCATACGAACTACCCTCTGTAAAAATGCCAAACACGCTGGCATCGGGAAAATTATTTGTATACGGCCTAACATTATCAATAAAGTTATACGCTATGGAGTCGTATCCATTGTTTTTCGCTAAGTACTTTATACCTATAACCATTGCCGAGGTAGACCCGCTGGGCGCATGGCGTGTAAAAAGAAGATCTGATATTACATTATTGGTGCAGTGGTCCCGTGCAGGCTGCGATGGTATGCATTCTATACCTATCAGGGTAGATGAAATGCCTGTAAGCTTTAATTGTTTTACAACATTGTGGTGGCAGCTAAGAGGTGTACCGGCAGCCTGGATACCCTCGCACAAAGAACCTCCCCTTAGATCATAAATATTGTTTTGCGACATCTCAAGCGTATCCGCGTTGGCAAACAGACCAGAACATTGGCCGCGGTTGAAATTGAGATTATAGACGCCCCGAACCACGTTGCTATCCACATGCATATTATCGCCCGAATAGCACCATATCCCCAATACTTCGCTTTGCTGCATTGAATCAACGCCAATAACATTCGTTACTAAATTATTGCTTACGTTGGTTCCGGCTACATTATAAATACCAACCACTTTATGATAACTGCTTACGTTATTAATAGTAAAAATGCTTAACAGGCTATCAATAGTATTATTTCTTGCAACCCGGGTAGAGTAGAGTCCATAAATATAATTTTCATTCACCAGGTACACGCCCGCAATTCGGTTACTAAATGCAGTATCTGCCTTTAGCAGGTAATTAACCTTGGGTGAACCCTGTATTATACTATTAATTGTTATTTTTTTAAATGTGTTGTTTAATGCATATCCCCCGTTATCTATACCATGCAAGGTCAACTTGGCACTATCTGTTTTTATGCCTGAAAAAGTGTTGCCTTCCACTATTCTCCATGTATCCGCCACATTTACCATAAGGGTATCGCCCCCGGCATTAAAATGTATATTATCAGGCAGAACAGTACTACCTATGAAATTATTTTTAAAAATGCTGGTGCTTGTTCCACCGGCAATGCTTACAATTCCGGTTCCTTTTATGTATATGCCTCCTATCAAATTATTTTCTACTCTGCAAAACGGCGAGGTGCCGCTGTAGCCGTAAACATTGATCAAACGAATGTTGCTAAAAGAAGAAGTACCTGTTATAAAAATTTTGATCGAGCCGTTCGAAGCTGTGTCGCCTATTAGATTTCCGTATTGTGTACCTATCAGGCACGGCCCCAGGCAGCTGATAAAAGTTTGGCTCACCGTAGTGCCGCTTACCTCTAAATTCCGTATTACATTACTATCCAAAGAAACAGGTGAGGTATTGGTCTGTCCAAAGAAAAAATCACCTGTGTTGGTAAACTGTGCTGGTGAACCTACACAACGTGGGCCTGTGCCACCAAAATAATTGCCAAAAACAATACTGCCATCACATTTGTCACTAAGCCGTATGGCTCTCATGGATATCGGGGAGTTCGTGTAAAAGCTATTTCCTCTTACAACCGAATTTTGGGCATTCCATAAACTTACACCGGTATTACATTTCGAAAAATTGTTGTTCATTATTTGTGTCCGAAAGCAATTGGCTAATGTATTGTCGCTGTAAATACCATATGCAGTAGATGCATTTCCAATGCCTCCAATGTTGCAATAGCTTATAGTATTATCGGACGATACGCCCGCTGTACCAAAATTGAAATACACCACGCCATTTAAGTTTCCGCCACCGCCTGAAAGATTGAGATACGTTAGCGTATTGTGCATTGAGTTGGGCTTAACCACTACAGCCGCGCTGGTGGTGGTGGTATTAATTATAGTAAGGTTAGTAGTATCGTGTGCACCATTTACGCTGCCATCAATAGTTACATAACGGCAAGCATTAAATTGCACTGTTCCCGCCGTATTGGCGCTGGCAATTACCAGCCCGCTTACCGCAGGTCTTATGGTGATGGTATTAACTGCACTTGAAGCTGCCTTATCATTCAACACCAGCGGAAACGTTTCGTTTAATGAGGAATATCCTGCACGCAGCTCTATTACATATGCTCCGCTAAAATTGCCGGGTATAGCCGCATATGCAGTGGTAATATTGGTATACGTCTGCCCCGGGCCTACGGCCAATGTTGTAACCGAAAAACCACTAAGTGCGAAGCATGCAAAAAGAAGGGTAAAAATTGTTTTCATAGTCAATTGAATTTATGCCTTTAAAAACGAATATATAAAACCAACTCGTGAAATTAGATTTTAAAATACAATCCTTTTGGGATACAGTTTCCTATATGTAGCCTTACTGTAACTCGCTTGTAGTAAGCATCTGAGTTAAGCATACAGGTAGACAGGGATTTTTTTTGCGGCGATGTACTTTGGCCTTCTGCACCACTACGCCGATGGCAGCGCAGAGTACAACAGATAGGGCTGCCCATAGGCAATTATTCCCATATTTTAAAAAAACATATTTTTACCCGCTATTGATTTTCACCCGCAAAACTTAATTTATGATTAAATCGCTATTCACGGGCACCATCGCACTTTTATGGTGCGCCATAGTAAATGCCCAGGCCCCGGCATTGTTAAACTACCAGGCTGTAGTACGCAATACACAAGGCATACCAGTAGCAAATACAACAGTTAGCTTTCTGTTTAAAATACACAGCGGTTCAATTAACGGCGCTGTGGTATTTACCGAAAATGATACTGCTGTTACTAACCAATTTGGTTTGGCAACCTTGCAAATAGGCAATAATGCCAGCCTTGCAAACGTAAGCTGGGGCAGTGGCAGCCAGTACCTGCAGGTAGAGGTTGACGTGGCTGGTGGTACTAATTTTACCGATATGGGCAATACCCAATTACTGAGTGTGCCCTACGCTTTATATGCTCAAACTTCGGGTAATGCTGGGGCCACCGGGCCAAGTGGCGCTAACGGCGCAACCGGACCTACCGGGGCCGATGGTTTGCAAGGTATTACAGGAGCAACAGGGGCCACAGGGCCAAGTGGTGCTAACGGCGCAACCGGGCCCACCGGGGCCGATGGTTTGCAAGGTATTACAGGAGCAACAGGGGCCACCGGCCCAAGTGGTGCCAACGGCGCAACCGGACCCACCGGGGCCAATGGTTTGCAAGGTACTACAGGACCTACGGGGGCAACAGGGTTGCTTTCAACAGGTGCTACCGGTTCAGTAGCTTATTACAATGGCACATCATGGATTGGTACCGGCACTAACATTTATAACCTGGGGGGTAATATTGGCATTGGCACTAACACACCCGCCACCGCTCTTGATATAGAAAACGGTTCTACATCGCCCGCATTTAAATTAGTGGATGGCACACAGGGGGCCGGCCACATACTTGTAAGTGACTCTAACGGTAATGCAAGCTGGAAAAAACTCAATTATTTGTTTGCAGCTGTGCAGCCCCCCAATCAGGCTCTTGCTACGGGGAATAACATTGTTTTTGGCTATGCTTGGTTAAACACCGGAGGCTATATTCAGCAACCTACCGGAGAAATTATGGTTACAAGCGCAGGGATATATCAAATTAATTACTCAGTAAGAAACGGTCCGGTTTGCAGCTGGGTAATTGTGATAAACAACAGTACAGGAGTAGTTGCAACAAATTTCAATACTTCGAACACCTCATCGTTAACGGCAACAGGTTTTGCTCTACTAAAATTAAACGCCGGCGATGTAGTTTCAGTAAAGCAAAGCGCCAGTGGAACCCTAAATGTTAGCAGCGGCGCAATAGCTATAACTCAGCTACAGTAGTGTAAAAGCATGGCGGCCCTCGCGCAACAATGTAGTCGGGCATTTGAGCTTAGCTTCTTGCGCCCTCATGCTTCGCCATTGCATAAAACAAGGCCCTGATAATATTCAACGAATACACACCCGCCACCTGTTTTATAAAATCGGCAAAATTGAAATGCGCATGCTCATCGGCCGAGTCGGAGATGGTGCGGATAATGCTAAAGGGTATACCATACTCATAACACACCTGCGCCACAGCAGCGCCCTCCATCTCTACACACAACACATCGGGTAAGCCTGCCAATAATTCATCTCGGTAGCTTCCGGCTGTTACAAACTTATCGCCACTCGCTATATCGCCGGTTAATACTTTGGGTTCACTTATACCAAAAGCCTGCAGCGTTTCAAGGCCAAGCGCATCATGTATCTGTTTACTGTGCAGCGCAGTATTTACCGCGCTCACAGCTCTGTTCAACTCCTCTGCTCCTACCTCAAAATAAGTTTTGCCCAGTAGGGGTATCTCGTATTGTGGCATCAGCGGACGCGCATCCATATCGTGCTGTATCAGCCGGGTGGCTACTACTATATCGCCTACGCGCACATTGCTGTTTACCCCACCGGCCACACCGGTAAAGTACAGGTGCGTTATATTAAACTCCACTATCAGGTTGGTTACGGTAGTAGCCGCCGCCACCTTCCCCCACCGGCTAAACACTAATACAACTTCTATCCCGTTTATCTGCCCGGTGTAATATATCCGTCGCCCGCGGCTTACACGCTGCTGGTCGCTTAGCAATGCTGCAATACCTTCTATCTCTTCGGGCATGGCGCCCATTATGCCAATTCTCTTTTTACTCATACATACCGATAGTAGTAATTTTACGGCACAGATTATAACATCTCTATTGCCAATCTCATCACGCTAAAACCTTCTTTGTATTTGGCTGTTTGCATTATCCCCTCTCGAGAGGGGTGTCCGGTGCCCGCACCGGACGGGGTGTGTTGTTATTACACTTAATGGCATCCCACCAATATCATAAACTTAAGCCGAAATGGGCTGTTAAGTTCTCCTCCTTCGCCGCTCCCACGGCGGTTTTTAAGGAGAGCCTGTCCCGAACTCGATTCGGGATGTGGCTCGCGAAGCGAGACGAGGTGGTGCTTAAGTTAATGACCTTGAGCCCCCCAAAAACTATGCACAAACAATCAACGTCAATATAGTGTCAATAACCCTAAATATTAAAAACATACAGCATATTTAAAACACCCAAAAAACGCAGGGTGGTTACACAAACCCCCAAAAGGTGGTTACATCACTTTTTTGCAACTGTTTAGCTACAAGGTATTTATAGCCTAAAGGTGGTTACACCAAAATGGTATGGGTACACCCTGGCCCAAAAGCGCACCTCCAAAATCCCTATCAACATTTCTACATTATCTTCCTACTTATTTCGTACAATCGCGTATGACGAGAGAAGAATACCTCAAACTAGCCGCCATACTTGGCGCAGGCAGTCTGTTACCCCACAACGCACTGGCCGCCCTGCTGGGCCCCGCCGAGCTAACCCGCAAACAGTTTGGAAAAGACTTTGTGTGGGGCACTGCTACCGCCGCCTACCAGATAGAAGGCGCCTGGGATACCGACGGCAAAGGCCCCAGCGTGTGGGACCACTTTACCCACCACCACAAAAGCAAAATTAAGACCCGTGAAAACGGCGATGTGGCCTGCGATTTCTACCACAAGTACGAGAGCGATATAGAGCTGATGCACCAGATGAATATCCCGGCATCGCGCTTCTCTATCAGTTGGTCGCGAGTATTGCCAGAGGGCACCGGTGCTGTCAACCAAAAGGGTATAGACTACTACCACCGCGTAATAGATAAATGCCTGAAAGAAAACGTAGAGCCATGGATTACCTGCTACCACTGGGACCTACCACAGGCCCTGGAAGATAAAGGCGGCTGGGCCAACCGCGATTGCATTAAGTGGTTCGAGGAATATGTAAACCTGATAACCAAAGAGTATGGCAGCAAGGTAAAAAACTGGATGGTGTTTAACGAGCCAATGGCCTTTGTGCCACTGGGCTACTTAATAGGTGTGCATGCACCGGGCTATGTTAACTTCAGCAAGTTTTATAAAGCCGTGCACCATGTGGTAATGTGCCACGGTGCCGGTGGCCGCATTATCCGCGCCAATGTACCCGGCGCTAAAGTAGGCACTACTTTTAGCTGCAGCCATATAGATGCCAAGAACGATAAGCCAGGCAACATTAAAGCCGCTAAGCGCGCCGATGCCTTCATCAACCGCCTGTTTATAGACCCGGTAATGGGCCTGGGCTATCCCAAAGCCGACCTGCCCGCCTGCAAGCACATCATCAAGCACATGCAGCCCGGCGATGAAGAGAAAATGAAATTCGATTTTGATTTTATCGGGTTGCAAAACTATTCGCGCATGGTAGTGTATAAACTGGGCCTGATACCCATTATACACTTTGCCAATGTGCCCGCCAAAAAACTGGGCCACGATTTAACCGATATGGGCTGGGAGGTTTACCCCGAGGGAATTTACCACCTCATCAAAAAATTTGGCGCCTACAAAAACATGCCGCAGATTATAATCACTGAAAACGGCGCGGCCTTTCCCGATGAGAATACCAACGGCGAAATAAACGATGTAAAGCGCCTGCAGTTTATTAAAGATTACCTGGCGCAGGTATTAAAAGCCAAGCAAGAAGGGGTTAATGTTGGAGGCTATTTTATCTGGAGCTTTATGGACAACTTTGAATGGGCCGAAGGCTACCGTCCGCGCTTTGGTATAGTGGGCGTTGATTTTAAAACCCAGCAGCGTATAGTTAAAACCAGCGGCAAATGGTTTAAAGAGTTTCTATCAAAATAGCCCTGAAAGCAAAAAAGCCATCACGCATAGCGGATGGCTTTTTTTATACTGGTAAATTTTATGGATTAGTTAACTATCCAGGTACCGCCTGCAGCTTCGCAGTTGGTTTCAGCTTCCTTGTATCCATCTACACCTAGCGCCGAAGCAGTAGTATTTTTACAAACTGCAGCATCTGTGCTACCATTTGCATACTTGCAGTAACCACATTTTTTACAAGAGCTGGCAGAAGCCATTAAGCCTACAGCCATCAGGGCGAATAGAATCTTTTTCATGATTGTTGTTTTTTTGTTTTTAGTAATAGGTCAAAATTAACTTTCAAAGGCAAAAAAAGCAAGATTTTGGTAAGAATCTCCCTTTTTTGGTTTCAATTCGATGATGACTAATATCAACTAGAATATTTTACCCGGGTTAAGTATATTGTTAGGGTCAAATACCTGTTTAATGTTACGCATTAGCTGCAACTGCACTTCTTTAAACTTAATATCCATATAGGGTATTTGTATCCACCCTATGCCATGCTCGCCCGAAATAGTGCCCCCTAATTCAACTACCTTTTCAAATATTTCGCGTATGCCTTTGGGTACTTCGTTTTTCCAATAGTCATCGGTTAGCTCGTCTTTAAGTATGCGCACATGCACATTGCCATCGCCGGCATGCCCATAACATACGCTACGGAAGTTCCATTTTTTGCCTACTTCCTTAATATGCTTCAATAATTCTGGCAGTTCGGCGCGTGGTACAACTGTATCCTCTTCTACCGTCATATTTGTCTTCTTTACGGCATAGGCAATATTGCGGCGCATGCGCCACAGGTCAATTTTCTGTGCTTCGCTATCGGCAAATAGAATGTCACCTACTTCAAATTGCGAAAGCACATCGTATATTTTCTCGCAATCCTTCTGTATAGTTTCCATATCATTGCCATCCACTTCTATCAGCAATGTTGCCTGGGTATCATCGGCCAATGGTATTGATACATCACCCAAAAAATTCATTACATACTCTACAGCATCCCGCTCCATAAATTCAATACAGCTGGGTATAATACCTGCCCTGAAAACTGCGCTAACAGCTGCACTGGCATCATCCATACTTTTAAAAGGCGCCAGCATTACATTGTTGAATTTAGGATAAGGCAACAGCTTAAGCACTATTTTGGTTACTACGGCCAGGGTGCCCTCGCTGCCCACTATTAGCTGTGTAAGGTTATAGCCGGTAGAGTTTTTAAGCGTGTTGGCTCCAGTCCACATTATTTCGCCATTGGGCAATACAACTTCCAGGTTCAACACAAAATCTTTTACCACCCCATACTTTACCGCCCTTGGCCCGCCGCTATTGCAGGCCACATTGCCGCCAATAAAGCTGGTGCCGCGGCTGCTGGGGTCCACCGGGTAAAAAAGGCCCTTTTCCTGTAATGTGTTTTGCAGAGCTTCGGTAATCACAGCCGGCTCGGTAGTTACCTGCAAACTGCGCTCATCAATCTTCAGAATTTTGTTCATCCGCTCTATCGATAGCATGACGCCCCCATGCACACAAAGGCTGTTAGCGCTAAGTCCTGTACCCGCAGCCCTTGGCGAAACCGGTATGCGGTGCTGGTTACAATATTTCAAAATAGCCGAAATCTCCTGCGCTGTAATGGGCTTTATAACAACCTCTGGCGGAAACTTAACCCCATCCGTTTCGTCGCGGCTAAACTTCTCGATGTTGGCATCGTCGGTAAAAACAAACTCCGCTCCTACTATGGTTTTAAAATGCGCTAAATCTGCTGCATCTACTTTCTTGTAACTCATGGGGCGAATATATTGGTTTAATGAAAGTTGAAAGGCTGAATTGCCACAGACTAGCAGGATTTTTTATTTTCGCCCCACCTGGCCACGTAGTTCAACGGATAGAACAAGGGTTTCCTAAACTCTAGATAGCAGTTCGATTCTGCTCGCGGCTACCCGAGCGGAATTCTCCTGAATCTTGGAAGAATTCCGCTTTTTGTTTTCGGCTGAAGCCTGCGCCAGTTGTGAGATTTGAAGGATGACAGAATTCACGCGTTTGGTTCCATAAGTGTGATTTGGGTGGTTGTAGGCTAAACCATCGGTAAACATCGCCCTCTGCATTTTTGCTTTGCTGTCAAGGTAGTATTCCATCCGGCATAGGTGCGGTCTTTAATAAAGTCTTTTTATAATGATCGACCCAGGCCCACCAGGTACTTAACCAAATTAACATCACGCCCCAGTCCCATTTTCTTTTTTATCCGCCAACGGTGCTGCTCATAACTTTTGTATCCTTGTCCGTATAGTTTGGCCAGTTCTTTATCGGTTATGCCGGTGCGGAAGAGGCTGCACATATTTACTTCGAGTTTGGTTAGCGCAGGATGTTTTTCTATAAGTAACTTATCATAATCACGGTTGCTTTCAGTAAGCTTTTGCTGTAAGCGGTTTTTGTCGTGCTCCGTAATTTTAACCGATTCAATTTTCTGCACAATCGATTTAGTAAGCTGGCGCATTTCAAGGTCTTTTTTTCTAAGCGACTGTACAAAGGTCTTCAATTCATCAAGCACTATAATTTTATCGTGCAGGTTTAAAGTGGCAAGGTGAATTTCTTTATTTAAGGCTTCAATTTGTTGTTGCATCAACTGCTCATTCAGTTTCTTCTGTTTCAACTCATAAGTATCTCTAACCGCATCCAGTTTCCTTTGGGTGATTTTTTTAGCGTTGTCACGCACTATTCTGTTAAAGGTTTCCAGGTATTTGTAAGCCTTCCATAGTTTTGGGGGATCGTTTTTTTGCCGGGCCCATTCGTAATATATCCTATTACCAATATGGTAATATTCGGTAATGCCATTTAAATGGTTGAATTTTTGGTGCACCGGCAGACTTATATTTAACAGGCGGATTGCTTGGCCATAATTCTTTTTAAGCAATTCAAGCCGGCTTCTGCTTGATTGTAAATGGGCCATGTGCAGGGGAGAATCCAGTTTCAAAACAATTTTTTCGCAATGGTCAAGGCAGTGCTCCATTTTTAGAAGCAATTTCGACCGGGTTGTTTTTTGCGCCGATGGGGTTTGGTTAAATGCCAGGAAACAGCCATAAGAAATAAGATAGTATAAACCTACCAGGTTGGTATGGTTTGGGTGTTCATTTTTTAAAAGGTCTATTGCCTTTTCATACCACTCTATACTGGTTTTGTTATCATCTTTTATGCTATAATAAGTAGCTATGTGATGATAAATATCCTGCCGGAAACGCGTGGAAATCGTTTTTGTTTTATCAATCTCCAAAGCATCCTGTAAATAAGGCCATGCTTCTTCAAACTGGTCATTACGAAAATACGAATCTGCTATAACAATACAGAAGGCGGTATAATTAGCATACCACCAGGTATTTCTATGGTCTGCTGCTTTCATTTTCTCCAACCCTTGCATGCCTATATACATACGTTGCGCATATTCCCTTTTTACATTACTCACATGGGCCATCCGCAGCAGGTAGGTAGATTCTGTTTCTAACGAAATTTTATCAGCTAACTTTTCTCGTATTTGTTGCAGGCAGTTTTCTCCCTGCTGTAAATTGCCGCGGTAAAAAAAATTATCAGCACTGGCCAGTAGTGCCCATGCAGCATCATCGTATTTTTTTACCCTGCTAAAGCAGGTAAGTAGTTTTTTGCCATCGAATTTCCTTTTATCGTAAGGAGCAATATCCAATGCAATCATTTCCCCAAGTAGTTCTGCTTTGGCCTTTAGTAAACCGCCACCTGTGTTTTTTATACCTGCGGTGAATTTTTGCAAAGCCTTATTCGCTTCCTGAGTGTTAGAGGGGATTAATTCCTTAATACTTTCAAGTGCTTTTAGAGCGTTTTTCATAGGACAAAAATAATACTTCTGCGGCCTAATAGATTTCTGTAGGGAATTTGTAGGGAATATAGAATTGCGGCACATCTACCTTTGCTCCATCAAATTTCTCCACCTCCCAAAATTATTTTATGAAAAAAATTATTCTTTCTAATCTAATAGTGGCGCTATCGCTGGTGCTTACGGCACAAGTGCCGCAGCAGTTTAATTACCAGGCGGTAGTCCGTGATGCAACTGGACATACCCTGGCGGCTGGTACAAATGTATCTTTACGGTTTCAGATTCACGAAGGCTCCCCAACGGGCGCAGTTGTTTTTCAGGAAACAGCCACAGAAACAACCAATCAGTTTGGGTTGATTACTCATATAATTGGTAGTGCAGGCAACCTTGCAGCTGTTAACTGGGGTACGGGTTCAAAATATTTGCAGGTACAAGTAGATGTAAACGGTGGTTCTAGTTATACCGATATGGGAACCTCTCAGTTATTGAGTGTACCTTATGCCTTATTTGCGGGCGACGTAGCAAACGGAGGCAGCGGTCCACAAGGGGCCACCGGTTCAACAGGAAACACTGGGGCCACCGGCGCACAGGGACCAACAGGCCCAACTGGCGCAAATGGTATAAATGGAACTAATGGCGCCACAGGTGCACAGGGTATAACCGGCCCAACCGGTGCCACGGGCTTACAAGGACAACCGGGAGCGCAAGGCAGCAATGGTAATACAGGCGCTACCGGCGCACAGGGACCAACAGGCCCAGCCGGCGCAAATGGTATAAATGGAACTAATGGCGCCACAGGTGCACAGGGTATAACTGGCTCCACCGGTGCCACGGGCTTACAAGGACAACCGGGAGCGCAAGGCAGCAATGGTAATACAGGCGCTACCGGTGCGCAGGGACCAACAGGCCCAACCGGTGCGAATGGCCATACTGGTACTACCGGGGCCACAGGTGCCAACGGTACAAATGGAAATAATGGTGCAACCGGTCCACAAGGTCCAATAGGCCCCACCGGTACGCAGGGCCCTGCCGGAGTAGCCGGAAATACAGGTGCTACCGGCGCTAACGGCACCAATGGAACGAATGGTGCTACGGGGGCAACAGGAGCAAATGGAACGAATGGTGTAACGGGTGCTACAGGACCAACAGGTGTAACGGGTGCAACCGGTTTACTGGCAAACGGCAGCAGCGCAGGTAATACAACTTATTGGAACGGCACCCAGTGGGTGATTAATAACAGTAATATTTATAATAATGGAGGCGGCGTGGGTGTTGGTACTACAAGCCCTGCTGCAAAATTGGATGTAAACATTAGCGACTTTTACGGCGATGCATTCCGCATAAGCTCAGGTAACCAGACTCTTTTGGTTGCAAATACCATCGATAACACTTTTGTGCAGGGCTGGGACGTCAACAATCCCCAATATTATAACGATGCATGGCAATCGGTTACGTTTACCCGTTCGGGCTACTTAACTAAAATAGCTTTGCCTCTTTACACCACTACGCCGGGCCCTTATAACTTAACCATTACCACGCTTACCGGACCCGATGGTAATGGCAACAATTTGGGTTCCACCACCCTGAACGCTACACTTACTACTACACCTACGTATTACGAGTTTATCCTATCCGGAAACCGGTACGTGAATGCGGGAGATGTTTATTCCTTCTATCTGAATTCCAATATCAATCCACTCTTTTGGGCCACTAACAATGTAGACTCTTTTCCATCGCCCTCTTATACAGGTGGAGTAAGCAGCTACCAATATTATACCGGACATGATGTAGACTTTGGTTTAAAGGCTTATGTTACCAATCCCGGATCAGCTTTAGTGGTGGACTACCTTGGCAACATGGGAATTAACACCACTACGCCGGCAGCCAGGTTGGATGTAAACGGTAACGTAAAAATAAATGATGGAACTGCTGTAGCCGGTTCAGTGCTAACTGCTATTGATGCAAGCGGCATAGCAAAATGGCAAGCCCTACCGCAAATATATGGCCCTACCGGCCCGCAGGGGGTAACAGGAGTTACAGGCTCTACCGGTGCAACGGGCGCAACAGGACCAACCGGTGTGCAGGGTGTAGTAGGAGCTACCGGTGTGCAGGGTGCCACAGGCCCTACAGGAACAAATGGTACAAATGGGGCACAAGGTGCTCAGGGGCCTGCAGGAGCCACCGGTGCAACGGGCGCAACAGGCGCACAAGGTGCAACGGGCTTTTTAGCTGCTGCCACCGATACCGGTAGCACAACTTACTGGAACGGCTCAACCTGGGTTACCAACTCTACAAATATTTATAACGTAGGAGGTGAGGTGGGTATTGGAACAGTAAATCCTAATTCAAAATTGCATATCAAAAGCCCTTCTCAGTTTACTCTGGCTGTTGATGCCGATGAATATCCGGAAATTACTTTCCGGAAAAACGGTATAATTAAGGCGTATGATGCAGTTAGCACCCAAAATGGCGGCTATTTTGTCAATTCCATCCCTGGCGATCGTATATTTATGACTCAATCCGGCAGTTTTATATTTGGTAATGCAGGAACCGAAACTGTTAGATTTACGAATGGTGGATTAGTAGGTATAGGAACAAATAACCCCACTTTTACATTTCATGTTTCAGGTGATGGAAATTTTAATGGCACACTTGGCGTAGGAATGCAAGGGCAAACCAGGTATAATATTTTTGATGTGCGCGGCAACATGGCCATAGGCTCGGGTTATGCCGGAACCTTTACGGCACCTACCAATGGAGCTATTATCCAGGGCCAGGTGGGAATTGGCACCTGGGCTCCCCGCTTTCCGCTTGATGTATCAGACGCAGGTGGCTATTGCGCCTGCTGGACCTCAGCAGAAACATGGTTTGGAATAGGAAATGTTGGCCTTTCTAGTTCTAGTAATGCTACTACCGGCAGCGTGAGTATATATGCCAATAACTGGATAGGCAGCGGTTCGGGCTTTGTAATACACAGCGATGAACGTTTAAAAGATATAGCCGGTATAAGCAAAGGTGCTGATGACCTGCAAACCCTTAACCGTATTGAAATAACAGACTATACCTTACGCGATAAGCACGAAAACACAAAGCCGTTTAAAAAAGTTATTGCCCAACAAATAGAAAAAGTATATCCGCAGGCTACCATGCACACCGCAGCTAAAAGATATATTGCCAACCTGTACCAAGTGGTTAGCAATTTTACTGTTACTGACAGCATTATTACTTTGGTGTTGCCAACACCCATACTGCAAAAAGATAAGGCCGATATTGTTGCTGGTGCTGCCATTCGTTTTTACCTGAATGATAAAACCAACCCGCAGCTTTCAAAACAGGAGGAAGGCACTATTAAATCAGTAAATGGCAACACTCTTACAATTCACTTTAGAGAGCCCAAAGAGGCTGAAAAATCGGATAAGATTTTTGTTTATGGCACAGAAGTTAGCGACCTGTTATCGGTAGATTATGAGGCTATCTCTATGCTCAATGTTTCGGCCACACAGGAGCTTGATAAAAAAATATCAGCTCTGACAAACGAGAATGAATCGCTAAAGGCCACAATTAAAAAAATGCAGTCGGGCGACAAAGAATTAATGGAAATGATTAAAGCCATGCAAGCGCAGCTGGATGTAATCAATGGCCGTCTGGTTACTACCACCGGGAAATAAGAGCACCCACTTTCAGCAGAGCTTTCCTGATTGCATCAGGGGGCTCTGTTTTTTTTGCACAATAGAGTTGCTTATAGAATAAAATATTGCACCGCGATTGATTTTAAAACTGGGGTTAGTTTTTTTTCAATAAACCCTTAATAAGCGCCTTGTTAAGATTTTGGCAGCCAGATTTCTAAACACATATTGATAAGAATTAACTGCTTGAATATCACTCCAAAGGTTCGATAAGTCGACCTTGAAGGCTACCAGAGCGGAATTCTCCTTAATTTTGGAAGAATTCCGCTTTTTATTTTCTCTTGAAGGCATTGTCAAATCTGCGATTTCGCAGTTCAATTCATACATCAGTACGACTTTGTTTAAATGATCAAGTGAGTTATGTATACCAAAGCTTTATTACTTTAGTTTCAGCATAGCACTCAACCATTGTTTATAGTCACCATGAGCAAAAAATGGCTTGTTAAATCTATCAGCTTCCAATATCATAAGTTCGTTGTAAAGTTTATTGATTGCAGTATTTAGTTTATTAGGATTGCTGGCGGTTTTAACAAACCGTAATAAAGCGCGCTCCGGTGCATAAAGCTTATCCATTTTCAGCAACAATCTATATAACGATTCAGTAGAATACGTCAGGAACTGATAGTTTTTAAGGTTGTAGTGGCAAAGTAAAAAAAGGAAACGATAGCTTATGTGAATGTTAGGTCTTAGTATCTTTTCAAAAGGTTCCATCATAAGCAGGTAGTCCAGGGCTTTGTCTGGTTTTCCTGCCAGATACATAATACGTGCAGCCAAAAGGAAATTAACGTAGGCCAGGTTAGCAGTTGTCCATTGTTTTTTCTTGTCTTCGGCCATACAATCGTTAAGTAACCTTTCTGCTCCGGTATAATCTTTCTCCCATAAAAAAATAGTAAGGCGTACCATTAAAGTACGGGCGAGTATTTTTTGCTTTATACCCTTACTAAAAGTCTTTTTATCCAGATCCTCGAAAATGCGAATACTTTCATACGCTTTTTTCTTAATGGCCAGTTGTAAGGCTTCGCCTGCCATAAAATCGGCAATAAAATATTCCTGGGATAGTTGTTCCTGTCCTGCTGATTTGTGTCTTATTTCATCCAATAATAACTCGCATAATTCAAAAACATCTTTTTTGCTGCCCGACAATACTTCCATTGATAGTTTTAGTTGTATGTATGTTGCCAAAGAACGCTTGTTGATTGACGAAACAGAAAGTTGAAGTAGAGGGTCTTTAGATAGTTGTACATACTTTTGGTGTTGTGCACTGTTTCGAGGGTCGCCAACCGTATGTGCTAACTCAAAGAATTGAGTATTCAGCCTGGTTATCTGTACAGATTGAAGATTGTCCTGTAAGGCTTGTATACGGGCATCATAGTATTGGTAGCGTTCTTTATACTTTTTGTTCAGGCTGCTGTTATTGATATAAATATTGTTTTTTAGTTCAAATAATCTGTGTTGCATCGCGAATGTTCCTGAGGTTTGAACAATGGGTATCAGTTCATCAATCATTTTGTTTGCTGTATCATACAAGGCTTTAGTACACAATATTTCTATTAAAAGTATTTTTTTATTAATGCCAATGTTGCCTGCCTCTGTGCCGTAATAAGCAACCAGTGCTTTACATACGAAACCATAGAAATTAGTATTGGCTTCGCTTACGTTCATGCCATTTACACCACCGGCAAGTTTCAATCTGAGTTTTTCAGATTCATATATTTTGCCCGAGTTAATAATTTGAAAAGCATCAGCGTAACGTGCTTTTGCTTTACCGCCTATACCTTCAATCATTAAGCTCAAAAACTTTTTCTCGTTTTTGTCTAACGCATGGATTAGTTCATGTAATTGTTTGAGTGTGGCCATATAACTGCAAGTATCTGCCAACCTATCTGAGAAACATAGTTGTTGTTCTCTATAAATTAGGTTTTACAAAATTAAACTAATAATCACATCCAGTATACTAATCTTAGCATTATATCTATAAATAAAGAAAAATAGTGTAGCAATAAATGGATAAGTTAATTGTATATAATAGGTTTTACAAAATGTGGTTATATGAAGTTTGTAATGCCTAAAAAATGAGTCGATTCCCCCAAATATACGGGTTAACAAAGCCTTAGTTCGTGGCACAAAACAAAAGGTACCATGAACAAACTTTATGCTTTATTACTTATTGCCAGTTTTGTTTTAAACGGCGCAAATGCACAAACCTGGAACGTACAAACATCAGGCACCACACAGAATTTGTTTTCACTTAGTTTTCCATCTTCTACAGTTGGTTGGGCTGTAGGTGCTTCCGGAACCGCCAGAGCCACTAACTCGGCCGGACAATCGTGGTCTACACAATCTGCAGCAACATTAACCTGGTATGGTAGTAGTTTTGTTTCAACTTCGCAAGGCTGGATTTGCGGAAGCGGAGGGGGGATAATGACTTCAAATGGCACTACATGGTCTTCGGCTGTTTCTAATACCACAAGCAATTTATATGATATACAGATGGTGTCCTCTTCAACCGGTTGGATAGTTGGAGCTGCAGGAACTATCAGAAGAACTACCGGAAGCGGCTGGATTGGCCAATCTTCGGGAACACAAAACGACCTTAGAGCAGTTTACTTTAGAAATGTGAACCTGGGTTGGGTAGCCGGAGCAGGTGGAAAAATTCTAAAAACCACTAATTCGGGCACCAACTGGACATCGCTTACTACCGGTACTACTCAGGATTTGTTTGGTGTATACTTTGCAAACGATACTCAGGGCTGGGCTGTAGGTGCAAGCGGTACAATCAGAGCCACTTCTAACGGTGGAACAACGTGGTCTGCTCAAACATCGGGCACCACGCAAACGTTACGAAGCGTATATTTTGTTTCAGCAACGCAAGGCTGGGCTGTAGGTGACAATGGTATAATATTGAAAACAACCAATGGTGGTGCCACCTGGACATCTGAGGCATCTGGAACAACCCAGGCACTGAATGCTGTATACATGGTTTCAGCTACTTCTGGTTGGATTGCGGGAAACAGCGGAACTATATTGGTTTATTGTAACCCTCCCGCACAGCCAGGCAATATTACCGGAAGTGCAACGGGCTGTATTGGTGCCAGCCAGACCTATAGTGTATCGGCTGTTTCGGGCGCAACATCTTATACATGGACTTTGCCAACCGGCTGGACCGGCACATCTACTACCAATTCAATCACTACAACGGTGGGAAATACCAGTGGTACTATTAGTGTGCGGGCGAATATCGGAGGTTGCAGCTCAGCAGCAAGAACGATCAACGTTACAACAAATGCTGTTCCTGCTCAGCCTGGCATTATTACCGGAAATGCTTCGCCTTGTACAGGTAGCTCGCAAACCTATAGCATATCATCAGTGTCTGGTGCTACTTCGTATACATGGACCTTACCTGTTGGCTGGACCGGTAGTTCTACTATTAACTCTATAGCTGTAACTGCAGGTAATAGCGGTGGCACGATAACTGTTACGGCCAATAATGGCTCCTGTAGTTCTACTCCACAAACAAGAAACCTAACAGTAAGTAGCATACCAGCACAGCCGGGCACAATTACCGGACTTACGTCTGTTTGTAATGGCAATTCACTTACGTACGGTATTACTGCTGTGGCAGGTGCTACCTCATACACCTGGACATTACCATCTGGTTGGAGTGGAACTTCAACCTCAAATGCAATAGGAGTTACTTCTGGTAGCAGTAGCGGAAATATAGCGGTGTCTGCAGTTAATACTTGTGGTTCATCTGCACCCCGTACACTAGCTGTAACAACTAATCAAACACCAGCACAGCCCGGGGCTATTACCGGTAACACTACAGTATGCTATAACACTTCTAATACTTTTTCTGTGGCAACCGTACCTGGTGCTACATCGTATACCTGGACCATCCCTTCCGGCTGGACGGGCACTTCAACAACAAATAGTATTACTGTAACTGCCGGTACGGTAGGTGGTACTATCAGTGTTAAGGCCAACAATGGTTCATGTAGTTCGGCAGCCCAAACTTTAGCAGTTAGCGTAATTACTGCTCCGCTTAATGGGCCAGGCAGTATTACCGGCGCTACACAGGTTTGCAGCGGATCGGCACAAACTTACTCGGTACCCGGAATAGCTAGCGCCACCTCTTACACCTGGACCCTGCCAAGCGGCTGGACGGGTAGTTCCACTACTACCAGTATAAATGTAACTACCTCTAGTAGCGCTGGTAATGTAACAGTGGTTGCTGTAAACTCGTGCGGCACTTCGCAGGCTTCATCTTTACCTGTAACGGTAAGCGGCACGGTAACACCTACAATTGCTATTAATGCCGCTACTAATCCGCTATGTGCAGGAGCGCAGGCAACATTTACCTCATCTATTACCAATGGCGGAAACGCCCCTGCCTATCAGTGGAAAAACAACGGCAGTAACATAACAGGAGCTACATCTTCTACTTATAGCAGTTCAACACTTGCCAACGGTGATGTTATAAGCTGCGTATTAACTTCTAACTCCGGTTGTGCCAACCCTACAACTGCAACATCCAATAATGTAACTGTAACATTAACTCCAAATGTTACTCCCGGTGTATCTATAAGTACAACCAATAGTAGTATTTGTTCTGGTACCAGTGTAACTTTTACTGCCTCGCCAACTAATGGTGGAGCAGCGCCTGTTTATCAATGGAAAGTTAATGGGAACAACGAAGGAGCCGGTTCCAACACATACACCAGTAGCACATTGGCCAATAATGATGTGGTGAGTTGTGTGTTAACATCTAACGCTGCCTGTGCATCACCGGTAACTGCTGCATCAAATAGTGTTACTATGACTGTTGCCAGTCCCGTAGCACCTTCAATAAGTATTAGTGCTACCCAAACAACCATCTGCAGTGGTAATTCTGTAACATTTACAGCAGTGCCTGCTAATGGTGGTAATGCACCAGCATACCAATGGAAATTGAATGGAACCAATATTGGTGGTGCTACCAACGCTACTTACAGTAGTTCATCGCTTAACGACAACGATCAGATTAGTTGCGAGTTAACATCAAGCGCAAGCTGTATAAGCTCTGGCAATGCAACTTCTAATACAGTTACAATTGCAGTGAGTAGTACTGTAACACCCTCAGTTATTGTTACAACATCAGCAGATTCAGTATGCCCCGGTGAGAGCGTGACTTTTACAGCCGCGGGAACCAACGGCGGAACTACACCTTCTTATCAATGGAAGAAAAACGGGACTGATATAAATGCAGCAACAAGTTCTTCGTACACAACTTCAACTGTACTGAGCTCAGATGTATTTACCTGTGTATTGACTAGCAGTGTGGGATGCGCTTCACCTACTACGGCTGTTTCAAATAGCAAAAGCGTTTACATAAAACCAACTTTTACGCCCACTGTTTCCATCACACCGTCCTCCAACAGTATTTGTGAGAATGGCAATGTAAACTTTACGTCAACAGTTTCGGGTGAAGGAAGTGCACCTACCTACCAATGGAAAGTTAATAGTGTGGATGTCTCAGGAGAGGTAGGTGCCGCTTTTTCAAGTGCCACACTTGCAATTGGAGATGAGGTAACATTACAACTAACCAGTTCCGATGCATGTGCAGTTCCTTCGGTTGTGGAGTCTGCGCCGGCTGCACTAACTATTAATCCTTTGGTTACTCCGTCGGTATCCATATCCGCATCACAAACTGTAATATGCAGCGGTGCAAGTGTTGTGTTCACCGCTACAGTAGCACATGGCGGTACTTCACCTGGTTATCAATGGAAATTAAATGGTAACAATATTACTGGTGAAACCAATAGCACCTATACTTCAACTTCGTTGGTAGATGGAGATGAGGTAAGTTGCGCAATTTCAAGTAATGCCACCTGCGCAGCAGTTTCAGGGGCAACCTCTGCAGGCATAGCACTAACTGAAAACTCCACTGTTACAGCATCAGTTACAATTGCTACAGCATCAACAAATCTTTGCGATGGTCAGCAGGTTGTGTTTGCTGCCACACCTGCCAATGGAGGTGCTGCTCCTGTTTATCAATGGTTGAAAAACGGTTCAACTATCAGCGGAGCAACTTTGCCAACATACACCGAGATTTCACCGGCCAATAATGACATGTTTAAGTGCGAAATGATTTCAAATGCCAGTTGTGTGCAGCAACCCACTGTACTGTCGAATGAGTTGCAATTGACAGTAAATGTATTGCCTGATGTTACCGTTTCGCAATCTGCCAATACTTTAACGGTTCCCACAGCAGCAACATACCAGTGGTTTGATTGTACCTCCTCAGCAGACATAAGCGGTGCTAATTCAGCTACATATACTGCCACGGCCAATGGTAATTACGCAGTTAGGGTTAGTAACAGTGCCGGCTGTATTGATACTTCGCAATGTGTAAATGTTACCGGAGTTGGAATAATAGAAGCGGTGGGCGCAGGGATACAGGTGATGCCTAATCCGTTTCAACACTACATTACTATAAACCTGTTGGATAATGTTAGCCAGCAAGGTGTAGTTGAGCTATATGATGTAACAGGCAGGTTAGTAGTGCAAAATACGCTTACCACTGTTCCATATCAATTGGATGTAATGCAAGCCAAGCAAGGTGCTTATGTGTTGCGCATAACTACTGGTGGATATGTTTGGGTAAAGCGCCTGGTGAAGGAATAGAATAGCCATGATTTATTGAATTCATCAAAGCTTAACGATATGAAAAAGCTAATTGCTGCAACTATATTTTTCTTTTCTTGTTTTTTATTAAGTGCACAATACCCCCAAATTGCATGGGCTAAAGCATTAATACCGCCATGGAATAGTACATCAGGTTATTCTGATAACGTATGGCTTAATAAAGTTGCTTTGGATGATGGAGGAAATCTATTTGTATTAGGAAACTTTGAAGATTCTATCAGCCCGGATCATAATAACCCAGCAATAGTTATATACGGAGACCTCTACACTCCTTTTATTGCAAAGTACGATTTGAATGGAAACTATTTATGGCTAAAAACTATTGAAGGTGTTGATCTTATGGATATTACCGTTGACCATTATGGAAATATTTTGATATGTGGAAAGTACTACTATACTAATACAGTAGATTTTGATCTGGGGCCCGGAACGGCTAATATTACTACAGCAGGGCCCGGGGGTGCTTTCTTTTTTGCTAAATACGATTCTAATGGTAACTATCTGATGGCAAAAATATTACCGGGGCCATCCAGCACTACAAATAGCGGAATGTTGAGCGCTATAAGAACCGACAGTTCATCTAACATATATCTAGGTGGTAGAATTTCTTCTTCTTCGGTAGATATGGACCCAGGACCTGGAACAAGTACGATAGGATGTTTTTCGTGTAATGCAGGCTTCTATGCCAAGTACGATAGCATTGGTAATTTGCTATGGAGTAGGAGAGATGTTGATAATTCCGGTGTAACCAGTTTAGAATTGCATTATCCGTCCGGGAATATCGTTGTTGGTTCAGAGTCTGGGCATATTTTCAGGTATGTATTGGCAAACGGAACTTGTACCGACAGTGTATACTCCTATTCTAACACGGTGGTAAGAGATATAACTACCGATGTTTCGGGTAACATTTACTTTGCCGGTACATACACTTACACCGCGGCTGATTTAAACTGGGAATCCGGAAGCACTTCGCTGCCTGCTACATCTACCGGTGCAATCTCCCGTTATTTCATAGCAAAATATGATGTTAATAAAACTTTTCAGTGGGCACGTAGCTATGAACTGGATAGTGTGAATGGATTAGCAAACACATTTGAAGTAAACGTACTAAGCGATGGCAATATCCTGGCAAGCTTTAACATGAGCTCGGGTGGATTTTTTGCTTCAGGCATCTGCAAACTATATAATTTGTCTACAGAAACGCCAATCTGGAACTCACGCCAAAGTACCGCTCAATTTCCCGGTTCATATCTTTGGGTTTTCAGAACATTATATCATAAGGCAACAGAGTCGATTTTTTTATATGGTACACTTGGCAGTGGGGTAAGTAATCCCACCTACATATTTTCTCCGGATATGAACGGCAGTACCAGCCAGATTGTTACAAATAAAATGTTTGGTTTTATGGTGCGCTATGCTAATTGTAGCAACGCACCTTCAATACCATCCTCTATTTCCGGATTAACTACGCTATGTAGTAACGCACCACAAACCTATTCAGTTGCCGCAGCGCCGGGTATTACTGCATATAATTGGGTGCTACCTGCAGGTTGGTCAGGTACATCAACCACCAATAGTATTACAGTTACACCGTCGGCTAATGGTGGTACTATATATGTTACTGCACAGAACACCTGTGGCGCCAGTACACCAAGAACACTTTCTGTTACTTATGGTTCACCTCCCACAGTTACTGCTAATACAACATCGCAATCGCTATGCGCAGGAAACCCCGTAACCCTAACGGGTGGAGGCGCCAGCACATATAGCTGGAGCAACGGGGTAAGCAACGGAATTGCATTTACGCCTCTCTCTACTCAAACCTATACCGTTACAGGATCTCAGGGTACCTGTTCCGCCACGGCCAGTGTTACTGTAGTTGTAAATCCACCAGTTGTGCCGGCAGTGAGTATTGTCAGCAATGCAGGCAATAGTATTTGTGCAGGCACCAATGTAACATTCACTGCTACGCCGACTAACGGCGGCACGAGCCCAACTTACCAATGGAAAATTAATGGAACCAATGTAGGCACCAATGCTGCCACTTATACTACCAATACTTTAGCCAACAACGATGTTATTGCATGTGTGATGACATCAAATGCCGATTGTGCTTCTCCCGGCACTGTATCTTCTAATAGTATAACAATGAATGTATCAAGTTATGTTACACCAGTTGTAGGCATTTCCGCAAATACGGGTAGTAGTATATGCTCCGGCACTAGTGTAACATTCACTGCTACGCCGACTAACGGCGGTGCCAACCCCATTTTTCAATGGAAGTTAAATGGAAATAATGTTGGCACCAATGCTGCCACTTATACTACCAATACTTTAGCCAACAATGATGTGGTTGAATGTGCATTGACTTCGAATGCCAGTTGTGCTTCGCCCACTTCTGCCACTAGCAATAGCATTGTTTTAAGTGTGTCAAGTATTGTTGTACCTGCTGTCAGCATATCTTCAAATACCGGTAATAGCATATGCTCCGGTACGAGTGTAACATTCACTGCTACACCAACTAACAGCGGTAACAGCCCGGCATATCAATGGAAGTTAAATGGAAATAATGTTGGCACCAATGCTGCCACTTATACTACCACTACTTTAGCCAACAATGATGTCGTTGAATGTATATTGACTTCGAATGCCAGTTGTCCCACGTCAGCCAATGCAACGTCGAACACTATTTCAATGACTGTTGATCCGGTGCTTTCACCATCTATTAGTATTAATGCATCGCAAACCAATACTTGCTCCGGCACAGCTGTAACCTTTACTGCCCTAACACTAAATGCAGGTAGCGCACCAACATATCAATGGAGTATAAATGGTATAGCCGTAGGAGGCAACTCCGATACTTATACCAGCAATTTGCTCACCAGTACTGATACGGTAATATGTATATTAACATCAAGCGAAACCTGTGTAACTTCTTCTGTAGTGATGTCGGGTGGAGCTACAGTAAATGTTTCAGAGCTTGTAAATGCCTCGATATCCATTGTTGCAGATACAACATCAGTTTGTGATGGACAACCGGTAGCCTTCCAAGCTATACCTGTTAATGGTGGTTCATTACCCCTTTATCAATGGTTTAGGAATAACGCACCTATAAACGGAGCTACAGCTGCAACTTACACTGAACTATCACCGGCAGCTAACGATATGTTTAAATGCGAAATGACATCGAATGCAGATTGTGTATCGCTGCCTGATGTTTTCTCTAACGATATACAGATAACAGTAAACAACTTACCGGATGTTACAGTTATTCAAACTAATAATGTCCTTTCAGTGGCCCCGGCAAATAGCTATCAGTGGTATAACTGCGACGATAATACTAGTATAAATGGCGCTACTGATGCCAGCTATTTACCAACCGGAAATGGCAGTTACAAGGTAATTGTAAGCAACAGCAATGGCTGCTTAGACACATCGGAATGCGTAAATGTAGCTGGTGTGGCAATAGAAGAGGTGGCGTTCGCCGCTATTGCCTTATATCCGAACCCCAATTACGGGCTGGCATATCTGCAAATTCCTCAGGCTTTGCTGCCCTGTAGCATAAAGCTTACAAATGCTTTGGGTGAAACACTGGCACAGTTTGCTGATAGCGGAATAACCAACTTATCTATTCAGATACCATGGGCTGCAGGTATATACATTCTTTCAGTTACAAACTCTAACGGCAGCAGATCCATTCGTATTCTTAAAACAATAAATCAATAAGCATGAAATCAACTTTACAATTATTAGTGGCTCTTTTTTTTGTATCAGTTACAACGCATTTGCAGGCACAATCCGGTAGTCTGGATGCAGGCTTTGGTATAAATGGCGTAGCAATTATGGATAATAGCGCTAACACGGACGAGAGCTATGCAATGGCTGTACAAGCGGATGGTAAAAT
Source organism: Chitinophagales bacterium (assembly GCA_035299425.1). Taxonomy (GTDB): domain Bacteria; phylum Bacteroidota; class Bacteroidia; order Chitinophagales; family LD1; genus Bog-950. Next base: position 21,928 of record DATGWP010000239.1, on the reverse strand, counting down.
AGTATTGGGTGGAAGAAGTACTGATATTAACTCCAGCTCGGATATTATGATTACACGGTTTAACGCCGATGGCAGTACCGATGATAATTTTGGCGTAAATGGCAAGGTAATAATTGGAATAGGTTCGCAGGAAAACATTATGGCCATGGCGATACAACCCGACGGTAAGATAATTGCTGGAGGGTACTACATTGATAACGAAGGCCATTACTGTGTTATCCGGCTAAATACGGATGGCTCGCTGGATAATGGTTTTGGCAGTAACGGTATTGATACTTTTGAGTGGACTGAAGGCCTGATGCGCGCACTAACTTTACAAAGCGATGGTAAAATACTGGTAGGCGGCTCGGATTTTAGTACCAACAGCACTCACTCGCATATTATGAGGTTAAATGCTAACGGTTCTATAGACAGTACCTTTGGCGTAAATGGTCGAAAGGTATATGAACTCAGCTATTCGGCTGATGAAATATACAACTTGCTAGTGCAGCCGGATGGGAAAATACTGGCTTGTGGATATACGCGTGTGCTAAACCCGTACTATTTATCTGTAACCAGAATAAACCCGGATGGTTCCATAGATAGTACTTTTAGTGAGGATGGTATTGCATGGGTTGAAGGAAATGAGTTTTACGGTCATGCCATGGTGCTGCAGCAAGATGGTAAAATTATCACCGCAGGTAAAGGTAGCGACAGCAGCACCATTGACGCATTAGTTGTAAGGTTTAACACCAATGGTACAATAGATAGCAGCTTTGCTGCCAATGGCAAACTATTATATGCGGTAAGTACTCAGGACGATGAAGTTAGGGGCCTGGGGTTAGATAGCGAGGGTAAAATACTGGTGGCTGGCACCACACGGGTTCCATCAAACAATATGAATGCTTTTATAACGCGTTTAAACAGTAATGGTCTGCCGGATTCTACATATGGCAACTACGGTACTGTAATTAGTGACCTGAATAACAACTATACCAGCGAGGTGTACGCGGCTTCACTACAAAGCGATGATAAACTACTGGTGTCGGGCAACTATTATAACCCAACTACCTTTAACCGCGACTTTGTAGTGGCACGCTTTGTTAGCTCTTGTCCTGCTATCAACAACACAGTTACTGTTTCCGGAACTACGCTTACTTCAAATCAAGCAGGTGCTACCTATCAATGGCTATACTGCGACAGTAGCTATTTACCTGTAGCCAGCGCCAGTACAGTTACATTTACTCCACCCGCAACTGGTAATTTTGCAGTACGCATAGTTGCAGACGGATGTGTAGATACTTCTGCCTGCGAGAATGTATCAATCTCCGGAGTTGAAGACATTAAGAGTGATTTTATACGAGTACTCCCTAGTCATTTCACTGATGAGATTTATATATCTATGAATAGCTATGTAAGCGATTATACCGTATACGTTTTTTCGGTAGATGGTATGCTGGTAGCCGAAAAGCAATTGTTTGAAGCCAATACAACAATTAGTTTAAAGCAATTGCCAAATGCATTGTATCTGTTACGTATAGGCAACAACCATGAAGTGTTTAATTTTAAACTAACTAAGTAGACAAACCAGTGTAAATTTGGATGGTTTTTTTGAAAGCTGAGTCTACAAAAGACTAGGACGTTAAATTTAAGCCCGATGGCATTTAGTTTATAGATTTTTGGGGTAGTCATGTACACTCAATTTGGTTAGTATAATCAACAGGCAGTTTGATGAACAAGATTAATGGTATGAGTTAAGTTGGATCATGTATCTAAGGCAAAAAGATCCTTATAAAAGAATTAACTAGCTGAATATCACTCCAAAGGTTCGATAAGTCGACCTTTAAGGCTACCCTAGCGGAATTCTCCTTATTGTTAGAAGAATTCCGTTTTTTATTTTCGGCTGAAACCTGCGCCAGTTGAGAGATTTGAAGGATAACAGAATTCATCCGTGTGGTTGGATAAGTGTTGTTTTCTAAATCACGCACTACCATCCGGAAGCACTATCGGCTATAACTTATTCAATGTAGATGGTAAATTTTTGATACACTCCGGTAGGCTCTGTTGTCCAGTTGGGGGTGATTATTTGTATTTGAATTTTATCTCCTGCATTAACATTAAGGGGTGTATTTAAAGTGTAGTTGTCTAAACGCGATGCACTGGTAAGGTTTCCGGAACTTAACCCATAATTAGTTACAAAATTCTGACTGGTATTCTGCGTGATGTTTTTAACCAGCATGGTAAAATTATCGTTAGATGAACCTGCCAAAGTTCCCGCCACGGCGCTATTTACCTGTATACTCTTTATTTGCCCCGAAGCAGGAGCTATAGTTTGCCGGGAGGGACGGTCGTTAAACACGGTTAACGCTGCAAAGTCAAAAGCCCCACCTGTAACGTAAGTACTGTTTTTTAGCAAACTAGTGTTTGCGTGCCCAACCACTAGTGTATAGCCTCCCGGACCAGTTGCCCCAACAGATCCGGTTGCACCAGTAGCGCCGGTTGGGCCTGTGATGCCGGTGTTTCCGGATGGGCCGGTAACACCGGCAGGGCCAGTGGCACCTGCCGGTCCGATACTACCGGTTGCACCGGTAGCTCCTGTAGTTCCCCCCCAAATTGTTACTGGCAATTAATCGCCAGGCATTATCAATAAAAGCAAAAGATGAAACACCATTTAAAGCAGTGATGAAATAGCCGTAAAAGCTTACAGATTCTGCATCTTTGTTGTATATAGTAAGATATTGACCCTCTACAGCATTAGCAATTACTGCGTTATTTGTTGAATTACTCCCATTATCAGAAATTCGGACTATGGAGTAATTGTCGGGTATTGTAATAGTGTTGCCTGCTGTTTGGTAAGAGGGTTTAACACTTATTGCCCCTGCTACATGTAATTTAGTTTGCGGATTGTTTGTTCCGATACCTACATTTTGTGCTCTGACAATAGATATTTGTACTGCTGCCAGTAAAAAAAATATATGCTTTTTTGTAAGTCCGTACACAGACCAAATTTACATTGTATAACAACATAAATTTGATTAAGTGGATTTCATTTTTTCCGGTATTGCCCTATTTGTTTTGTAGCTGCAGAACCCACTGATAGTATTCAAATATTGCCGGCGAAACGTTCTTTTTGCTATCTATACACTCCAGCAAAATAGTAAGCGGGTGGTTTATTATTTTCAGGGTGTTATTCAACTTATTAAAGCGCTTAATGCGTTTTACCAACGATGCATGTAAACGTGTACTGTTTTTATATGTAGCAAGCTCTAACAGCTTACTCCAGGCAGCTACATACAAATTAGTAGAGTAGCTCGCTTGTTGTAAAGCTTCCGGCATTAAAAAATCATTACAGGTTTTATAATCTTTAAGGACTTGCAGTAAAAGCAAGTAATCATTGCTGGTATTGCTAAAAAACACAGTACCATACTTGTTTAGCAGAAAATTATATCTGGATACATCATTTTTAATTAGCAGGAAAAAAAGCAGAAAAAAGAAACTTACTGTGTCGTATATCCTGTTTTTAAGCATTATATCCAGTATGCGCTCTGTATCAGCAATCATAACATCTATAGAATATCCGTAGTATAGTCCGCCAATTACCCTTATGTACCGGCAACTTCGTTCGAGGTATTCTTTTTGTTTAGTTGTAAGGCCACTTGAAGCTATTTGATTAAACAGGTTTTTGATACTACGCTCAAATACAGGTTTGTTGTAAAAGCTAAACCTTACTTCAGATAAGGTATATAGTATTTGAGAGTATTCGTCGTCGGTGCCGTTACGTAGATTTTCAAACTCCTGCTTATCCGGAGTTATTTTGATGTAAGCCTGATTGTACGGATTATCTATGTATAACGATGAGCATACTGTATAAAAATATGACATGGCCTTGTGGTATGCTCTTTCCGCTGCTTTTTTCCTTTTCCCAAGCAGTGCATCAATCTGCCGGATATTTTGCTTGTTCTGATTTCTGCCAAGCCAACGCAATTGTATGTCGTACATATCAATAAGCGTTTGGTGGTCGTCTTGTGCTTCTGCAATTGCAATTGCTTCGAAAGTGTAGTAATGCGCTAGCGTGCTATTATTTAACGCATCGTAATGGGAGGCCAACTGATGATACCTGTTGGCAGGGGCGGAAAACGTGTTTTTGATTATTAGCGCTTCTATCTCCTTACAACTATAGTCTATCCATCTTCGAATGTACTTATCGGCTTCTTGCTGACTTTTAAAGCTACGGCTGCTTTTTATATTGCATAGTATTTTTTCAAATACCTTATCGTTCAGATTGCGATGATTAAGTAATGTAAGTAAATCAGCCGCGCGTTTATCCAACGACAGCTTACATTGGTTAACCAACTGCCGGTGTTCTGTTTTATTTAAGCAGATTAATAATTCAAATAGACGCTTACCTTTCAATACTACTGTTTTATAAAAGTGTAATGTACAACCTCCAATCCGCTTTGCAAAGAAAGAGTATACACACCTGATGGCAAACCGCTTACATCTAAACCGTTACTTGCTGTTAGGTAGCTATTAGTAACTAACAGCCCAATGGGGTTATAAATCATAACATTGTAGGTGCAGTTAATTTTAAGCCCTTTAAAGTATAGGGTAGTGTTTGCGGGGTTAGGGTACAATGTAATACGGCTATCCGCACTATATTGTATATCCGTACCGGTTACATTAACAGCCTGCGATATAGCAGTACAACCGTTTTCATCGGTGGTTAAAACAGCGTAGTTGCCGTTTTGTGCTACAGCGTAGGTTTGCCCATTAGCATTTGATATAGGGCTATTGTCTTTAAGCCATTGGTATGAGTTGTAAATACCGGTTTCCAGTACCTGACCGTTTTGCGTCACCACAGGGGTGTCTACATTATAGGTAGATATATTTATCAGGCTAATACTGTCGCAGCCGTAAATACTGGAAAGTGTGTCGGTATACGTGCCGGCAGCGTAGTAATAACTACCATTATAAAAGGCGCTGTCGCCGGGGCATATAGTAATATTAACCGTACTGGTTATTAGTGGCAGTGTATTTACGTTAATGTATAGCACACTATCGCAGCCGGTAGCAGCTGCAAGGGTATCTGTATAGCTGCCTGCTGTAGTATAGGTTATGTTGTTGTAAACTATCGAATCGCCCGGGCAGATACTAAGGTTGACGTTTGACGAGTTTGCCGGCAATGCATCAATTTGTATAGCAACTATGCTGTCGCAGCCACTTGTAGCTGTTAAAGTATCAGTGTAGGTACCTGCTATGGAATATACCCGTTCATTATACTCAATACTGCTGCCCTGGCATAAGGCAAAATTTACAGTGGATGAGAGAACCTGAAGCTGTGTAATAATAATGGTTACAAAACTATCGCAACCGCTTTGTGCTGTAAGGGTATCGTAAAATGTGCCCGCTGTGTAATAATAGTTATTGCTATACAACACCGAATCATTATTGCAGATAGTAAAGTTAACAGCCGAAGCCAGCGGCGCATTAATTGCCACTTGTATAGTTACAATACTATCGCAACCGGTAGTGGCAGTAAGCGTGTCGGTGTAAGTGCCTGTAGAGGAGTAAAATTCTCCGTTATATTCTACCGAACCGCCAAAGCAACTGCTAAGTGCAATACTACCTGTTGCCAGAGGTAACTGTGTTATGGTTATGGTTAGTATGCTATCGCAGCCATTTGCTGCTGTTAGTGTATCATAATAGGTGCCGTTTTCAAAATAAACATTGCCATTAAACAGGAATGTATCGCCAAAGCAGATAGTTTGCTGGACGTTGGTAGTAATGGCTGGTGTAAATGCTATTGTGAGTGTTACAATGCTATCGCAGCCATAGTAATTAACAAGCGTATCGGCAAACACCCCTGCCGACGTATATGATTTATTGTTATAGGTAATAGTATTGCCGGCGCAACCTGTTAGCTGCAATGCCCCATAGGTTGCAGGACGTACAGTAAGGTATACTGTAGTGTTACTATCGCAGCCAGCGGCACTTAGCTGGTTAATACTATACGTTCCTGTTGTATCTGCGTGTTGGCCTCCGTGTAGTAAGTAGCTTTGCCCGGCACATATGGTATCGTATACCACGGTATTATACACCGGGTTTACAGTTATGCTAACCGATGCACAGTTAATGCTAAACAGATTATTGTTAAAATTACGGGCAAAGTAAGTGGTGTTTTGTGAGGGCGAAACTGTAATGCCATCGCCGGTAGCAATACTGGTGCCACCGCACGAATCGGCATACCAGTATACGGCACCATCAATACCATTGGCGTGTAAGGTAAGCTGGCTGCCTGTACATACCTGCTGGCTGGTAGCAGTTACAGAGTCCACATCTGTGGGTGGGGTAAACAAGTACACTGTAACATCATCTATATACATCCGGTTGCCGAAATCGGATGTTGCTTTAAATATGATATGATTAGTTGCCGTGCTATATGATGCCGGTATGTTGAACGTATATTGGTACCAGCCGTCGGCCTGCACTGCAGGGGAAAGATTACCAGCTCTGTTTACCAGGCCTATACGCGTGCCACCTGCAGATGAAACTGTTGTATTTACATATACTGCCACACTATCGTACTTTGAAGTTTGTCCTCCATCGCGATACATCCAGAACGATACTGCAAATGTGCCCGATGAAAAATCAAGAGTAGGTGTAGCTAAGTCAGAAGCGTTTCCACCGCTCCAGCTATATGAATTAAAATAAGCCATAGCTGCGCCAGAGTGCGGTGTGCAGGTAGGGTTAGTACCTGCAGCAACTCTCAGCCATGTGCCCGGCGATGCAAAACCAGCAATGCGTACATTGCTCCAGCCTGCGGGTGGAAACGATGTTGAATCGAAACTTTCGGTAAGTATCTGGCCATTGCTAATTACAAATAGCAACAGAACAAACAAGGTTAGTACTGATTGGCGGTAATTTTTCATATATATAGTTTTCATCGTAATAATGTTATGCTTCCTTTATAGTCGCGGGTTTGGTTGTTTTGAAGGGTTACTGTGGATGAATAAACATATACAGCCATAGGTTGCGGTAACCCTTTATAGATACCATCCCATTCATCGTTTATGTTACTGCTTTCAAATACCAGTTCGCCCCAGCGGTTAAAAATTTTCAACCTGAAAAATTTTGGGCTGGCACCCAGTACACGGTAGGTATCATTATTGCCATCTCCATTGGGGCTGAATGCTGTAGGATAAAATACACTACCAACCGGCGTTACATTAACCAGTATGGTATCGCCGGTTGTACAATTATTGCCATCTATATACAGTAGTGTGTAAAATGTATTTGTAGCTGGTGTAGCTACTGGCGCACTGCAGTTACTACAGCTTAATGTTTGTGCAGGAGCCCAAAGGTAGGTTCCATTTGCGCCAGATATGTTGGTTGCCGATAGCAAAGTACTTTCCCCTTCGATTACACTTATATCGCTACCTAAGTCCGGTTTTACAGGTATAGCCACATTAATGTTTACAGAAGCAGATGCAGAACAGTTGTTGCTATTGGTAATGGTTAGGGTGTACAGGCCTGTTGTGCTTACCTGTATCTGGTTGCCGGTTTCACCATTACTCCAACTATATGCCTGATAGCCTGCAGGCGCTTCAATATTCAACTGGTTGCCTGTGCAGATAGACGTATCATTACCAAGCGTAACAACAAGCGGTGCTGGTTGCGAAACAGCTGCTGTGCCTGTTACACTACACCCATCGTTATCTGTTACACTAACAATGTACTGCCCTGCCGAAACTGCGCTAATAGTACTGTTGGTACTTCCGTTGCTCCAGGCATAGCTATAAAGCGGACTGCCTCCAGTAACAGTACTGGCTACTGTGCCATCTGCACCACCATTGCACGATACACCGGTTGTAGTAAACGCTATAGCAAGCGTATTGGTGCTGCCAGCTACTGTTATACTGACAGAATCTGCACAGCCGTTGTTGTCAACTACCAGTACTTCATAAGAGCCCGCTGGTAGCTGATCAAAGAAGCTATTGGGTTGCAGTGGGCCGGGTTTAAGTGCATAGTTATAAGGTGTGCTGCCGTTAATAGCCTGTACAGATATATCTCCATTGCTGAACCCGCAGGTAGTAGGCGTTGCGTTTACAGCAATTTGCAGATTACAGCAAATACCACTTTGTATAGTTGCACTGCCACTGGTTTGGCAATTGGCAGCATCGGTAACTGTAAAATAGTACTGGCCGGCGGTAAGGTTAGCAGCCGTGGCCAAGTTACCGGTAGCAGCGTTAGCACTCCATTGATAAGATAGTGAGCCAGAACCACCCGAAGCAACTATTGTTATACTACCATCGCTGGTGCCCTGACAAGTTTCCTGCACCAGGTTTAGTGTGTTAATAGCAGGGCTGTTGGGGTTGGATAGTGTAAACAACGTATCGCGTGTGCAACCGGCAAAAGCATTATCGGTAATGGTAACCTGGTATGTACCTGCCTGCAGGGCAGATAGTGAAGCTGTGCTTTGCCCATTGCTCCAGCTATACGCGTAATTGCCAGAGCCGCCACTTACTGTAAGGCTTATACTGCCGTTTGCTGTACCGCAGCCCGGTTGTGTACTATTGGCAGATACGGTAAATGTACAACAGTTGGCCGGAGCAGTAAGAGTTGTGCTGGCACTGGCAGTACAGCCCCCACCATCTACAACGTTAATGCTGATAGTGCCGGCTGGCAGGTTGCCCTGATTAACCTGGCCTGCTACCGGGCTGGTAAAATTATACGATGCGCTGCCAGTATCAACCGTAATTGTGTATGGCCCGCTGCCTCCTGAAAGCGCTACAGTTAATGAACCATTGTTGCCGGCACAGGTAGGGTTTACCACATTACTGATAGTTATTGTTAACGAGCTATTAGAGTTTAGCGTAAAAGATGTATCTATAAAACAGTTGGCTGTGCTGTTATCGGTTAAGGTTAGTTGGTAAATGCCAGCGGCCACACCGGTTACCGCATTTGTACTTTGCCCGCCAGCCCAATTGTAGCTGTAGCTGCTTGAGCCGCTCTGTGGAGTAACAGAAATACTTCCGTTACTTTGGCCACAGGTAGGTTGTACCACAGCCGCCGATAGCGACAGGTTACAACAGTTGGCCGGTGCAGTAAGTGTTGTGCTGGCACTGGCGGTACAGCCACTACCGTCTATAACGCTGATGCTGATAGTGCCGGCTGGCAGGTTGCCCTGATTGATTTGACCAGCAACAGGGCTTGTAAAATTGTACGATGAACTACCTGTATCTACCGTGATAGTGTATGGACCGCTGCCTCCTGAAAGCGCTACAGTTAATGAACCATCATTACCTGCGCAAGTGGGGTTTACCGGGTTGCTGATAACTAAAGCAAGATTTGAAGGGGCGGTAAGAGTTATGGAGGTGTCTTTGGTGCAACCGTTTTGTGTAATGGTAACAGAATAGGTGCCCGTATTAAGGTTAGATGCAGTGGCTGCATTGCCGGTGTTTGCATTGGCGCTCCAGTTATAGGTTGCGTTGCCAGCCGGGGTAACACTTATTGTAATACTACCATTGCTGCCAGCACAGGTAGGGTTAACTTTGGTTGCTGTAAATGTTATGCCGCTTGGGGTAAGGCAAGTACCTCCGTTACAGTTACCCACTGTGGCATCGTTTATAGATGGGGCAACAACGCGTGTCCAGGTACCGCCATCGGGTATTCTACTAATAGTATTAGCATTTACATATTGGCCTATATAACTAATTGCTGAGGGGTAGTTCTGAAATATCTGCTTTGCCGAAGGCAAGGTGGTTGATATAGCCACACAGTTAGCTACAGTAGGGGGTGTACAGGGGTTGTCGTCAAAGTCAGTATCGGTACCTACCTTATTTGCTTCACCTGCACTAACAGTCCAGTACAATGCATCTACCGGTATGCCGCTTGCGTTGTATAGCGCTACCCAGCCATCGCCATTGGCCAATACAAAATTACCAACCGTACAATAATTACCCGTGTTAGTATTAGTTTTAAAATCAACAGATGCGGGGTTAGCAGATGAGGACGAAGTTCCGATTACGTAATGACCATAAGGAGGGATCACTGTACCAAATGGAATAACAATACTACCGGCATTGTTTACAATACCTCCATCGTTATCTGCACACCCTAATATAAAACAACTTATATCTACAGCCTGGCAGGGATTAGTGTTAAACAATTCTACATACTCCGTTCCACTGGCTACTATGCCTTGTGCCGTAGATGGGTAATGCATTACCTCATTAATTACCACCTGAGCCGTAACAGGTGTAACCAGCGGGCTTATTGCCAGCAGAGTAAATATTAAGCGTACTATTTCTATTTTTCTAAAATTCATAACAATTGCCGTATTTAAAATGCAAAAGCCCGAAAACATTCCGGGCTTTTATTGATTGATAAAGTATTATTAAGCGCAGCACATATAAAAAAACAGCAAGCTGGCATAATGTTAAATGAAAGGGCAGCGGCTCTTTTTACCAATACGTTGTTTGTTGCGAATAGCCTTTTTATTAGTGTAGCTACCTGCTGTAACGGAATATGTGGTCTACTATCCAAAAACATCTACTGCCTGATTGTATAAGGTTAAATCAATGTGCTTTTACTCTTAAATAAATCTGATGCTTTAGGTTGGTATATAGTTGTAAGAGGGCGTAATAATTTATTGCTATTTGCCCTATCTATTTTGCTTAATTGATTTACAGAAGAAGCTAAGGTGTGAATGCTTTATGAAGTCCAAAGGCAGGTCGCAGCATATTGTCAAGTGAAGTTGCTTTGATAAAAACTAACCAATTGAATGTCACTATAAAAGTTCGATAAGTCGACCTTGAAGGCTACACTACTAGTATATCTCTGCCACCTTGCAACCCGCAATGTCTACTTTCCGCACTTAAACAAAGCGGCTGCCTGCATCAGGCACATTGCTATAAGTTTATTATTACATTTATCTTTAAGCCAGTCTAAAGGATAAAAATGGTTCAGTAAAAAACTGCTATGCGTAGAAGTGACTTTATAAAAACAATATTATTGGTTGCCGCCGCTGCCCGCGCTTTTTCATTCGGCGCAGCAAATGCATTTACCACAGCCCGTAGCAATTTCAGGCATATTTACTCCAACAGCCAATTGAAGAATAATTTTTTCGGGTTCCTTAAAAATGTATTCACGCTATACCCTGAGCAGGATATGCATAAACTGATAGATGATGCATCGCATAAGTCAGCCGATGACCAACAAGTCTATCTCGAAGTCCAGTCCAGCTTACATAAAGTATCACCTGCGTTTTCCACTTTTCGTTATCAGATACCCGCACTGCTAAAACAGAAAGACGAAATGGCGAGGGAAACCCTTATCCTTTTAGGCCAGGGTGGAACCTACAACGGCTATTTAGAGATAGGCTCTTCAGGCAGATATTTAGATTACCTGGAAGAAAAAGTAAACATTACCGGCAACAGGTATTATGCCGATGGTAAAGAGCCGGGCTATGCCATTACAGAAATGTTCGACCGCGGCCAGATATCTATAGGTGCTAAATACATTCCTTTGGCATCCTACAAAACAAAGTATGCCGATATTATACCCAAAGAAAGCCTTGATCTTGTAACCGTTTACATTGGCTTCCACCATTGCCCCCTTGATCTTCGCACACCTTTTATTTCTTCTGTTCGCGACACACTCAGGCCGGGCGGAAAATTAATACTGCGCGACCACGATTGCGATACGGAAGATCAAAAAACCTTAGTAGCTCTTGCGCACGATGTATTCAACCTTGGCACAAAAGAAACGTGGGAGTATAACCAAAGCGAAATACGGAACTTTTATTCGCTGAACTTTATTTGCGGCTTTGTAGAAAACCTCGGGTTTAAATTTGACAAACGCACCCTGTTTCAGCAAGGCGACCCTACCAAAAATGCCTTAATGCTATTTACTAAAGTTTAACCGGCTACTCCCCCACCCCACTAATGAAAAAAGTCCGCTCCCTACTTCGGTCAGTTTTAACCTTGCTATTATTTGTTGCAAACCGTGTAGCGCGCTTTCTAAAAGCAGCGCTTACATTCATTCACAGCAAAAAACCATTAGCTGTTGTTTTTTATGGCTTGCTGCTGTTTGTTTTTTGCATGGTGGTGGTTATTAAAACTGCCGGCGATAGTGAATTCAACAAAACTTTAACCAACCGGCACATCAACGATATTACCCGCCTCAATTCTATACAGGTAGATAGTATTATGCAACCGCGCACCGTAGAAGAAATAGCAGAAGCCATCAAAACCTCCACCGGGCCCATATCTATAGGCGGTGGCAAATTTAGCATGGGCGGGCAAACCGCCTTCGAGCATAGCCTGCATTTTGATATGACCCAATTCAACAAAATAATTTCGTTGGATACCGTCAGCAAACAAATCACCGTTCAGCCGGGCATCAGGTGGCGCGATATTCAGCGCGCTATCGATCCTTATAATTTATCGGTAAAAATCATGCAGACGTATGCCGATTTTACCGTAGGCGGGGCTATATCTGTCAACTGCCACGGCAGGTATATTGGCCATGGGCCGGTTATTTCATCTGTACAGCAAATCAAATTAGTGCTTGCATCGGGCGAGGTAGTTACAGCCAACCGCGAAACTAACAGCGACCTGTTTAACGCCGCTATCGGCGGCTATGGGGGCATAGGCGTAATTGTTGAGGCCACATTGCAGCTAGCCGATAATGTAAAAGTGCAGCGCAAATGCGAAATAGTAAAAGCAGAAGATTACTACACTTACTTTAACCGGCAAATACGGGACAGCGCAAACGTCATCTTTCAAAATGGAGACCTCTATCCACCGCACTACGATGAAATAAACAGTATTTCGTGGAGCGTAACCAACAACCCCGTAACCGATACCGCGCGAATTAATTTGGGAGATGGCAGGTACTGGCTCGAATCAAAGTTGGTTAAAATAGTTTCCTGGGGCAGGTTCGGCAAATGGTTCCGCAAGTGCTTGGTCGATCCTTTTTACTACAGCCAGCACAAAGTACTATGGCGCAATTACGAAGCCAGCTACGATGTCCGCCAACTGGAACCCATTAATAGCGGCGACAAAACCTACGTATTGCAGGAGTATTTTATTCCGGTTCAGAACATAAACTCCTTTACACCTAAAATGCGCGACATCTTCAACCGCTATCGTGTAAACGTAGTTAACGTATCGTTGCGCCACGCCTTGCCCGATACAGAATCTTATCTATCGTGGGCGCCCCGCGAGGTTTTTGCCTATGTAATATACTACCAGCAAGGCACCGATGCCAAAGCAAAAGAAAAAGTAAAGCAGTGGACACAGGAAATGACCGATGCCGTTATCAGCGAGCAGGGCACCTGGTATTTGCCCTATCAGCCGCATGCCACCGTAGCCCAATTTGAAAAAGGTTATCCAAACGCCGACAAATATTTTGAAGTAAAGAAAAGAGTTGACCCCAACCACCGGTTTACCAATAAACTATTGGATAAGTACAACCCCGGCATGAGGGGCAGTATTGAACATGAAAGAAACAATATAAAAGGCTATTTCCGCCCCGAAGAACAAACCTTGCTTACCGTGCCCGAGTGGTATTTGGTATTTAACCCTAAGGAATATGCCGACTATTTAGAAAGCGGCAAAAACCCTTCGGCCTTTCCTTTCTATGCCTCTGTTAACGAATACTGGAAACTCTACGACCGTTCGCTTAAACTCACATCTAAAGCATATCCTGAAAACAAGGAATACAAAACCATGTTGAAGATTATTGGCGTAAGTGTAACCGTAGAATACTGCATAAAGTCTTTGTACGAAAATACGGTAGGTAGGTTTTTCAACCTCTTTGCTACTAAAAACATTTCCTCGCAGGAAAAAATAATCATACAAGCCCAGCGCGCTTACAGCGATGTTATTTATCACCAGCCCTGGTATGAGTTCAAATTTCTGCCCTGGGTTAAAAAAGTATGGGCCGTTTCAGACACTTCCGGTGGCGGTTTTCTACGTAAGTGGGAACGCACCCTTTTCTTTACCCTCGAATTTTCCTTCAAAGCATTTTACTCGCGCGTAATTGAGTGGGGCGCAAAACATAGCTACGAGCCACCGGTTACAGATATTTATGTCCTCGCCTCCTTGCAGGATTCCGTGGCACAAACCGCGCACCTAAAAATTGTAAAACAACAAGGCGATAGAAAGATACTCGCCATTGGCAGATGGGATGTATTTAATGAAACCATACCACAATTAGCCGATAAGCAAATAGCGATTGAAGAAATAGGCGGTAATCACACCATCACCGTATCTGTTATAGTTAATCAAGGCCAGGCTATCGTTTTCCCCGGCACCGAATTACTTTATACCTCGGCCATAGTTACCAATAGCAGCATTCAGCGCCAGCTATACCTGCTACCGGTTAGCCAGCTACTGCCATTTATACACCACTGCAAGGATACTAAAACTACCGTTGAACATATTTACGATTATTGAAAAGAACCCGGGTCAAAGTTTCGTTCCTACAGTGCTTTCAAAAATTATCAACTATTTAATTCAAAGCCAAAAGTTGCTCCGGCACCAGGTTTACTTTCTACCCAAATTCTACCGCCTTGCGCCTCTATAAACTCTTTGCATATAGCTAATCCTAATCCCGTGCCGCCTTCACTACCAGGTACTTTAAAGTAACGTTCAAACACCCGTGACACGTACTTCCCGTCTATACCACCCCCATAGTCCTTCACTAAAAACTCTATTCGTCTTCCCTTCAAGGTAACAGAAATATTAATCTGGCTGTTTTCCGGCGCGTGTCGTATAGCATTGGTCAGCAGATTAACCATTACCCAGGCGCTCTTGTCTAAATCAGCACTCACCGGTGGCAAATTTTCATCTTCATACACTTGCAACCTTATTTGTTTTTGCTCCGCGAGCGCACTCACCGCTTCTGTTGCCAGATGTACAATTTTTTGAGGTTCTACCGGGCCTATGCTAAGTTGAATATTGCCGGTTTCAATTTGGGTCATGTTTAGCAACTCGCTGGTTATCTTTAAAAGGCGCCCGACATCTTCAGCAATACTATCAATCAATTGAATTTGCCCTGCATTCAGATTGTCGCTAGTTTCGTTTTTTAAAAGTTGCAAACTCATCTTTATAGAAGATATAGGCGTTTTCAACTCATGCGACACTGTGGCCAGAAAATTGGTTTTAGCCGAATCGAGTTCCTTGAAAGGTGTTACATTATGCAGCACTATCAATTCGCCAATAACTATGTCGTTGCTTTTTACCTCGCGATATTTGGGGTAAAGTAACTCTCTTTGTTACCTGCGTAAATGAACTTTCCCAGCCTCGACTTATTTATAATCTCAAGAAATTCCTCTGCCGATTTCTGCACTTCATCCATGGCTACTTAAATTGGTGCGCAAAGCTATAGGCAAAACAAAAACCTGCACTGGGCCTCACCTTGGTAAAGCTACCGTTTCTTTTCTCATAAATTTCATCCAGTCTGTTTTGAAACATCCGGCCCTCCATACGTATCATGGCGTTTGCAAATGGTATTACATCCAGGTTTACCGAGTAGCCAAAAGTCTCGAAGCCATTAGGCGTACCGGTGGCCACTATTACGCCATTTCTATCACTGTAGTATTCAAAGCGGGCAGCAATAGCCAATTTTTCGATAGGTGCATAGCGGATAATAAATACCGGTGAGTACCACAAATCGTATTGGTTACCGGCTTTAGTTTTTTGTTCTGCTCCGATGTCAAAACCGAGTGTAATGCCTAATTTACCGGTAGCATTAAATATGGCATAAAGGTTATGGAAGTAACGCATTCGACGCGTGCTATCGGGTTTATCGGTACCAATAAAAGAAGACGAGTTGATAAGGATTTTATCATTGGGTTTGCCTTGTATTTGCCAGCCAAAAGAAGGAAAAGAATTGCCGCCTACCTTTTGTATGCGTTGCCAGCCATTCAACACCAAGCCGCTTGCCAAAAACTTTCCGTTATCCGATGTATAGGTAAGCTTTATACCACTTTCGTAATACGGAGAGTTATCGGCAAGTATGCTGCGCGTAAGGTTCCAGCAATCTTTACCAACGGCACTTTCAAAACCAATATGCGAAGCAAAAATGCCTGCATCCAACCACAACTGCTTTTTTTTAGTAAGGTTTATACCGGCGTTTGCCTCGAAAACATTTTTAAGTACACCGGGCTCTGCCGAAAGGTTGGCATTGCTATAAGTGCCCGCCATTAATGCAATGTTGGCGCGTAACCTGGCGGCAGTGTAGTTAAGTTTAACAAAAGCAAGGTTTACATTAAACTCGTTGTGCCGGTTATGGCTGTATATAAATCCCGGACCATTACCGCTCGCCGGGTTATTAATATCAAACAAATAGTAAGCTTCTATGTAGGCGCTTAGTTCCAAATTACCTTTCCAGGGTTTAGCATTTTCAGTTTTCAGACTGTCTTCGGCTGTATGAATTACAGTTACATCTTTCCGTAGCGAATCCAATATTTGCTGGCGTAATTCTTTAATTATCGCTTCGCGTTCTGCAGGTGATAATGTTTGCGAATACCCCGAACCCGGAGTGGCAATTAATACAAGTAACAGTATAGCTATCTTTTTCATTAAAGTTCAATTTATCTAATGTTGTTCAATTCAATATTCACTATCAGCAAATTTATTTCGATGGGCAAAACAAAGGCCCTAGTGTATTATTGTTTACTATTATTATCAACTTATCTTCATTACTGCCCCTTATCTTAGCAAGGCGTGCTATTTGCACCACTGCATCGGCGGGCGACAAATCAGGATCTAAACCGCTACGAGAAGCGGTAACCAATTGAGATGGGATAGGTGCTTTTTTAACCGAAGGATTGAAGAGTATCTATACTGCCTTGCACTTGTGCCAGATAATCGGGGTTACTGGGTCCTTTATTACTGCCGTGACCTCACCCCTAAAAATCGGACAAAAGTAAACCAGAAAAACCGGGTAATTATTAATAGCCTTAAAAACAGTAATTGCGTTGAACAAATGAAAATTACGAAGGCGCAAATAGCAGTTGGGTTACAACAAGCTGATAGTGATGTACCGGTACAAGAGATATGCCTAAAGATGGGTGTCGGCGAAGCATCCTTTTATAACTGAAAATAAAAGTTTTGCAGCCGTTATTTTGTCTCCGCAGCGCAAATCCATCTATAGCAGTTAACTTTACTACATGCGTAGTTACCTTATGAACAGTTGATTGTAAAGAAGTATAGGGATCTAAATAACACTCCCCTGTACCGCTGAAAACGGTGCCGGACCTATAATTTCCACCCCTAATTACCAACAGATTGGCTCCGTGCCAAGGTATTTCTCAATTATAGGCTGATAATAATTTTTTACAGCGTCTAAATCGAAAATTTCATGGCGCTTAGTATAAAGATCGAAACGGTTAAAAGATTTAACCCACTCCTTATACATTTTATCCCTTTCACATTCCAGTTCTGCATAGCTATTGCCACTATGCCAAGGATAAAATGAATGATATCGTACCGCTACCATACCCTGTTCAGGTATTTTGTTACCCGGATGTTTACTTAAAACCTGATACAGATATTCATCGTGTCCCCAGGCAAGTTCAAGGTTATCCAGCCCGCAACCGGCTTCATAAATACCCAGCGTGGTATTATACCTCGGGTCGCTCATATCCGCGTTCAGGCTATTAAACTCAGGATATACGCACGTATCAGGCAAGTGGCATCCCACTACAAATATATCGCCTACAAGTCCCCACTGCTCGTTCTGACTGGTACCATCTTCATCTTTACCCCACAAATACATCACTTTCCCCATGTCGTGTATCAGGGCAACCAGTTGCATCCAATCAGGTTCACCGGCCTGGCGGGCACCTTCGGCTGCCTGAATTAAATGCTGCACGTTAGGCAAAGTTAAATCCGGATCGCTCACATCAATAAGTGCATTCAGTTTTTCCATAGCCTCCCATACGTGCATTGGCTTGTCGAAAGTCAGGTACTTCTTTTTCATCCGTTGCACATAGTAAACTGTTTGGCGAGAGCGCATTTTTCGGTAATGCTCACGTACAGCCAGTGTTATTGGATCGTTCTTGTAGTAATTCCGGTATTGTACAACTTCTGTTTCCATATAGTAAAATTAAGCATTTTCTACATCGCCTTTATAGAATAGCAATAGCATAACCAACCCGAACAAAAACATAAGCCCACCGGCATACAAGTTCATTTCCGGGTGGTTATTTTGTGAAGAAAGAAAATAGCACAGCAATAAAATAAGCCCGCACAGGCTAAAGAAAATACCAATAATAAAACGCAGGTCGGTCAGTTTTTTCATTAGAAAAAAATAAGGTTAAGAATTAAGCCTAAAACAATCATTACAATAGCTATGGCAACAGGGCTTTTAGATTCCTTTAGTTTAGGTGTTAAGCTGTATACCAGGCCCACTAATTCCTTTTCTTCTTTAGGCCTGGTTACAAGGCTGATTAAAATAGTGATGATAAAGCAGCCTATCCATGCAACTGTTGCAACAGCAAATGCCTGACCCATGGCACTTTGAAATACATAAACGGGTCCTCCAAGCCAGCCCCCCTTATCCCCTTCCGACAGGGTAATGCCATGAAAAACGGCAGCCAATAAAGTACCTAACAATAAACCCCAGAAAGCTCCGTGCCCGGTAGTCCTTTTCCAAAACATACCAAGCGCAAATGTGGCGAACAAAGGTGCGTTTACGAAGCTAAATACAAGTTGCAAAAAATCGTTCAGATTATTAAAACCCGAAGTAAGATAAGCGGTACCTATAGATGCCAGAATACCAAATACCGTTGCCATTTTGCCCACCATCAGATAATGTTGATCAGTTCCGTTCTTCTTGATGTAGGCCTGATAAATATCAAAAGTAAAAACCGTATTAAAAGCAGTTACATTACCAGCCATACCCGACATAAAAGAAGCAAGCAGGGCAGTTACACCCACACCGAGTAATCCGGAAGGATAGTAATGTGCAATTAAGGAAGGTAGCGCCATATCGAAATCAGTACGACCATCAGGTTTCAATGGAAGCGAAAAATCACTACCCGCATTTGTTAGTGCCATAGCTATAAGGCCCGGAAATATGACGATGAAAGGCATCATCATTTTGGGAAAAGAAGCTATAATGGGAGTGCGCTGTGCTGCTGACATGCTACGCGCAATCATAGCCCGCTGCACTACCAAAAAATCGGTACACCAGTAGCCAAAAGAAAGCACAAAACCCAGACCCATGGCCATACTCCACCAATTTACACCCATGGCATTATCGCTGGCAGAACCCATATTCTTCCAAGTATGCACCATAGACTGAGGCAGATTTTTAGCGACCCCTTCCCATCCTCCGGCTTCATGCAACCCAATAAAAACAACAGGGGCAATACCCAGCACAATAAGAAAAAACTGCAATACCTCATTATACACAGCACTGGTAAGTCCACCTAAAAAGGTATACACAAGCACAATTCCGGCAGCAGTAAAAACAGAAAATTCAAAACTCCAGCCCAGAATAATTTTAAGAAGTAAGGCGAGCGCATACAAAGAAATACCCGAAGAAAAAACTGTCATAAAAGCAAAAGCTACTGCGTTCAGGCTCCTTGTTTTATCATCAAAACGCAACGCAAGATATTCAGGTACAGAACGTGCACGACTACCATAATAAAAAGGCATCATAAAAATACCGAGAAAAACCATTGCCGGAATTGCCCCCAGCCAATAAAAATGCGAGGTCATTATACCATATTTGGCACCTGATGCAGCCATGCCAATAACCTCCTGTGCACCAAGGTTGGCTGATATAAAGGCAAGACTCGTAATCCATAAGGGGACACTACGGCTACTCATCAAAAAATCATTGGTGGTTTTAATCTTGTATTTGATCATAAAACCAACACTCAGCACAACTATAAAATAGAGACTGATAATGAGATAATCGGGAAATGATAATTGCATAGTGGGAAATTAAGTCACGAATATCAATTTCAAAGTAAGGTAAAAAAGTTTTGCTGTTATTCTATGTATTATATCCGGTTTACCTGGCTCTACAATGGGCCACCCCTTCTGGCCACAACATTGACAGAAAAATGGACATCAGTACAAGACCTTGCCCGCCTTTTCAATCACTTTACATTTAACTCTTCATATTAATACGTTATATAAAAACAAACCTGCTACGCACTTAGTGCTCATAAAAAAATGCCACCCCTTTCGGAGTGGCATTTAAAATTCAGCTTAAGCTTTATTTAATTACTGCTTAATTATACGATGTGTGCTGCGGCTATCGCCACTTGCAAGGCGTACGAAATAAACGCCTGCTGCGTAAGTATCTATATTAACGTCCTGTATCTGTCTGGTCATTACAAAGGCATTAACCAATTTACCGGTTGCATCTGTAATTTCAACATTTACTTCTTTATCAGCAGGGGCTACCAGGCTAATAACAAACTGGCCTTGTGTAGGGTTAGGGAAAATCTGAACACCGCTAAGAGCAGATACAGAAGCAATACCCACCGTGTTCACCACTGTAATAGTACCAGTAGCCGAAGCAGAACAGCCATTAGCTGAAGCCGTGTAGGTAATGGTTACTGTACCTAATCCATTTACCGTAGGGTTAAATGTTGTACCAGTAACACCTGTGCCGCTATATACGCCACCTGCAGGCGAACCACCCGAAAGGGTAATTGTTCCACCGTTCAGTTCAGCAGTATCAGTTGGCAGTGTAAGTGTTACGGTAGGTGCTGCGTTTACAGTTACTGTTACAGTAGCGGTAGCCGAGCAACCATTAGAAGTTCCGGTTACTGTATAAGTATCGGTTGCATTTGGGGTAAACGCTACTCCATCGGTAACACCGCCGCTCCATGCATAAGTAGTAGCGCCACCACCTGTTAAGGTAACCTGGTCACCTGCACATATTGCTGAGGCAGATGCTGTTGCTGTTACAGTAGGCACTGGGTTAACTGTTACGGTAACTGTAGCAGTAGCCGAGCAGCCGTTAGAAGTTCCGGTTACTGTGTAAGTATCAGTCGCATTTGGTGTAAACGCTACACCATCTGTAACACCGCCGCTCCATGCATAGGTAGTAGCACCGCCACCGGTTAAGGTAACCTGGCCGCCTGCGCACACTGAAGAAGCAGATGCATTGGCTGTAACTGCAGGGGCTGCATTAACTGTCACTGTCACTGTTGCAGTAGCTGAGCATCCATTAGAAGTTCCGGTTACTGTATAAGTATCAGTTGCATTTGGTGTAAATGCTACACCATCTGTAACGCCGCCGCTCCATGCATACGTTATAGCGCCGCCACCGGTTAAGGTAACCTGCTCACCTGCACACACTGAAGAAGCAGATGCGCTGGCTGTAACTGTAGGTATAGGATTAACTGTTACTGTTACCGAAGCGGTAGCTGAACATCCGTTATCGGTTCCGGTTACAGTATATGTATCAGTTGCATTTGGTGTGAAGCCCACTCCATCCGTTACACCGCCGCTCCATGCGTAGGTAGTAGCGCCACCACCCGTTAAGGTAACCTGCTCGCCTGCACATACTGAAGAAGCAGATGTATTGGCTGTAACTGCAGGGGAAGCGTTAACAGTTACGCTTACGCTTGCTGTAGCCGAACATCCGTTGCCGTCTGAGCCGGTTACTGTATAGGTATCAGTTGCATTTGGTGCAAACGCTACTCCATCTGTAACACCACCGCTCCATGCGTAGGTCGCAGCACCGCCACCGGTTAAGGTAACTTGCTCACCGGCGCATATTTCAGCATCCGATGCTGTAGCAGTTACAGTAGGTGCAGTGTTTACGATTACAGTTACCGATGCAGTTGCAGAGCAACCATTGCCATCAGTTCCTGTTACTGTATATGTATCAGTTGCGTTTGGTGCAAAGGCAGTGCCATCAGTAACGCCACCGCTCCATGCGTAGGTTGCAGCACCGCCACCGGTTA
>DATGWP010000238.1:0-4493 GCA_035299425.1 Chitinophagales bacterium | reverse complement strand
TCCCGCCGTTTCGGTGGTATCTACCTTCTCTTTTGCTGTTATGCTGTTAATGGTCAAAGCCATTAAAACAAACAATGCCAGCGCTTTTGCATTTCTTGTCATGGGTGTGTTTTTAGGTTAATTGATAAATAAATATAAACTTTCATTACAATTAATATAACCAATACCTGTAATGCCAAAATTACCCACCACCGTATGGACACCCTGGCTTTACAAGTTTTTAAAAATCAACCATTTACAATGGAAGGGTATGGACACTTTTTCAAAAAAAACACCTTTTCGCACTTTGCTGTTTTCCATTATGTTTGGCGGCGTATTAACCAATGAACCAAGCAAAGAAAGTAGCGGTCGTAATTTTGAGCTGGAACGGGAAGAAATTCCTCGAGCAGTTTCTGCCGTCGGTAGTGCAGCATACCTCTGCGCAGCTTTGCGAAATTATTGTGGCCGATAACCAATCATCGGATGGCTCTATTGAGTTCTTACAGCAGCATTACCCCAATGTCCGCATTATTCAAAACCCCCGCAATGGTGGCTATGCAGGTGGCTATAACGATGCACTTAAACACGTTAACGCCGAGTACTATGTGCTGCTAAATCAGGATATAGAAGTCACAGCCAACTGGGTAGAGCGGGTAATAGCTGAAATGGATAAAGATAAGAACATAGCCGCTGCCCAACCCAAGCTGCGCGACTTTTACAGGCGCGAGTATTTTGAATATGCCGGTGCCAGCGGCGGTTATCTGGATAGAAACAGCTATGCCTTCTGCCGTGGCCGCCTGTTTAATACTATTGAGAAAGATGAAGGCCAATACGACGATGTAAAGGAGATTTTCTGGGCTACCGGTGCCTGCCTTTTTGTTCGCAACGGGGTGTACTGGCAAGCCGGCGCACTGGATGAAGACTTCTTTGCCCACCAGGAGGAGATTGACCTGTGCTGGCGCATGCGCAACATGGGCTATAAGATTATCTGCGTGCCTTCATCGGTTATATACCACGTAGGCGGCGGGAGCCTGCCACAGGGCAATCCGCGCAAAACGTATCTCAACTTCCGCAATAACCTGATGATGATGTTTAAGAATCTACCGGCCTCTACCCTGCTGCCAAAAATGTTATGGCGCATGGTGCTGGATGGTATAGCGGCTTTTCACAGCATCAGCAAAAACAAGAACTTCAAAGACTTTCAGGCTATACTTAAAGCGCATTTTTCTTTCTATGCTGCTATACCTGCGTTACTGGAAAAGCGGAAGAGAATACCTCATGCATCATCGGTGCACTTAACGCCCATCAATATTCTTTGGCAGTATTTCTTTAAAGGGAGGAAGAAGTATAGCGACCTGCCGGAGTAGCCTGTTTTAGCGGAAAGTGCCTGTGTGTTGCAACCCCTAAAGGGTTTCAAGGGGTTAGATAAAAAGTTAGTTGGCTTTTAATCGCCCTTTTTGTGCTGCTGCTTTATCAATTCAAAGGCCCGTTTTATATCACGGAATTTGTGGTTGGCTTCCTCCTCACTTACACCATCTGTCCGCTTATCGGGGTGATACTTTAAAACCATTTTCCGGTAGGCAATTTTCACCTCCTCTATAGTAGCTGTTTCTTCCAACCCTAGGGCAAAATATGGATTGTTACCGGCCAGTGCAGTTTGCTTTATCTGCTTAAAGTCTTTATCGCTTATACCCAGGTAACCGGCCATTCGGGTAAGCGCACGTAACTCTTTAGCATTTACAAAATCATCGGCCGCTGCTACACCAAATAAAAAACTAAGGATGTGCAGCCGCGAATCATGCGTAGTCAATAACTTTAACTGCTTACAGGCAATTTTGGTAAACGGCTCGGTGCCTATATCAATATGATTGGCTACGGCGCTGCTCCGGTGTTTGGAGTTTACCGCACCAAACTGTTTCGCCAAAAACTGTTGAACAAATTTTTCGGTAGCATCCGAAAAATTGCGATCGCAGCGGATAACATCTGCAGCCAATACCAATATGCTGTTCTCTATTTCCTGCTGGTGGGCTTTTTGCTGTGGGTTTAGCTTTTTCTCAACTACCTCATCTTCCGACATTAATTTCGAAACAGAGTTAAGCAGACTATTGAATGAGAATTTCGCCATTGCAGGTTGCCATTCGGCTGTTATAGTCCCTATTCAGGTTTAGGGTTTAGTTTCTGCCATTCGTAATACTTCCTCCCATTCTTCCTCGGTAACTGGTTGCACGCTCAGGCGCGATATGCGTACCAGTGCCATTTGCGTCAGTTTTGGGTTCTTCTTTATCTCGGCCAGCGTTACAGGCCGTTTCATTGCGCTTACATATTGCACATCTACACACACCCAGGCTACTTCTTCGGTAGTAGGGTCCTGGTAGGCTTCTTTGGCCACCTTAGTAATACCCACTATAGACGGTTCACCATTCATACTTTCGTAAAAGAAAAGCAAATCCCCCTTCTTCATAGCCTTCATGTTATTGCGGGCCGCATAGTTGCGCACGCCGTTCCAAAAGGTCTTTTTCTCCTTTTTCATCAGTTCGAAGGAGTATGTTTCAGGGTCCGATTTTATAAGCCAGTAATTCATAACTAAAAGAGCATGTTTGGGTTTTCAATAAATACGAAGCGAATGTAAAAAGTCTGCGATTATTTGCCTGCGCTTGTTAAAACTATCTGTTAGTAATTTGCCAATAAGACAAGCCTGTTACAGGGGTATAGTCACTTATATTTTTAAATATAATTTAGCCCCAAAATCACTACATGGCCCTTACCATTTTATATATCATTATTGGTTTTATTCTTTTCGAGTTTGCGCTTTCTAAAACCCTGGCTTGGCTTAACCTGAAAACTTGGGATAGCCCATTGCCCACTGAAGTCAAGGACTTGTACGATGCAAAAAAGTACCAGGAGGCCCGCGATTATGCCGTTGCCAATTTTAAGGTAGATATTATCTCTTCTGTATTAATGCTTATAGTCACCATTCTCTTTTTGTGGTTTGGTGGGTTTGCCCGGGTAGATGAGTTGGCCCGCAGCTATTCATCTTCTCCTGTTTTGCAGGCCCTTATTTTCTTTGCAGTGCTTGGACTGGCATCTTCACTAATAGGGTTGCCTTTTGAAATTTACGACACTTTTGTGGTAGAAGAAAAATTCGGGTTTAACAAAACTACACCCGGCCTTTTTGTAATGGATAAGCTAAAGGGCCTGCTGCTGGCGGTAATTGTAGGTGGTGGTATCCTGGCTTTGCTTACTTTCCTGTTTGGCTTATTAGGCGATAAATTCTGGATTGCTGCATGGGTTATAGTTGCTTCTTTCTCTATACTTATGGCTATGTTTTATACCAACTGGCTGTTACCCTTATTTAATAAGTTAACCCCGCTAGAGAGTGGCACCCTGCGCCAGAGCATAGAAGATTACGCAGCCAAAGTGCAGTTTCCATTAACTAACATAATGATAATGGACGGATCAAAACGTTCTACCAAAGCCAACGCATTTTTCAGCGGATTGGGCAGCAAAAAAAACATTGTGTTGTACGATAACCTGGTAAACGATATGAACACCGAAGAGATAACGGCAGTGCTTGCGCACGAAGTGGGCCATTACAAAAAGAAACATATTCTGCAGGGGATGGCTATATCGGTACTGCAAATGGGCTTTATGTTTTTTGTATTTGGCTGGCTGGCTTCGCAGCCGGTAATGGCCGAAGTGCTGGGCGCTAAACAGAACTCGTTCCATTTATCGCTGGTTACTTTTTCAATGCTGTTTGCACCTATATCACTCATTACCGGTTTGTTTATGAACCTGTTTAGCCGCAAAAACGAATACGAAGCCGATAACTATGCCAAAGAAACTTACTCGGCCACACCGCTTATAACTTCTTTAAAAAAGCTATCGGTAAACCACCTGAGCAACCTGCAGCCGCACCCGGCTTATGTTTTCTTTAACTATTCACACCCTACTTTGTTGCAAAGGATGCGAAATCTTCAGCAATGACAGCGCTACTCGGTTAATGGTTCGCCGGTAGAGTTGATGGGGTTAGCCCTGCCTGCACCGCCGCCCGGAAACTGCACACAGAAGGTGCTGAAACGCAAATCGGGCTGGTAAAAATCGGTAGAGGTAATTTGCGCACCGCTTTCAAAAGCACTGTTCATGTTAGTGTAATCGTTATTACGGGCCTCCCAGGTTTCGGCATCGGAGCGGGTGCGGATGATGTACCCCTTTTTTACCAATTCCTTAATTTTCTCTTTGTCTCGGGTGCTGGCGTTGCGTTTTACAAAAGCCGCCTCTGGCCGGCCCGGCTCGCTGTATACAAACATTACCCGGCCCTTTAGGGCAGTATGGTTTACCAGGTAGTTTTCTACAGCGCCGCCTTCCATGGCAAACAGCACCTTACCTCTGCATGATGATAGCAAAGGCCAGGCATTGGCGGTAGCCATTTCATCCAAAGTACTATAGCTGCCACGCACCTGGTCAGGTGTTATAACCCCCTGTAAGTCGTCACCAAATACACTTTTAATTTCAGC
>DATGWP010000237.1:0-5596 GCA_035299425.1 Chitinophagales bacterium | reverse complement strand
TGCGCATAGCGGGTGCGGTAGCCGTATCCGTGGTTTACTATTACTTCGTTACCATAGCCACCAAAGGAGTAGTTAACCGCTTCTACGGTACCATCGCCGGTTACGTGTACATCGGTACCCACCGGGCAGGTAAAATCCATACCAGAGTGGAACTTCTGTATTTTATAAACAGGGTCAATACGCCAGCCAAAGCCTGAGGCCATACGCTCTAACCGCTTGTTAAGTATAGGTTGAATAGAGGGGATGGCCACCAGCATCTTCTCTTTATTCTTTATCAGGTCGGCAATTTCATCGTAGCTGCGGCTTTGTATCACCATCTGTTTCTTAAGCCTGTCTACCTTCACGGCCAGGTCTTTCATCAGGTCGCCGTTGTCGTATTTTTCCAGGTATTTGTAGCGGTTAACACCGCCCGAACCGGCCTGCCACACGTCCTTATCTATCGGGTCAGCTTCGAACATTACCCGGTAAATATTGCCATCGCGGTAGTGCAGACCGTCCAGTACACTTGTAAGGCGGTCTACTTCCTGATTCATAATGTAATATTGGTCCTTCATTTCGTTCAACTCGGCCTTTAGCACTTTCTCTTTAGGCGAATCGAAGAACTTGTAATAAATGGTAGAGATACCCAATGAAAACACAAGGGCGGCCACCAGGAACGAAAACAGGCGGAAAATGCGGCCGGTCCAGCTAACCACTGCTTTTTCGTAGCTAAGCGTATGTGTATTGAACACAAAACGGTCTTTCTTTTTTAAAAGCGCCAGCCTGTTTGATATGTTACTGAATATGCCCAAATCTTAAGGTCTTTAGTGAATTCTTTTATTTTCGCCACTCCTGTTAAACGGGGCTAAATTATTATCATTTTTCACTTATAGTATTAAGGCATGACAAGTACGGAGATACGGAAGGCATTTTTAGACTTTTTTGAGAGTAAAGGGCACAAAATAGTGCCTAGCGCACCTATTGTGGTAAAAAACGACCCTACCCTAATGTTTATCAATAGCGGTATGGCGCCGTTTAAAAACATCTTTTTGGGCAACGAACCCATAAAGTATAAGCGCGTAGCCGATACCCAAAAGTGCCTGCGCGTAAGCGGAAAGCATAACGACCTGGAAGAAGTGGGTGTGGATACCTACCACCACACCATGTTTGAAATGCTGGGCAACTGGAGCTTTGGCGACTACTTTAAGAAAGAAGCGATTGAATGGAGCTGGGAGCTATTGACTAAAGTTTACGGCCTTGAAAAAGACCGCCTGTATGTAACTGTGTTCGAAGGCGATGCCAAAGAAAACCTAGGCTTTGACCAGGAGGCTTCCGATGAATGGAAAAAGTGGATAGCCGAAGACCGGATATTGAAAGGAAACAAGAAAGATAACTTTTGGGAGATGGGCGATACCGGCCCCTGCGGCCCCTGCAGCGAAATACACATAGACCTGCGCAGCGATGAAGAGCGCAAAGCACAGGATGGTAAAGAACTGGTGAATGCCGGCCATCCGCAGGTGATAGAAGTTTGGAACAACGTGTTTATGGAGTTTGAGCGCAAGGCTGACAAATCGTTAGTGAAGTTAGCGGCGCAACACGTGGATACCGGTATGGGCTTTGAGCGACTGTGCGTAGCCATACAAAAGAAAACCAGTAACTACGATACGGATATATTTCAACCGGTTATACAGTTTCTGGCTAAAAAGAGCGGACATGCTTACAAGTTTACTGCACCTAAACTAACCGGTGATGGTAAGGTGATAGGCACACTAACCGAAGACCAGAAGAAGGATATTGCCCTGCGTGTAGTAGCAGACCATATCCGTACTATATCTTTCACTATTGCCGATGGGCAACTACCGGGCAGTACCGGTGCCGGTTATGTTATACGCCGTATACTACGCCGCGCTGTGCGTTATGGTTATTCATATCTAGGTTTTGAGCAACCATTTCTGTGCGAGCTGGTACCCATGCTGGCTGACCAGTTTGCTGGTATTTTCCCTGAGTTAAAAGCACAGGAAAGTTTTGTGGCGAATGTGATAAGAGAAGAAGAAGCAGCGTTTTTACGTACGCTGGCTAACGGTATTAAGCGGATAGATGCCATGAACGGCATTGACAGCAAAACCGCTTTTGAGCTGTTCGATACGTTCGGTTTTCCCTTCGACTTAACCAAACTGATAGCTGCTGAAAAGGGCTGGGAGGTTGATGAAGAAGGCTTTAAAACAGAAATGGCAAAGCAAAAAGCTAAGGGCAAAGCTGACGCCGCTACCGAACAGAGCGACTGGATAAGCGTAGGTGATGATGTGAAGACGGACTTTATAGGTTACGACTACACTGAAGCCGATGCACAGGTGGTGAAATACCGCAGCGTAAAGCAAAAGGATAAGGAGTTGTACCAGGTAGTGCTTGACAAAACACCTTTCTATGCAGAGAGCGGCGGACAGGTAGGCGATACCGGTTACCTTGATTTTGGTGGCGAGAAGGTAGATGTGCTGGATACCAAAAAGGAGAATGACCTGATAGTTCACTTTGTAAAGAAACTACCGGCTAAAATAGATGCCGGTGCACATGCCAAAATAAATACAGGTAAGCGTAACGATACTATCAAAAACCACTCGGCTACGCACTTGTTGCAGTCGGCACTGCGTATAGTATTGGGTAGCCACGTGCAGCAAAAAGGCTCACTGGTTAATCCGGAATATTTGCGTTTCGACTTCTCGCATTCTACCAAACTTACCGATGAGGAGATAGCCAAAGTAGAGCAGATAGTGAACGAAAAGATAATGGAAAATATTCCATTAGATGAGCGCCGCAATGTGCCTATTGAAGAAGCAAAGAATATGGGCGCTACGGCTTTGTTTGGCGAAAAGTATGGCGAGTTTGTGCGGGTGATAACCTTTGATGAAAAGTTCAGCCGCGAGCTTTGTGGCGGTGTGCATGTGAAAAGCACCGGCGCTATCGGCCTGTTTAAAATAGTATCGGAAAGTTCTATTGGTACCGGTGTTCGCCGTATTGAAGCCGTAACCGGTAACAAGGCTATACAACTGGCTAACGATGCTATCAGCGAATTGGCAAAAGTGAAAGCAGCTTTGAATAACACCAAAGATGCAGTAAAGAGCATAGATACCCTGAAGGGCGAGAACGAAGAATTGAAAAAGCAACTGATGCAGTTTGAAGACCGTGCTGTGGCTGATTTAAAGAAACAGATTGCCGGCTCTATCGAAAAGGTAGGCAATGTGCAGTTCTATGCATCAACCAGTGTAGATATCAATTCGGTGGACGCACTGCGTAAGGTGGGCATTCAACTGGCAAATGATTTAAAAGAGAATTTTGTGCTGTTACTAGCTGCGCCTGTAAACGGAAAAAATGTGGTGCACTTACGTATAGCGCCATCGCTAAATGTAAATGGCAACCAATTATTAAAGGAAATTGCCCCGAATATAAAAGGTGGCGGCCCGGCAGATTTTGTGCAGGCAAGTGCTGCTAACATGAGCGAGGTAGAGGAGTTAGTAGGTAAGTTGAAAGAGAGATTTAAGTAAACATATTTATGCTGGGCTATGGAAGTGTGCAACGAAATAAAGATAGGTTCGCTAAACGATGGTTGGCATGATAAGGACGAGATAATGTTGCATGCTTGTTTCCAGTTGCTTAAAGATTTTGTCGAGAAGGAAAACTTAGAAATTATTGATTGGACAGCAAATTCACAACATGAAGTGGCGCGGAAAGAAATTCAGACTTTATATGAATGGTGGAATAAGAAATTGCTGAGTTTGCCCGGAACAGCGATAATTGATAAGAAGGAATACGAAGAAGAAAACGAAATGCTTTTTAGGTTAATAAAGATCAGAGAATATTTATGGACATAGCTAACGAAGACAAATATTCAAAATACGAAGTAGTAGTAGGGTTAGAGGTGCATGCGCAGCTATCTACCCATAGCAAAATGTATTGCGGCGACTCGGCCGAGTTTGGCGGTGCGCCTAACACGCACATCAGTGTGCTATCGCTGGGACACCCAGGTACCTTACCGGTGGTTAATGAAACAGCTATAGAATATGCTGTGCGCATTGGCCTGGCTACCAGCAGCGAAATACGCTATGAAAACCAATTTGCCCGCAAAAACTATTTCTACGCCGATTTGCCAAAGGGCTATCAGATTACACAGGATAAAACGCCAATTTGTAATGGCGGCTTTATAGAGATAGAAGTAAACGGCGAAAAGAAAAAGATAAACCTTACCCGCATTCACTTAGAAGAAGATGCCGGTAAATCTATACACGATATAGACCCCTACTTTACACTGGTGGACTTAAACCGCGCCGGTGTGCCGCTTATAGAAATAGTAAGCGAACCGGATGTGCGCAGTGGTGATGAGGCTATGGCTTATCTGAACGAAGTGCAGAAACTGGTGCGCTATCTGGGTATTTGCGATGGAAATATGGAAGAAGGCAGTATGCGCTGCGATGCCAACGTATCGGTACGCCTTAAGGGCAGCAATGTGTTGAACGCCCGCAGCGAGGTTAAGAACATGAACAGTATGCGCAATGTAAAGCGCGCTATTGAGTTTGAATTTATCCGCCAGGTAGATGCACATGAGAAAGGAGAGAAGCTGGCGCAGGAAACACGGGGTTTTGATGCTGTGAAGGGTATTACTATCTCTCAGCGCAGCAAAGAACATGCACACGATTACCGCTATTTCCCGGAACCTGATTTGCCGCCTGTGTTTGTTACCGAAGAATACATTGCCAATGTAAAGTCGCACATGCCTAAGCTACCTAATGAGCTTAAGCGCGAATACATGGAAGTATATGGCTTGCCGGAGTATGATGCACGTATTATTATAGAGGATAAAGAACTGGCCGAATATTTCAATCGTTTGTTAGCCGAAACCAAAAACTATAAAGCGGCCAGCAACTGGATACTGGGCCCGGTTAAAAATTCATTGAACGAAACCGGCCTGCATATATCTGAGTTTAAGGTAGAGCCATCGACACTGGCTAAACTTATAGCGCTGATAGATGAAGGTAAGACCAATTTCAGCGTAGCCTCTACTAAGATTTTCCCGGTTGTAGTTGAAACCGGCAAAGAGCCGTTGAAGGTAGCCGAAGAATTAAACCTGCTGCAAAACAGTGATGAAGGGGCAATAAAAGAACTGGTAGAACAGGTATTTGCTAAATATCCCGAAAAAGTTGCCGAATATCGCGCAGGTAAAAAAGGTTTGTTAGGTTTATTTGTGGGCGATGTGATGAAGCTTAGCAAAGGAAAGGCCGACCCTAAGGTGACTAACAGATTAATGACTGAGAAACTTGAATCTTAATTATCTAAATACTCAATACTAATTACTCAATACAACAAAAAACATGCGTAAACTACTTAGCATTTTCCTGCTGCTTACATTTTTCTCTTCGTGCAATATGGCAGGGGGAAGCGACAAATACTCGATACAGGGTACGGTTAAAAACCACCCCTCAAAATCTATTGTGCTGGAGAGGCTGGGCCTGCAGGCAATTACGGCAGTAGATTCTACAACTATTGATGATAAGGGTTTCTTTAAAATGGAAGGTGTTTCTGAGTCGGGTTTTTACCGCCTGCGCCTGGATGCACAAACATTCTTTTT
>DATGWP010000236.1:0-13755 GCA_035299425.1 Chitinophagales bacterium | reverse complement strand
GTAAAAACTTTTTACAGTCACATCATGCACAGGGCCTTCGTGCGGCTCTACAGCTTTCTCGGTACCCATTTTAAAATTGCCGCCCTCTACCAATACAAATTTTGTAGTGTCTATGGGTGCACGCTTAGGTGCCTTACCCTTTTGTGCAAAGCACAAAACGCTGCATAATACTAAAACCGAAAGCAAAATCCTTTTCATGGAGGTGTGTTTACAGGCAAGTATAACTGTTTATTGAAAAGCGGGCAAAACAGTTTTCTTAAAGAATTTAAAATACAGCCTTACTTAATATAACTCAACCCCTCCAGCGCCGATTTATCGCGGGGTGATAGCAAAAGCACCTTTTCGAACAACAATTTAGCTTCTTTCATTTTGCCTAACTGCAAATTAGCCCAGGCATAAAGCACCAGCCCGTCATAATCGAAGGGGTACAGGTTGACTACCTTCTCCAGGTACTTATGAGCATTGGCATAATCTTTACGTCCGTAATATATAGAACCTATGCGGTAATTGGCCTTGGTGTTTTGCGGGTCTATTTTTACTATTTCCATATACTGGTTAAGCACCTTATCCCAATTACCCAGCGCAGCAGCCGGCAGCACATACCCAAACTTTGCCTCTACCGAGTAAGGCATCAGGGAAATTGCCTTTTCATAATAGGTGGTGCTCTCGGTAAACAAACCGGCCATATAACTCAGGTAAGCCAGGCGCATGTTTATCTCATAGCTCTTTTCATCGTACACTTCTTTCAGCGATTTAATGGCCTCGGGGTATTTACCCGCCGTTTCCGATTTGTAACTGTTAGAAAATATTGTTTCTAGGTTGCTTTGGGCAAAACCACTGGCTGATGCTACAAACACAACAACAGCTAATAAAAAATACCTGGATATTGGTTTCATATAATTGAATTTAGAATCTGAGTTTGGTGCCTATCGAAATACCATGCGACCAATAGTTGACTTTGGTTTCGCGCGTGGTTTTTTGCTCTAGCTGATAGGCTGCATAAATACTAAAACGGTGTTTAATGATAAATTCGGGCGAAACAGTTACGTTATGCTTTAGCAGGTCGTAGCCATTTTGCACCTGGTAGCCATTGAACAAATGAAAATTGTACACATTAGCATAAGTATAGACGACACCCAGCGCAAAAAACTGCGGTGCATTAAAACGAAGCCCCGCCTGCAATACGGGGCTAACAGTTTTGTAATAATTGTTGGTGTGGAGCATAGCAGTGGCGCTTAGTGCCAGCTTTTGGTTAGCCAGCGGGTAAACGGTCAAGCCCAGGCTATGCTGTAGCTGGTAAGTAGTATCCAGGTTGGAGAATGCATTGGTTAAATCGACCCGCACATAAGGCATTACTTTAGATACATTTAATGACCCGATAAACGACAAAAAGCTTTGCTTATTTATCCCTAATAATCGGGGCCTCTGTGGTGGCTGTGGCTGACCAAAAATACTATCGGTGTAGTTGTGAGCGATAACGCTAAAAGCCGGATTTAAAGAAAACCCCTTGGGCAGAGTTATATTGCCCGATAGGTAGTAGCGATGCTCTTCCCAAATACCGCGCGTGTATTTCTGCTGGCTGTACGAATAAGCATGAAAAGCCGAATAGCCACGGCTGATGCGATGGTTGAACCCGAAAGTGATGAAATAAAAAGGCTGGGCTACGCTCCTATCTCCCGGTATTTTTGTAGTAAACTCCAGCAAGGCCATGTTAACAGGCGCCGGTTTGGTAGTTTTGGTTTTGCTTTTAAGGTCCCCCGAAAAATGCCTGCTCAATTTAAGCGCTTCGTTATATCGGCCATCAAAGGCATAGCTATAAAACAGGTATTCATTGTTCAGTTCGTCGCCCGAGTTAAAGCGGTAAGCCTTTTCAAATTGAGGCGAAGCTAACTGGTACTTTTGCTGCATGTAATAAGCAATTCCCATCCTCTCGCGCAGATAGAAATAATCTATTTTTTGACGCAAAGCTTCTCTCCCAACCTTCTGTAATTCTCTCCAATCACCTTTTAGGTAAAGGGCATAGGTGGTATCCTCTACTTCTCTAAAACTCAATCCATCCTGCGCCAATACAGTACACGTTACCATGCAAAGTATAATAACCATCATCGCTATACCCTTACGCTTCAATCGATACATGTGGCGGTTATAGTTTGGTTACCATTCAACACTTTAAATAGCTGAATCTTGTTTTTTGCAACTGTAAACTCAAAGCGCATCTCTTTTAAAACCGTAGCACCTGAATTAACTTTAGCGTGCGATGCTATGGCTATCTGCTTAGGATAATTAGCATCATCTATACCGGTAAAGCGCGATGTGTAACTACCCTTTAAATAGATATTAAAAGGCGCAACAAAATCCTGTATAAAAGTAGAAAGGCCCGAGTAAAAGCCTGTCATAGGCAATACATCCTGCATCTCCATATTTTCATAATAGCCCAACAAAATTTTGCGCGCGCCTATATAAAAATGCCATAGCAGCGAGGCGCGGTCGCCGGTAAACTCTGTAAAATAATGCAACGTGCCGTTGTTTACAAAATAGGCTACAGAGCGGGTGTTATGGCAATAGATATAAGTGCCGTTATAAGCATCTGTAAATACTTCCCACTTTACAATTTCCTTTTCGCCGTTACCAGATACTTCAAATTTCAATTCCTGGCCAGGCACAAAAGCAAAGGCATTGCGCAGCAAACCGGTGGTTTGTATTCCGGAGATAGTTGAGCCCTCCTGCGGCACTTCGAATGAGTGGAACTGATAGCTATCTGCTTTCTTCTCTACAAAATAACTGATAGGGTAGTTCAGCGTTTTTGAGCCGATGTGTGGTGTAGCCTGCAACTGGAAATGTATATGCGGCTCAGGCGAACGGCCGGAGTTACCGCAATTGGCAATCAGGTCGCCCTGGTTTACATAATCGCCTATGCGCACTTTAAAACTACCCCGCTTAATATGCGATAGCTTAGAATACAGGTAATCGCTATGCTTAATGATTATCGTGTTTCCCCAATTGTTTATTACATCAACACCACCCACAGGGTTATCATCTACCTCATCTATAATATTATAAACGTAGCCGGCAGCAGGGGCCAAAATAGGCGCATTGTAGCAGTAAAAATCGCTGAGTGAGTTACCCGGCAAGCGAAATGTCTTCTTCAGGTCGTCGGTTACCACAAAATCCCAGGCGTATTTCCACTCGCCCAGGTGCGTAATAGCTCCATCATGCCCCTGCGATACATACCAATCGCCAAAAAACGGCAGCTGAATATGAAAATAGCTTTGATTACTAAAGCGCTCTATATTGTTGCGGTGCTTGTATAAATTCTTTTCCGGCGAAAACTGCTGATACCAAACCAACTCCAGCTTATTAGCCTCTGTCCGATACTTAAGAGTTAGCAACAGCAGTAATAAAACAAGGTTGAATGGCAGGGAATAAACCGGTAACTGTAAAACATCAAGCGCCATACCCAGCGCAGTATGCAACACCGCAATAACCGGTGCAATAAGCAACACCAGCAGGTATGATTTTTTAGAAGGGATTAAATAAAACCCTCCGATAGAGATAGACGCCAGTATATAGTTGAACCCTATAAAATTGTAGTTGAGGGGCTCAGCCGTGCCGTTCATATACTGAAAGAAAAAGTAGCCCGAAGCAAAGCCTATAACCGAAAGTGTAAACGCAATGCGAGAGTAAATAAGCAGGCCAACGGCTATGATAAACCCGGACAAAATGTTGTATTGAAAGTAGATAGCACCCAGCGATTTAAGATAGGCATCAATTACGCGCGGAAGTTGAAGGTTATCCAGCCATTCATAAAACTGCACCAGGTGGATGCCTCCCAACGAGTATAATTCGTTATGGATGTATAGCCCGTTATCGCTAAGCGTAATACCTGTTGATGAACGCAACGCCAGCAACAAGGCCCAGGTGGTTAACAGAAAAGGGAAAGACAATACTGGAATTCCGTATTTAGTAAACACGGCCGCTATTGCCTTAACCAGCACCGTGCACAGCAGCGACACCACAAACAGAATGACAAAAAATTTAATGCTGAACGTAAAATAGAGCCCCATCACCAGGCCTACCATCAGCGCATTACTGGAATAACTCCCCGCGCGGATATAAGCCCTGTCAAACCCCAGCCATCGCGACAGAACAACCGATGCAACTACTGCAAATAAACCCGCAAGGCCACTATAAGGATTGATAAAAGACCCCAGCAAAATGAGATAAGCAAATACACGGTTATCCGAAAAGAACATCTGCGAGTAGCTGTTTATTATGCTATCGCTATAAAATTTATGGGGGCGTTGGGTTTGGGTTTCCGGCATCTAAAATCTTTTCGCACTGGTTGCACAAAGAAATACAATGATTTCGTATGCGCAATTTCTCGTTTGGTTAGACGATAAGTGTATGACTTTTCCTTCGGTGCGCAGTTTAATCTGCCCGGCCAATTATATAAAAGCATTTACTTTGGCCCTGTGATAAAAATAGGGCTGATAAGCGATACGCATAGCCACCTGGATAAAAAGGTGTTTGAGGTATTTAAAGATGTGGACGAAATATGGCATGCCGGCGACCTTGGCAACCTGCAGGTATGCGATGAATTGAAAGGTTTCAAGCCTTTTTATGCCGTATATGGCAATATAGACGGGCGCGAAATCCGCACAGAATATCCCCTGAACCTGGAACTGGAACGCGAGGGGTTGAAAATTCTTATGACCCATATAGGCGGCTACCCCGGCAATTACGAGCCTAAGGCCCGCCGCAAAATAGAGGAAGTAAAACCCGACATTTTTATTTGTGGGCACTCGCACATATTAAAAGTAATGCGCGACCCTAAATACAATATGCTGGCCATGAACCCCGGTGCCGCAGGCGTGCAGGGTTTCCACCAGATGAAGACGGTTTTGCGCTTTACCCTCCACAATAAGAAGATAGAGAACCTGGAAGTGGTGGAATTAGGAAAAAGAGGGGCGATTGTGTAAACCAATTATTTCACAAAAGTTGATTTTAGCTTTACCGGCTAAAGTGTATCATTGCACCCTGCATGGATTCATCAAAACATAAAGAACTGCTTACAAAGGCTTTTAATATCAAAAAGCGCTTTTTGGGTATGTATAAGGCCGCCAATGCCGGGCACGTGGGCTGCTCGCTCAGCGTGGCCGAAATGATAACCTTTGTACGCTTTGGCTGGATGGCCGGGCAGGACGAGATAATCCTGTCTAAAGGCCATGCCGCTGCTGCCTTGTATTCTATGCTGGCAGAGGATGGCAGCTTGACGGAAGATGACA
This sequence comes from Chitinophagales bacterium, assembly GCA_035299425.1. Taxonomy (GTDB): domain Bacteria; phylum Bacteroidota; class Bacteroidia; order Chitinophagales; family LD1; genus Bog-950. The sequence goes on along the minus strand of DATGWP010000236.1, from coordinate 8,470 downwards.
TCAGCACCTTCTACAAAAACAATACTTACCTGGCAGCACACCCGCCGGTAAATAAAATAAAGAGGGTTCCTTTTGCCACCGGTAGTTTAGGCCACGGCCTTTCGTTGGCGGCTGGTTTGGGGCTGGCCCAGAAACTAAAAAAGACGGACAAAAAAGTATTCTGCCTAACCAGCGATGGAGAAATAAATGAAGGCACAACCTGGGAGGCGGCGCTGTTTATTGCCCACCACAAGCTTACCAATGTAATCTGGCTGGTAGACCGCAATAACCTACAGGGTTATGGCCGCACCGAAGATGTAATGAAGCTGGAGCCTTTGGATAAAAAACTGGAGGCCTTTGGCTTTAATGTAGTTATAGCCGATGGGCACAACTTTAGCTCTTTTGAAGAAGCTAAACAGAAAACCCTGAATTCAAAACTGCCTACTGCCATCATTTGCAACACCACCAAAGGCAAGGGCTGGAAAACATACGAAGACAAGGTTGATTGCCACTATCTGCCAATGAAGGACGACCAATATGAACTGGTTACCACCGAAATTAAAAGGGATTTTGAAAGCCGATTGAACACACTATGAGAGTTGAGTTTGCACAAAGCATTATTGATGCTTACGATAGGAACAGGAGCCTGGTTTTCATAACCGGTGATTTGGGTTACATGGCCCTCGAAAAAGTGCAGGAGAAGTTCGGCGAGAAGTTTATAAACGCCGGTGTGGCCGAACAAAACATGATAACGGTGGCAGCTGCTTTGGCGCACGAAGGTTTTATTCCCTGGACGTACAGCATCTCTCCTTTTGTAACCCTGCGTCCCTACGAACAGATACGCAACGATGTGTGTCTGCACAACCTACCGGTTAAAATTGTAGGCAATGGCGGCGGTTACGGCTACGGAATAATGGGCGCCACCCACCACAATATTGAAGATATTGGCGCGATGCGCATATTGCCCAACATGAAGGTGTATGTGCCTTTTACAGCTAACGACGTAGAAGAGGCCGTAGTGCAAATGACCGCAGACCCTAACCCAAATTACCTACGCTTAAATATGGGCGCTAAGGTTAACCACCCTGTTGCACCTTTTGCTCAGTGGCGCAAAATCAAAGACGGCACTAAGGGTGTAGTAGTAGGCACAGGACCGGTTACAGAAAACATTATTAACGCTGAACTAGCTGATGATTTAGAAGTTTGGGTGCTATCTATCTTCCCTATTACAGAATTGCCGGCAGAGCTGGTTTCTTCTATCAATGCTACCCAAAAGCTAATAACTATTGAAGAACATGCCGGTGAGTGTGGTCTGCGTGAAACACTATCATTCCACCTGCTAAATCAGCTTACTTCTTCTATTAAAATACTAGCCCTTTCTGCCAATGGCTACCCATCGGGCAAGTATGGCGACCAGAAATTCCACCAGGCAGAAAACAACCTGGGTGGAGAGGGGATGGTGAAAGAGTTAGCTGCTTTCTTAGGATAACCTGTTACAGGCTACCCACTATCGGCTTTTTTAGCATATTTACACCCATGTCTTTACAGGATAAAATACAGGCCGAGGTATTAAAACTAGAAGGCCCCATTGTGGTATTTGGTGCGGGCGGATTTATAGGTGCTAACCTTGTGCGCACGCTGCTTACTTACCGCACCGATGTTTTTGCGGCTACCAGCAAACCATTTATACCCTGGCGGTTAGATGATATTAACCCGCAGCATGTGTTGCATTGCAACATCATAAAGAAAACGCAGGTAGAAGACATTTTCAAAAAGCACCGGTTTAAAACCATTTTTGATTTAGCAGCCTATGGCGCTTACAGCAAACAGGCGGATGTAGATTTAACTTACGAAACCAATTTTATTGGCTTGCTGAACCTGCTCGAGATATCCTCTCAGTTTTCCATTAAAGCTTTTGTACATGCCGGCAGTTCATCCGAATATGGATTGAATGCCAGCGCACCGAAAGAGAGCGACCCGCTACAGCCTAACTCGCACTATGCAGTTACCAAGGCAGGCGCAGCACACATGATAAAGTTCTACGGCACCATTAAAGATGTGCCCGTAGCCAACCTGCGCTACTATTCTATTTATGGCGCTTACGAAGAACCGGACCGTTTAATCCCACAGCTGATAGATAAAGGCATTAAAGGCGGTTACCCGCCACTGGTGCAGCCCGATATATCGCGTGACTTTGTTTATATAGATGATACGGTATTGGCTACGCTCCTTTCGGCTACTAATATTCAAAACATAAAGGGGCAATCGCTGAATATAGCCAGCAATAAGAAGACCACCATTCGTGATATTGCTTCTACCATTAAAGAAATTTTCAGCATCGATAAAAATCCTGAGTGGGGCGATATGCCCAACCGGAAGTGGGATTTGAAGGAGTGGTATGGCGACGCCACATTGGCAAAGGAACTGATAGGCTGGCAAAGCGAAACAACGCTTAAAGACGGCTTGCAAAAAACCGCCGACTGGCAGAAAACATATAGCATGCCGCTGTATGAAAAAAAGCTGGTGCAGGATAAAATACGTCACAAGCTATCGGCCATTATAGCCTGCTATAAAGATGAACAGGCTATCCCATTCATGTATGAGCGCCTTAGTAATACATTTAAGAAGATTGGTGTAGACTATGAAATAATATTTGTGAACGACTGCTCCCCTGATAACACCAACATAGTGTTACAGGGCTTGGTAAACAGCGATGACCACGTAATTGCTATTGAGCACTCCCGTAACTTCGGTTCCCAGGCGGCTTTCTTATCTGGTATGGAAATAAGCACCGGTGATGGTGTGATATTGCTGGATGGCGATTTGCAGGACCCGCCTGAACTAATCGAACAGTTTTATACCGAATATCTAAAAGGCTACGATGTTGTATATGGCCGCCGTGTAGCACGCGAGGGCAACCAAACGCTGGTGTCTTTCTACAAAATGTTCTACCGGTTGTTCCGCCAGGTAAGTTACGTACCTATACCGCTGGATGCCGGGGATTTTAGTTTAATGGATCGCAAAGTGGTGAATGAATTAGTGAAGCTGCCTGAAACAGACCAGTTTATGCGCGGGTTACGGGCATGGGTAGGCTTTAAGCAAACCGGTGTAGATTATATACGCCCCGAGCGTATGTTTGGTGTAACCACTAACAATATGCGTAAGAATCTGGCCTGGGCGCGTAAGGCAATTTTCAGCTTTAGCTTTGTGCCGCTTGAGTTGCTTACTTACTTAGGCTGGTCTTTAACATTGCTTTCGTTTATAGCCATCATCATCCAGATAGTGTTGTATTTCGTGCTGCCCGGCAACCCGCACGGTGTAACAACTATAATCGTTCTGATACTTTTCTTTGGAGGGTTGCAGATGCTGGGGATATCGGTACTCGGTGAATACCAGGCGAAAATACTGGAGGAGACTAAACGCAGACCCAAGTTTATCAGACGTAATATCTTCAGAAAAGAATATTAAACAATGACCTGTATTCACTTAGTAATTTGTAATTCCATAATTAGTAATTAAGCAAATGGAAGGTTTTCGCCCAGTCAACAATACCCCACCCGATTCATTCGCCGGAAAGATTAAGTTCTATGGGCGGATGGTGCTGGATTTGCAAATACTTACCATTTACAGAGATATAGTAAAAACTATACCCACGTTTAAAGGCAATGTATTGGATGTAGGTTGCGGCCAATCACCTTACAAATTTTTGTTGAATGCCGCCGAAACAAAGTACTACGGTATTGACATTGTTGACGCAGAAAAATTTGACTACAACAATACAGATGTTACTCCCTTCAATGGAGAAGATATTCCTTTTGAAGATGGCAAGTTTGATGGCATGATATGCACGGAGGTACTGGAGCACGTGCAACATTATCAGAAACTGATTGACGAAATGCACCGCGTAATGAAACCCGGCGCTACCGGTATAGTAACTATACCCTGGAGTGCGCGCTATCACTATGCGCCCTACGACTTTTTTCGATATACTCCGAGTAGTTTAAAGACTATGTTCAGCAAGTTTAGCGAAGCGAAAATTACTAACCGGGGCACCGACATACCCAACATAGCCAACAAGCTAATTGTAATGTGGTTCCGCAATATGATTCCTAATGCCGCCTGGAGACTGCTGTTTGTGCCAATATGGGTAGCCTTGTTACCTATACTTGGTGTAGTGGTAGCACTTGCTCATATTGCGCTGTGGTTTAACCTGGGCACCGACGAAGACCCTCTTGGGTATACTATTATTGTAAAGAAATAAGATTTGAATTGAGGATATGGCAAACATAAAAGACGACAGAGGATATAACCAGGTTTGGGGCGATAGCAAATCTACCCGTGTGCGCACCGAGCGCCGTTGCGATTATATGATATCGCAAATGGAAGTATTGCCCAACAAATCTATAATGGAGATTGGCTGCGGCACAGGCAAAAATGCTTACATGCTGGCCAAGAAAACCGGCATGCAGGTATTGGGTACGGACCTGTGTGTGCCATTTATAGAAGAAGCAAAAGAAACACACCGGCTAACTAACCTGCGCTACGACATCCTTGATTTCAATAAAGCCGACCAATTTAAGGGAGAGAAGTTCGACTACATTATCGGCAATGGTATTTTGCACCACCTGTATCATCACCTGGATAGCGCTTTTGCCAATATGCTGCACCTGCTAAAGGATAAAGGCAAAATCATTTTCCTGGAGCCGAATATTTACAACCCTTACGTTTACCTTATATTCAGCTATCCCACCATGCGCGTAAAAGCGCACCTGGAACCGGATGAAATGGCATTTTCCAAATCATTTGTAACCGAGAAACTGGAGAAAACGGGCTACAAGAATATAAAGGTGGAATACAAAGATTTCTTATTGCCGGGTGTTCCCGACTTTTTAATTACCCCATCGGTAGTTATTGGCGATGTGCTTGAGAAAATACCGGGTGTAAGAAACGTGTCGCAATCTATTTTTATAACTGCGCAGAAATAAATTACAGACAACTGAAGTTTTAAAAACATCGGACGTCTTTTTACTTTGTCCTCATAATATTTAGCAATGGCCAAGCAACAGAAACAAACAACGAAAGAAGAAGTAAAGGTAGCTCCTAAAAAAGAGTTGGTGTTAACCCCTCTCCTGGCTGAGCCTTTGGCTAAAAAAATATTCTTTGGTGCGGCTATAGCACTGTTTCTGCTAATGGTTTCTGTAAGCCACCAGTATGGTATATCGGGCGATGAGAACTTCCACCGCATGTATGGCCACCATATTGTAGATTACTATACCTCGTTTGGTAAAGACACCACGGCAGCTACCACCAACGGGCCTGACTCCTTGATGGTGTTTTATGGCGGCTTTTATGATGGTACGGCTACGGTTATATCCAAGGCAATGCCATCGGTAGATGAGTGGACGGTGCGCCATGCCTGGAATAGTATGTTTGGCTGGTTTGCCATGTTTTGTGCGGCACTGGTGGCTGTAGAAATAGCAGGTTGGCAGGCAGGGCTTATCACACTTATACTCATGGCTTTTTCACCGCGCTTTTTTGGCGAGAGCATGAATAACCCAAAGGATATTACCATGGCCGCCGGCTATATGATAACCTATGTATTCATCCTCAAATTTTTGAAACAATTACCCACGCCTACGCTTAAAACAGCTATTGGTTTAGGGCTAAGTATAGGTATGGCTATGGGTATCCGTATTGGTGGTTTGCTGCTTATACCGTACCTGTTCTTATTCTACGGTTTAGCCATGTGGGCATTACTAGGTACTAAAGATGTGTTCGATTTTTCTAAGTTCGGGCAAAACATCTGGCCAAGTTTCAAATTTGTACTGCTGGCATCTGTGCTGGGTTATTTTGTGAGTTTACTTTTCTGGCCTTATGGTTTGGTTAGCCCTTTCAGCCACCCGCTGGAGGCATTGAACGTAGCACAGAAATTCCCGGTGCAGATAAAAATCCTGTTTGAGGGCGCACACATCTCTTCTACCGAAGTGCCTTGGCACTATATACCTAAGTGGCTGCTTATCTCTACTCCATTATTTGGTTTGCTGGGGTTGGTACTATCATTTGGGTTAGTACCTGTCTTAAGAAAAGAAAAGAAGCTGCTGTTCCTTGCCTTCTTATACTTCACCATCGTATTCCCGCTGGGCTATGTTATTTACAAAAAGTCGGTGCTGTATGATACTATGCGCCACTTCTTTTTTGTTTACCCAAGCATTATCATACTAACCGGTTTGGTATTTAGCTATGCTATCAACGCCTTATCTAAAAACATGAAGTATGCGGTGCTTGGTTTATTGCTGATACTAATAGCACTGCCAGCGCGCTTTATGTTTGCCAACCACCCTAACGAGTATGTGTACTTTAACGAGATAGTGGGTGGCATTAAAGGCGCCTTTGGCAACTACGAAACCGACTACTACATGAACAGTGTGAAGCAATGCGCCGACTGGATGAAGGAGAACGAAAAGCTTAAACGCACCGACGGCCGCAAGACCACTGTATACAGCAATGCCATATCGCCTACTTATTTTTATTTCATTCACGACACATCATATCTGGCTACCGGTTACACCAGCTACCGCGCGCGCAACGATAAAGATGCCGACTATGAAATTCTGTATTGCCGCTTTGTAGACCGCGAGCTATTGCTTAACGGCTGTTTTCCGCCGGAGCAAAGCGTACACACCGTATATGCCGATGGTGTACCGCTATCGTGCGTGATACGCAAAGATGACCGTGGTGAATTTATAGGTATCAACGCTATAAAGAATAATGATTTTGAAACCGGCATACAAGTGCTTGAACCATATTGCGCTAAGTACCCTAAGAATGAGGCTACCCTTACATACCTCGGCCTGGCATATTTACAAACTGCCCAGAAGGACCCGCAGCGTGTAACCAAAGGCATTAATGTGTTGAATGCTGCGCTGGCGCTTAATAAAGAAAACCCGAATGCTATTTACTACCTGAGCGCTGCGTATGATATGATAGGCGACAAAGCACAGGCACAGTATTTAAGAAGCCTGATACAGCAGTAGAATGCGTTAACCCGCGTCGAATCCATAATCGCGCTCTACTTTACAGATGCGCGTTTTGTAATGCGTATACCATTTTTCGCGCCCATATTTTTGCGCTATAAGATGTTCTGCATTCATTTTCCAGTTGCGGATGCTTTCAAAATCCTGCCAGTAAGAAACGGTAATACCTAAACCCTCACGCGCAGATTCAATCCCTAGATAACCAGACTGCTGTTTAGCCAGTTCATCCATAGCAATTGACATAGCTGCGTAATCATTGTCACCCTCGGTGCGCAGCGAAGTAAAAATTACAGCATAGTAGGGTGGTGCAGGTGTCTGGGCTATCATTGATTTATTATCGATTAATGATTATTGATTATCGAAAGGCCAAGTTATAGTATATTAGCTGTATGAAGAATACTTGCCTTTTATTACTGTTTCTGGCCCTTTGTGCAGGCACCGTTCATGCACAGGATTTGCGTGGCGACACGATTGATATACGCAGCATTAAGCTAAACCTGGACCTGAGCGACTTTACCACCAAGGTTTTAAAGGGGCATGCTACGCTGGGCATTAAATCGAAGAAACCCGGTGTGGAAGGCATACGGCTTGACCTGCTGTTGCTGGATGTAGATTCGGTTCGGGTAGACACTTATAATGTGCCGTATGATTATAACGACTCGGTGCTTAACATCAATATACTTACTACGCTTAACGTGGGCGACTCGGCCACTATACAAATTTATTATAAAGGCCAGCCTTATCACGCACCGGCCGACTTTGGCGGCTTTTACTGGACCAATACTTACGCCTTCAACATCGGGGTCAGCTTTTTGGCCGACCCGCATAACTACGGACGTGTGTGGTTTCCTTGCTTCGATAATTTTGACGAGCGAAGCTTATACGAGTTTTATGTAACTACTAAGAATACACACAAGGCTTTTTGCAATGGCATTTTGCAGGATGTAGCCACCAATGGCAATAAAAAAACATGGCACTGGAAACTGGGGCAAGAGATTCAATCTTACCTGGCATCGGTTACTGTATCAGACTATGCTACCGTTACCGATACTGTGGTAGGGCTTACCGGTGTGGTACCCATAGAACTGGGCGCAGCGGCAGCTGACACCACTACACTCAAAAATCTTTTCATCCACCTGCCCGAGGCATTCCATATACAGGAAGATATGTGGGGGCCTTACCTATGGGACCGCATAGGCTATTGCATTGTACCCTTTAATGCCGGTGCTATGGAGCATGCCACCAACATCAGCTTCATGAATTACTACCTGAATGCTTACGCCGACCAGGCAGAAACCACCATGGCGCACGAACTAAGCCACCACTGGTTTGGTAATTTAATTACCTGCAAAACAGCCGGCGAAATGTGGATTAACGAAGGCTGGGCGAGCTATAATGCACCGCTGTTTCTTGAGCGCGTATATGGCGACTCGGCTTACCACGATGCCGTGCGCACT
>DATGWP010000235.1:0-13309 GCA_035299425.1 Chitinophagales bacterium | reverse complement strand
TGATGAATACATGGAGTTTGCCAATAAAGGAGCTATTAACCTGCAGCAGCTTATCCGCGACCTGCTTGCCTACTCACGCATTACCCGCACCGAGATAAAGCATATACCGGTTAACACCCGCGAGCTGTTGGCCGAAGTGTTGAAGGGTATAGAGATGGAGATAAAAGAAAAGAATGCAAGTGTTGTCAGTACCGAGTTGCTACCGGTAACGTCGGATAAAAACCTGCTGATGCTGGTGTTTCAAAACCTGGTGCTGAACGGTATTAAATACAACAAGTCGGCACAGCCCACCGTTAAAATAAGCTGTGAGCGTAAGGGCAAGGAAGTTCATTTTTGTTTTGAAGATAACGGCATAGGTATCAAGCCCGAGCACCAGCAGCGTATCTTCGAGCCTTTCCACCGCTTGCATACCAAGCATGAGTACCCAGGCACCGGTTTGGGTTTATCTATCTGCAAAAAAATTATTGAGCGCGTGGGTGGGCGTTTATGGCTGCAAAGCGAACCGGGTGTTGGCTCTAAGTTCTGCTTTTCGTTGCCGGTATAAACTAATGTTATTGGCTTAAGCGGTATTTGGCTGTTAGGTTCTCCTCTTTCGCCGCCACCGCGGCGGTATTTAAGGAGGAGTGTCCCGCGAAGCGGGACGAGGTGGTGCTTAAGTTAATGACATTGCGGTATGAATTATGCAGCAGCTAATCGCTGGTCAAGTGTTTTTACCTGTGTACCTTCTTTAGCCGGTATATGTGCCATGGCATACTCGCTTAGCGCTGTAATAGTAAGCGACGGGTTAACGCCCAGGTTACAAGGCATAATAGAACCATCGAGCACCAAAAAGTTTTTGTAACCATGCACGCGGAAGTATTCATCTACTACACCTTCTTCTTTTGTTTTTCCCATCGGGCAGCCGCCTAATATATGCGCGGTAGAGGCCAGCCCCATGGTAACCTCGGTAAGTGCGTTCATAGGTATGCCGTTTACCTTTTTGGCATAGCGGTACAGGGCTTCCTGCCCCACCGGTATATACGTAGGCACCGGTTGCTTGCTTTCGTTTACCATAGCCATGCGGGTGCCAAACAATCCCTTCTTCAGTTTCAGCTGCATAGAGTTTTCCAGCGTTTGCATTATCAAAAAGATAATGCCCCTGTCGGCAGGCGCTTTGGTAAAAAACAACTTTAAGAAGGAGAGGGGATGCCTTAGCAGCTGGCCCATAAGTTTTGCTGTGCGCACACCCGGCGAACCATCGCCCACGGCCAGGGTGCCCAGGTGCATCATAGACCCACTGCCGTTAGGAAACTTACAGACCTCAATATTAGTATTCTCATCGGGTGCAAAGATGCGCGATATGGCCAGGCCATTGTTCAGCTTTCTATCTGCCCCGCCTACACCGCTCAGCATTTCGCTGTTGGTCAAAATATTATCGCCCAGTTTATCCGATAGGTTTGCCAGTGTTTTGGTGGTGTATTTTTGTTTAAGCAGCAAATCCATAGTGCCCAGCACACCGCCGCTGCATACCAACCCTTTGCTGCGGAACACTTTTTTATTCTTGCCAAAATACGACGTAGAGCTTTGGGTATGTATCAGGTACTCATCGTTTACGTATTCTATTTTGGTAACCAGTGTTTCGGGTAGCACCTGTGCGCCAAACTCGTTTTCGGCCAGCCACAGGTAATTTTTATCCAGTGTGTTTTTGGCGCCGTGCCGGCAACCGGTCATGCAGGCGGCACATTCGGTGCAGCCTTTGCGTAGGGGGCCCATGCCTTTAAAATAGGGGTCAGTTTCTCTGGCTGTATCACCAAAATATACACCTACACCGTCTACACTTTTAAACGAGTCGCCATGCCCCATTTCTTCGGCCACTTCTTTCAGCACTAAGTCTTCTGCATTATCTTTTAAGTATTTAGCCGAGCCCAGCATAAACTGTGCACGTTCAAAATACGGAGCCAGCACAGTTTTCCAGTCTTTAATGCCGCCCCATATTTTATTGGTATAAAAACTTTCTTTGGGCAGCATGTGCGTGTTGGCATATACCAGCGAGCCACCACCCACGCCTACGCCGCTGATTACAAATACCTCTTTAAAAAAAGTAAGCTTTTGAAAGCCGAACCATTTGATAAACGGCACCCACAAATACTTAGGCAGGTCCCAATCTGTTTTAGGAAAATCTGTTAGTTTCCAGCGCTTGCCTTTTTCCAGCACTAATACACTGTAGCCTTTCTCGGCCAGGCGCATGGCGCTTACACTGCCACCAAAACCAGAGCCTATTACTATATAGTCGTATTGCTTATCTTCCATGGGTATAAAGTATTGGGTTATCGTCTCTCTACAAAGCAAAACAATTTTTACCAGGAAGAGTTCAACTGTAAAATAGGAAATTAAAAACGATATGCCGACAGGTAATTGCTACCCATCAGAGCTCCGGACTAAGATACTTACCGAAGATAAACAACTGCTGCAAATGCTTACCAAATAATTTTTTATAAAAGGCATGTAATGCCGCAGGGTTATTTCGTTTTGCTGTGGTGTTCGCTGCCGAATGTAATTCGGGTAGTGTATAAATCCTGCACCGATGTGGCAAAATTAAAGTAGCCGCTTAGTATATGGTTTTGCTTATCCAGGTTTAAATCGCTGAACCAGTATTTCAGGTTGTTGCTTTTTATCGGGCTATTAAATTCTACATCAAAATAGTAAGTGCCTTGCCGGTTATCCTGTATTTGAAAAGGCCCTGCAGCCACGGCCGCAAAAGCCGAATCGGGCACTGCCAGGCTTTTAAACCCTGCATCTACAAATTTGTTGAACACCAGGTGCTCTACTTTTATTTTATAAAGCGGGTTTACCTCATCTGTTTCGGCCTGGTCATCTACTTCGTAAGCAAACGGAATGGATATTTGCCCGGTCATAGGGTTTTGCGACCAGTTTTTAAACCGCTTGCTCGACTCATGAAACAAGCCAACCAGCCAGGTTTTATCGCTGCCTTCATCTTCCTCATTTGCTTTTAGCCACCACACCCATTCGTAAGGGTGTATTTCGGGGTGGCAGGTGTGGTTACAATCCAGGCAGTTTACGCCATAAAAACCCATAGTGGGCGCAGCGGTTCCAAAATTAGGGTGGTCTTTAAGGGTGCCGCCATCGGGCAGGGTAGGGTAAAACAGGTAATTGAGTTGGGGTATAAAAGCATAGGGCGGTGTTAGCTCGGCATCTACACTATACAGTTTGCTGTTCAGGTTATTGGTATCGCGCACAAATGGCTCAACGGTGTAATCCTTTTTTTGATGCGAGCCAAAGTTTTGCCGGTGGAATTTTTTTTGAAGGTCGCAGGCCACGCAAATGCGGTTGATGTATTTGCGCAGGTGAAACCCTAAGTCGAAGTTAATGTCGTACTCCGAGTATTCAATTTTGCCGCTGCGGCCGTGGTGGGTTACGGTGCCCACTATCTTTTGCTTATGCATATCTATAGCCCGCCAGTTGTAGCCGCCAAAGGCATGAATAAGCCAGCCTACAAGAAACAGCCGGTGATGCTGTTTTTTGCGCTCTATTACCGAATCGAGCAGCATAGGGTTTACCAGGTCTACAATCTTTTCGTTAATAGTATCGTTAGCCGCAATTTGCTTATTGCCCAGTAATAAGTATCGAAAAGCCTCAGGCGTGGTATTGTAAGAAGAAATCTTAAAAGTTGCCTGCGCCAAAGATGTTTGCAGTAATATTGTGCTTATAAAACTGACGACCAGAAACTTTTTCATTTATCCGAAAATAAAGTTTCAAATCAAATAGCAACTATAAATTACCGGCCCGTGAATAAGAAATTTGATATAGCCCCTTTAAGCCAGTGGACAAATACCGCCAATCATCCTTTTGTAATAGCCGGCCCCTGCAGCGCCGAAGGCGAAGAGCAGGTAATGGTAACCGTGCAGGAAATTGTAAAGCACGCTGCGGGCAAGGTAAATATGATACGCGCCGGAATATGGAAACCGCGCACCCGGCCGAATAGTTTTGAAGGTGTGGGCGAGATTGGTTTGCCGTGGGTAAAGAATGCCGGCCGCGCGGTTGGCTTGCCGGTTACGGTAGAAGTAGCTAACCCCGAGCATGTAGAGGCAGCCCTTAAAAACGATATTGATGTGCTTTGGATAGGTGCGCGTACTACTGTATCGCCATTTGCCATACAGGAGATTGCCGACAGCCTGAAAGGGGTAGATATACCGGTGCTGATTAAAAACCCGATTAACCCTGACCTTGAACTGTGGGTAGGCGCTGTAGAACGCTTCTATCAGGCAGGGCTTACTAAACTGGGAGTTATACACCGGGGCTTTTCGTCGTATGAAAAAACAGTTTACCGCAACCCACCTATGTGGGAAATACCCATAGAGTTGCGCCGCCGCTACCCGGAGATACCTATTATAGTTGACCCCTCGCACATGGGCGGTACCCGCGATATGATTTATATGCTATCGCAACAGGGTATGGACATGGGTTTTGATGGCCTGATGATAGAGTCGCACATAAACCCCGATAAGGCCTGGAGCGATGCCAAACAGCAGGTTACGCCTGAACGATTAGGCGAAATATTAAACGCACTGATTGTACGCCAGCCCAAGGTGAATGAAGATGGCCTGAAACCCCTGCACGATTTGCGTGCACGTATAGACCGGATAGATGATTATATAATAGAATTACTTGCCGAGCGCATGGGTATATCGGAAGATATTGGTGCGCTTAAAAAAGAGAACCGGTTGGCCATACACCAAAGCGAGCGCTGGGCGCAGATTGTAAAACGCGCGCTGGAGAAAGGTAAGACCGGTGGGCTTACCGAAGAGTTTATCCTCAAATTTTTTCAGCAGATACATAACGAGAGCATACGCCACCAGGCTAAGGTGATGGAGAAGTAAGCTGACTTTAGCAATCGGATTCGCGGAGTTTGTTTATGTCAAGCAGCTTTAGCTTCCCAACGAACAAATTTCTTGTAATGCTCAGATAAACCGTCATTAAGTATTGGTATTGATTTTGGTCGAAGCTCTTACTATGCATGCGTATTTTGAAATGCCTGGCACCGGTAGGTATAAATACATTATAATCTAATCCCGAAAGTCCTTCTTTGTGAATGTCATAAAATAGTACATACGACTGATTGTTATTGCATAGCACTTTAGCGCAAGTGGTTTTGGTAATTGTAAAGCTATCAGCCGCAATTATTTTTTCGGATTTTAACTTCAGAATTTCTATGTTTTGATCTAAAGGTTCTGACGTTACAGTTATTTCGAAAGCAGAATCAGAACTTACTAAATTAAATACGGAATGATCCTGTGTATGATAAAAGTTGTTTGGATAGCTAATCTTTAATGAGCCCAGAACGGTAGCAGTGTCCCAATCAATAACTTCTTTAAAGCTTTGAAGGTTATATGACCATCTCCCGTAAGGGCGGCCATCAGTAAAACTGCCTTGCTCAGATATTTTACGGTCATAGTAAAATTCCCAATATCCCGTTTGTACGCTGTCGGGTGTAAGATGCCCTTTTGATAATAGTGTTCCTGCAGTATCGGTAAAAGAGATCTCAGTTATGCCTGTAGACTGATTTTGTTGTTTGTTAGAATTGCAACCGTTTATAGATAAAATTATTAAGAGAAGGAGGGCGATATGTTTGATAGAACGCATAAGGATTTTACATAAGTATTGATATTCTAAACTAAAAATTATTTGCGTTGCATTACGGGTTTTAAATGCACTTTGCAAGGATTGCTTTGTTTAGTTATAAAAGCATTCTGTATATTGCAGCCAGGTTATAGTATGCATTTGTATACTTGCCTTTCATACTGAACCTATGAAAAAGAACCCAGCCAGGAAGAAGGCGGGCGTCAGCTATACCCATATGGCCGACTCCGAAGGGCGGTGGCGCTCCATTTTTGAAAACATGCGCGATACCATTATGACGGTAAACCGCAAAGCTGTAATACTTTCTATTAATCATGTACAACAAGGCTTTACCAAAGAGCAGGTAATCGGCAGCAGTGTATATAATTTTGTTCCGCCCGATAGGGTACCGTTTTTTAAGAAGAGCATTGCGCAGCTGATTAAAACCGGCAAACCCTTTGAGGTCGAGGATTACATACAGGGGCCCGATGGCACCATAGCCTGGTATTACAGTGTATATAGCCCTATTTTAGATAGTGCAGGCTATGTAAGAGAGTTCATGATTATTACGCGCAACATCACTACCATGAAAAAAGCCGAGCATTCTTTGCTTACGGCTATGTTCGATGGGCAGGAGGCCGAGCGCAAGCGCGTAAGCCGCGAACTGCACGATGGGCTGGGACAAAATATAAGTGCTATACGGTTATACCTGTTGCAATTGGAAGAGCAATGCCGCAAGATGCATAATGGTGTAGTAAGTAAGGTAGTTGCAGATATGCATAACCTGGTGCTGAAAGCAAGCGATGAAGTGCGCGCTATATCGCTAAACCTGGCACCACCCCGGTTAGAGGAGTTTGGCCTTATTGCCGCCCTCGAAGATTTTTGCCGGCAGGTTAACTATACACACGGACTTAAAGTGAAATTTACACCGGCGAAACTTCCGGGCCGGTTATCACCGGCGCTCGAAATGTCGGTGTACCGTATTACGCAGGAGCTTTTAACCAATGTGATAAAACACGCAAAGGCTACCCGGTGTGCGGTGAAACTTGCCAAAGGCGATGGCCATGTATTGCTTATAGTAAGCGATAATGGCAAAGGCTACAATACAGCCAGGCGAAACAAAGGCCTTGGGTTGCAAAATATACAGGCGCGGGTAAATGTACACAAGGGTTACGTAGTGGTTAAATCGGTGCGGGCAAAGGGCACTACGGCAACCATTGGTCTACCGGCGTTTGCATAGGTTATTTTACAGGTTGTTTTCATGCACAAACTTTACGAGGGCATTGGGCGATGAAATTTTGAGCTTGCGGCAAATGTTTTTGCGGTGCGTATCTACCGTGTAGATACTTAAATGTAGCCGGGCCGATATATCTTTGCTGGTAAGCCCTTTTTTTATCAGTTGAATTATTTCTAACTCCCGTGTCGAGAGTTTCGTTTTCCCCTGCAAATTGCTGTCTGCTTTTTTATGGCCGTTGGCTGGCTGGCTATTGGTAAGGTATACCTTTTCGCCACTCATTAACTTTTTCAGGGCTTCTAAAAACACAGCCCCTTCGGTAAGCTTGGGTATAAAGCCCTCTGCATTTATTTTTTTAATAGCATGTTGCACTGCCAGCTCCCAATACATAGAAATGAAAACGATTTTTACCTGCGGAAACAGTTGCCTGATTTTACCGGCTGCCTCCATGCCATTTAGCTCGGGCATGTTTACATCCATCAATACCAGGTCAGGCACTTGTGCGTTTAATAAATGTAATAAGGCTTTACCGTTTTTAGCAATAGAGAGCACCTTATACTTGGTATACCGGTGTATCATGGCTGCTATGCCCTCAGCCATCAGGGGGTGGTCATCGGCAATTATAATTGTTTTGGTGCTGGGCATAGTGGGTTGTAGTACTCGTGGTGCACAATAGCACTACACTGCCAAATATACTTTTTAATAAATGTCGGGTGAGGTAATAGGCAACAAAAATTTGCAATTAAGCACCGGTGGGTAAAATTATCCCCATATATTATCAAAATATTAATATGTCATAAAATCCGGCAATACCGGTTTTCCGGTATTGCCGGATTTTATGAAAATCATGCTATTGGGTTTTACTAACGGCAAAAAAGTAGATTTTGGTATTCCACTTAGCTGTATCGGTTTCGTTCATTGGGTCGGTTACATATTCTTCTACTACCAGCTTAGGATTTTCGCTGCCCAGTTCTTTTAGTTTGGCGTGCATGGCATCATAAGCGGGTTTCATTTTACCGTAGTCGCCCCAGTATTCAATCAGGTACGCTTTGCCGGCTGGTAGTGTCAGGTTATTAAAACCTTTGGCCGAAACTTTTTTGCCTTCGTAAGGTATAGCAGCTACCATATCAGCATTCATATTGGCCTCATCATATTTATAATAAATGCCAGAAGGCGCTCCCGGTGTGGCTCCCGCTCCGGCTATAGCCTTGCTCATAGCGCCAAAGTTGGTTCCAAAAAAATTGCCCATGTCCTGGTACTTAACCGTTTGGCGGGTAGTGGTCAGGTAGTTTTTTTCTGCCCAGTCCACTTCTTTCACTTCGTAGGTAGATGCAGGTGCGCTTGCGCCCGATTCGCTCATAGTTTTTAACGTGGCTAATCCTTCATCAAAGTCTTTTCCTATTTGCTTATCCATATTCATAAACAGGCCCATGGCATTCATCGGAAAAGGCATAGAGCCCTTCATGCCCCAGGTTACTTTTTGTCCGCCTTCTACGGCTTCCATATTCATATAGGCGGTGTTGTGTGCTTCAAATGGTTTTAAAAAATCCAGCGCATATTCTACCCCTTTGTTAGGTTCTACTTTAGTAAGTGTCATGCTGCCTTCTCCTACATCTTTGTTGCCCTTCCAGCTATGCTTAGCGCCCACGGTGCCATCTACGCCTTCTTCTTTTACCGTTTGGTTAGGGTCCAGTTTGCTCCAGGGGTTCCACTTATTAAACTGTTCAAAGGTGCTTATGTTTTTAAACACTACATCCTGCGGGGCATTTACTACTACACTGCGGCTTACCTCAAAATTTTTGGGAGCTATAGCGCCAAGTATCAATACTACGGCTATGATAACTGCCAGTACAATACCGGTAATTTTTAAAGCTTTCATGCGATGTGGTTTTTGGTGAACTACAAACCTAGGCTAAATTTTTAACCTCTGAAATTTTTTGTAATGCCTTGAATTTTGCTGTAGTTATTCGTGCATTTGTTGCCAATAAATGCCTTTAGTATTCTATGTTCTCTATGTCCCCCTTTGTTATCGCAGAATTTAGCAAAACATGCGCAGTTGTATTTTTGTATTTCTATGTGCCTATGTGGTTTAATATTGTATTTAGCTGTATTTGCATTGTATTTCTCCTGCATTTGGCAGCAATATGTATTTTAGAACTTCCAAAATATAAAACTGAGAAGATGGCAGAGACCAAACGTGTATTGAAAGCAGCACATGGCAATGAGTTAACCTGTAAAGGATGGGTGCAGGAAGCAGCCCTGCGTATGTTATATAATAACCTTGACCCCGATGTAGCCGAGCGCCCCGAAGACTTAATAGTATATGGTGGACTGGGTAAAGCAGCCCGCAACTGGCCCGCCTTTGATAAAATAGTAGAGTGCCTGCAAGAACTTGAGGAAGACGAAACCCTGCTGATACAAAGCGGCAAACCGGTGGGCGTATTGCGCTCGCACAAAGATGCCCCGCGTGTACTACTGGCCAACAGTAACCTCGTAGGCAAGTGGGCTACGTGGGAGCACTTTCGCGAACTGGAGAAGAAAGGCCTGATAATGTACGGGCAAATGACTGCCGGCAGCTGGATATATATAGGCAGCCAGGGTATAGTACAGGGCACGTATGAAACTTACCTGTCGCTGGCCGGTCAGCATTATAACGGTACGCTGAAAGGGACGCTGAATGTAACCGCCGGCCTTGGCGGCATGGGTGGCGCACAGCCATTATCTATTACCATGAACGAGGGTGTATGCCTGGCTGCCGAAATGGAAGAGTGGCGCATACAAAAACGAATAGAAACCCGCTACCTGGATAAATATACCCACAACATTGATGAAGCTATTGACTGGAGCCTGGATGCAAAAGCCAAAGGCGAAGCACTATCTATTGGTGTGTGCTGCAATGCCGTTGATTTACTGCAACGCCTGTTGGATAGAAACATAACGCCCGATACACTTACCGACCAAACCAGTGCGCATGACGAACTGGTAGGTTATTTCCCCGAAGGTATGTCGGTAGAAGAAGCAAAGACCTTGCGCGAAGCTAACCCCGATGAATACTGTAAGCGCTCGCTGGATACTATAGCCAGGCATGTAACGCAAATGCTGGAGTTGCAAAAGCGCGGTGCCATTACTTTTGATTATGGCAACAACATACGCGGACAGGCAAAGGATAAGCGCGGGGTACAGAATGCGTTTGATTTTCCCGGATTTGTGCCGGCTTATATACGCCCGCTGTTTTGCGAGGGCAAAGGCCCTTTCCGTTTCGTGGCCCTTAGTGGCGACCCGAATGATATTGCGGTGTGCGATGAAAAACTGAAAGAGTTGTTTCCCGATAACAAGGGGTTGATACGCTGGCTGAATATGGCAAAAGAGAAAATTGCTTTTCAGGGCCTACCGGCGCGTATCTGCTGGCTGGGCATGGGCGATAGAGAGATTGCCGGTGTGGCTTTCAACGAGTTGGTAAAAGAAGGTAAAGTAAAAGCCCCCATTGTTATAGGCCGCGACCACCTGGACACCGGTAGCGTAGCATCGCCCAACCGTGAAACAGAAGCGATGATGGATGGCAGCGATGCCATTGCCGATTGGCCAATACTTAATGCACTAATCAATACAGCCGGCGGAGCCAGCTGGGTATCTTTTCACCACGGTGGGGGAGTAGGCATGGGCTACTCGCTGCATGCGGGTATGGTAATAGTAGCCGATGGCACCGACGATGCCAAGCGGCGCCTTAAACGCGTGTTGCACAACGACCCAGCTATGGGCGTTATCCGCCACGCCGATGCCGGTTACGAAATAGCCAAAGCAACCAGCAGCAAATTTGGATTGGATTTGTAATGTAAAATGTTTTACGCTTACTCGCGTTTTATTACCAAAAGCATTACCAATGCGCAGAGTGCTTTGCCTTATTCTTTTAGTGCTTGCTTCTTCAGGGTGTAACAAGCCTTTTTATCCTACGCTGGACAAGCCTTACACTAATGATACTAAACACTACAGGGCAATAGTTCAATCAATGCATCATGATAAATTCTGGAATAGCAAGGTTATACAGTTTCCGTCCTCATTAAATAGCAAAAACACGAACAGCTTTTGTTACCTCGCCCGTGTAATGCAGGGCGGGATGGGTATCGTGTTAAATATTGATTTTCCAACTCAACAGAAAGCAGAATGTTTTTTTCAAAAGTATTCGCGGGGTTATGTTGCAGAATTTAATTTTGAGAGCAGGGAACAACAGGTTTACCTGGATAGCATTAGCAATGGCGACGGCACCTTTATGTATATTTCGGTAGTACCTGACAGATTTCATGATTACTGTGTACCTCAAATTTTTGATTCTCTGTTTCGGGAGTATTCAACTGTGCGTTTTATAGATACCGCCACTTGTTGGTCAAACGCAGAGGAAAAATATTTAGGGGGTATAACCAGCTGCATAGCCATTGATCACCGTAAGAAAAAAGTATATTGCTATACTTCTGATGATAGGTTGTAGGTTAAATTTCCATCTTTACACGGTATGCTGCACACTTTCATTTTCTGGCTTCAATCGCATAGGCTTATAAACCTGGTGCTGGTGTTAGTCTATTTTACTTTTATAGTGTTTATGCACCACCCGCTGGTGCTGCTATCTATGTGGGTAGAGCATAACCTGTCTTTTCAAATCTATCAGGTGGTGGTAGTGGCGGTTTTTGCCTTGTTGCTTGTGTTTCTCTTTTACTATGTGTTCAGGCAGGTGCAAAAGAATAAGCAACACTTTCCGCTGGGCGTGTTTTATCTCTTTGCTACACTTCTTCTGCTGTTTATTCACTCGCGCTTTATGTTCGATAGTAACATAGAGGTGATACACGCCTTTGAGTTTACGTTTCTGGCCTTTCTTATTTTTCCTTTCACGCGAAGGTTTGGCGCTGCCATATTATTTACCCTGCCCTTTATGTTGATAGATGAGTGGTACCAATACATTTATCTGTACCCCGATTGGAACGACTACTTCGATCTGAACGATATACTAACAGATACATACGGCTGCGGTTTAACTATGGTGGTGCTGTTGCTTTCGGGTGTAAAGGGCAATGAGAACATTCAGCCTTTTTGGAAACGCACCGAGTTTATAACCTTAGGTGTTTTGGTAGCCGGTGTATTAGTTGCGGTTAACAGCTGCTATATAGCTGCCTACGCTAACGAAGTATGTAGTAACACGCTGCTGGTAATGAACGAGCGCATGGGCCCCGAGCCTTTTATGCGCCCCCACCCTACACATAATCTTAATTTTCATGTAATGAAACCCGCCGAGGGCCTTCTTGCCATCACCCTGCTGCATCTGTTTTATATGGGGCTCGAGTCTTTTAGAGTAAAGAAATAGATAACTGGTGTTTCGAACTTTAGTCCGAATCAAGGGGATAATATTCTGTTTATCTCATTGCCGTTGGCTTTAGCCAACGGTGAAGGAAGAATTCTTAATTGGCTTTAGCCAAAATGCGTATAGAATATAGTGCATGGTTTAGGTTATATTAGGCTAAAGCCATAATAACGGTATTTCAGCTATCCGTCAGCTAAAGCTGACGGCAATGAATTAGCGCCACACGTATAGTAGACCCTAATTTCCGCTAATTCTAAACACCAGAGCTTCATGAGGCTTTATCTCCAAGGTAATCTTTTCGCCGCTTGTATAAGTGGTGCTGGTGTGTTGCCATACATTGCGCATGGTGGCAGTTTTATCGTTACCGGCTAATGCATGCATAGTCCAGCCGCGCTTTATACTTTTCTTCGTTTTATTAAACACAGCTACCGCCACACCGCCATCGCTCAGTTGCTTGCGGTATATCCACACCCCACCTGCTTTAGAAACTACCTGCGCCTGCTCGCCCTTCTCATCCTGATTAATGGCTATTATATCGGGGTTAAGCAAAATATCTTTGGTAGGGCCGTTCATATTGCGCAGGTCGCAGCCCGATAGCAGCGGAGCATTCAGCATACACCACAAACTCATGTGCGTTTGGTATTCAAGGTCCGTCATTCCTTTCCACTTGCCTTGCCCCGTAGCCTTGCCATTGCCATAGTTGCCCACTGTCATCATGTCGGGGTCGTTCCAGTGTCCTGGGCCGGCATATTTATACAGCCTGGTTTGCTTTTTAAGTATGCTCATAAAACTGCCATACCAAAAGGGCCCGCCACTCCAGGTATCAATTATATCGGGCGTGGTGCGCCAGTAGTTGCCGCCCATGCTTTCGCCCCATTTCCACGGGCTGAACAAGCCCCAGTTGCAAAGGCTGTAGGTAATAGAGCGCCCGCTTCCCTTTAAGGCATCACCCATTTTTTTGTAACGCTCCAGCGCTTGCTTTTTGCTCCATGGCACAAA
Source organism: Chitinophagales bacterium (assembly GCA_035299425.1). Lineage (GTDB taxonomy): Bacteria > Bacteroidota > Bacteroidia > Chitinophagales > LD1 > Bog-950. Next base: position 113 of record DATGWP010000235.1, on the reverse strand, counting down.
ACAGAAATCATACTTCAGCAAATCTATCCCCCACTCGGCATACACCTTTGCATCTATCTCCTCGTGCTGAAAACCACCAAAACACTTGCCGCATGTTTTATCACCAGCATCAG
>DATGWP010000234.1:0-31024 GCA_035299425.1 Chitinophagales bacterium | reverse complement strand
GGCAACGGCACCTATGATGTAGGTACCGATATGCCGCAGTCGGGTGCTACCGTTAGTGCCGGTAGCTATACCACTACAACCAATCCTGTCGGCTATTACCAACTGGCCTTGCCTGCCGGCAGCCACACCCTGCAATTGCAGAACATACCGGGCACTAACTATTTGCAGCCTGTAACCGGCTACTACCAGCTTACACTATCCGGCTTTTATCAAAAGCTATGCAATTATAATTTTGGTGTAGAGGACATAGAAGATGGCATTGCAAATACGCTCAACAAATTAAGCGTAACAGTAGTGCCTAACCCCTTTAAAGATTACACCACCTTAACCTTATCGGGCGTAAGTGGTGAGTTTGAACTGACGGTAAGCAATGCCATAGGCGAAAGAGTAACGCATACGCCTATCACCGCCAACCAGCCCCTGCGCTTAGACCGTAACCAGTTAGCAGCCGGTTTATATATCTATACCATTGCAGGCAGAAGGGGTATTGTGGCAAGGGGGAAGTTGCTTATGGAATAATGAGTAGCTAATATTTGTTTCATCCCGCTTAGGAAAGCGGGAGAGTAATAAGATAAGTTACCTGCCAAACGGGGTTTATTTTGTGGCGGTAAGCACCGGTGAGGGTAAAATAGTAGAGAGGATAGTAAAGCAATAAGAGGTATTAGCAATAGCACACCAGAGGCTGTTCTGTGGTCTGCACCGCAGGTCAGACCCATAAGGCGCAAAACCATGTAAAGCTTATTGGCCTAACGGTAGCAACGTTTTGCACAGGCGGCACCTACGGTGCGCAATACCTTAGGAATTTCTATCTCTACAAACAGGCGACCGCTACGCGGTGCATGAAGGCTGTTAGTGCTCCGTTAGGAGCCACCTGTTTGTAGCACATCGCAATCAATAGTTGATGTTGCGCACCGTAGGTGCCGCCTATTGGTTTTCTAATCGAACTTCCCGGTAATGTGATTACCGATTTTGGTAAAATCTTATCAGCAGCCATCTGCCAGGGTATGTACAGAAAGTGTACAAAGGTATGTATGGCGTTTTTGTGTAGGTAATGGCTTTACCAGTTACAGTAATTTCACCATACACTAAACTGTTTATCCTAAAAAACAACAGGGCCACTCTTTAGTAAAAGTGGCCCTGATTATAAAAAGTAAACTGTACTACTTTTATCTTGCTACTGTAAATCTGCCAAGCGTGCGGTGGGTGCCTTTGGCATCTAACAGGGTAGCCATATACATGCCTTCGGGTAGTTCGGAAACAGAGATGGTAACAAGTTTATTGCCATTACCACCGTTGTTGGTGTTATCACCAACAATCTTCACCTTCTCTCCTATTGCATTAAAAATTTCGATGGCTGCATAGTTGCGGGTAGCGTCATCATCGTTTTTACTCATATCAATAGTGATGTTGTTGTGAGCAGGGTTAGGGTAAAGTTGAATGCCGGCAAGGGAAGTCTTACTTAATCCTTCACATCCATAATTCAGGAATTCACATACTGTATCTTTACCAAATTGATTGGATACAAAAAGGCAAACGGTTCCATAAAAGCCATGCATATTCATATTTAGATAATAAGCAGTATCTCCATATAAATAAACACTATCATTGGTAGATTGTGGAACAAACAACCATTCAGCAGTATCATTTGCCACAGAAACATCTACAGTAGTTAAACTGTAACAGTTGAAATTTTCAAATAACACGTCAAAATCTGCCACCGGCAACAAAGCGGGATTAGCATTAGAAGTTACTACAAGCATAGCCGTATCACACCAGGTAGGGTGGCCGTTATCGCATATTACATACCATACGGTGTCGTTACCGGTGAATAGAGAATCGGGTGTGTAGTCAATGCTGTTGCAGCCACTGATAACGAAAGCGCCGTCGCCACCGTAAATAGAGGTAACGCATACAGGGTTAACCGGTGTAATATCGTTGGCGGTAACGTTTACTAAAGTGCCATCGGGTTGCAAAGCAGTGGCAACATCGTTAACCGCCGTTGGATATAATGCAGGATTAGGTGTTACGGTAAAGATGATAAGGCCGGTATCGCACAGAATAGGCTGGCCGTTATCGCAGATGCGGTACCAGGCTGTATCAGTGCCTACAAAGTTACTATCGGGTACTATAGATACCATATCGCAGCTGCCACCAATGTATTCAGTAACATAAGGCGAGCCCCATACATCAGTCATACATAGCTGGTCGCCATCCGGGTCTATATCATTAGTAGCTACGTGGTAAATGGTAATGCTGGTGGCTTGTGTAAGGCTTACGGTATCATTAACCGCTACCGGTGCATTATTGCCGGCTACCAAACCTGTAACCACTACGTTTTCGCAATGCTGGTTACTGCCGCCGCCGTTGGTGGCTGTTAAGCATACATTGTACGTGTTGTTGGCTGTGTAAACGTGCGTAGGGTTTTGCTGTGTAGAAGTGGTAGCATCGCCGAAAGTCCAGGCCCATTGGGTGGGTGTATTGGTAGACTGGTCGGTAAAGTTAACCGTGCCGCCTGTGCTGTTTACCCATGCAAATTCGGCTACCGGTGCTACTGCAATGTTGTTGATAACAACCTGCTTGCAAACCTGCGTGCTGCTGCCGCCCGCATTGGTGGCAATTAAGCACACGGTATACGTGCCGTTAGCAGTATATGTGTGCGATGGGTTCTCTAGTGTAGAGGTGCCGCCATCCCCAAAGGTCCATGCCCATGAGGTAGCGTTATCGGTAGTATCGGTAAATGTAACCGCACCGGCAGAACCTACTGCATAAGTAAACCCTGCAACCGGCACATTAGGTAATACAGTAGCCCAGCTAACCGATTGCAAAACATTGCCTGTATCGTAATTAAAAGTAACCACGCTGCCTTTGGCTTCTTTGGTAAGATACTGGTAACGGGTAGTTGTTTTGGTCTCATCTGAAACATCTGACCAGAATGGAGGAAATACCTGCGCCTCAATTTGTGTGCGGGTAGTTTCTTTACGTTTTTTGCGCAGGCACTTGTAAGTGCCTACCGGTGTTTTTACTATGCCCCATGCATCTACCGTATCGGTATAGGCGGTAGTAATTGTAAGGCGCACCTGGCTAACTCCCGGCTGTCCAACCGAACTGCCGGCAACTGTTTTTTGCAGATAGGCATTACCGCTAAAATTAGTCTGGTAGTTGGTGGGGAAACGGTGTATTTCGGGTTTATCGTAATTTGCATTATCGGTGTATCCAGCAGTGATAGTATTGCCGGGTGTAAGCTGTCCCTGAAAACCTTCAAGTATCAATTTATTGGTACCATTATCGGTATTCGTAAGCAGGAAATTGATACCATCGGTGGTTACTGCAACATCGGCCTGTGGACACTCGGTTGTTTGGCTGTTATTTGGCAACTTAAATTCAACCGTATCATATTTATACAGCGACAAATTACTGAAATCGTAAAACTGGTTTGCACCTTTGTTGCCAAAGTTGATAGCCGGTAGAGGCACGGTATCTACACCAATACGCAGTATTGAGTTGGCGGCCGGTAAATCGGTGATGGCGAAAGTAATAGGTGTTTGAGCGTACACCAATTGCGAACAAAGGAATACTAACAGGGGTAGCAATTTTTTCATCAATGCGGATTTTGTTTGAATGCCGAATGTATGAAAAAGCGCTGATTAGGAAAGATGGATAAACAGGTAATGGGGGATTGTGTAAAAAGGGTGAATAAATGCCTCATAGCTTTGTTTACCCTCTGCCTTTGGCATTTAATGCCTCATCCCCGTCACTTCACTGCGTGAAGTGACACCCCTTCTCCACAGGTGGAGAAGGGAATGGAATAAAATACAACTATTAATAGAAGAACCGGATAAGCCTGCGCTTGCCGTTAGCGGCAATAAACTCAGCCAGGTAGATGCCTTTGGGTAAAGCGGGCAATGGAACCTCGGTAATGTTATCGGATTGCAGGGTAGATAATTGCTGCCCCATAAGGTTATAAATTCTTACCTGTTGCAAGTTGGTAGAGCCATCGAAATTGCGGATGAAGATGCGGTTGTTAAGCACCATGTAACTAAACAGAGGGTCCTGGTGCCCGGCGATGCCGTTGGGGGCTTCTATCAGTATAGGTATTACAATAGAATCAACAACAGGTTGTGTACATATAGGCCATACTACTACCACATCGGGGCCAGGGGTAAAATACTGTGGGTCGATATCGACACTGAAGATGGAAGGAACGGTTTCGTAGGGGTAAAGCGTAATAGTATTGGTATTGCTGCTAAAGGGGGGCTTATTAAATACGGCTGAGTTGGTAAGTATGTAGTTATCGGTGCGGAGGCCAAAATCGATAACCCCGTTAAACGGAACAGAATCGAAATTGGTAACCTGTGCATTGATAGTTATAGTATAGCCAAGCCCTACGGTATCGAAGGTATAGTTGATGAGGGTTACTCCAATACCATTGTTGGCCAGGGCCCGGCAACAGACCAGGCACATCAATATCACGGTAAGAAAAGCGGGGCGTAAATGTTTCTTCATAGTCCTTTGACTGCTAATGTAGCACAGCCGTTGCAATTGTGCGCATTTTTTATCTTTGTTTCTTACGTGTTCAAATGAGTTGGCCGGAAGCAATTAGCAGTAGGCAAATAATGCACCTTTACAATAGTAAAGCAAGTAAGGGTAATAGCTGGATATAATATTGATTAGTTGATACATACACAGTTTTCACCTCACCCTGCCCTCTCCTAAAGGAGAGGGTTCTAACAGCCGAACAGCCATGGTGAGAACAAAAAAATATAGAATATGGAAATACTGAACAACATGATTGCGGTGATGAACAAAGAAGAAGTGCGCAACTTTAAACTTTGGATAAACAGCACCAATGCCAGCGAGGCGCGTAAAGATGTTGCCCTGTTTGATTACATACGCAAGGCGGGCGATAAGTATGATGAGGAGCAGGTATTTAAAAAGCTTTATGGCGGTAAGGATAAAAACTCTTTCTACCGGTTGAAGAACCGCCTGCAGGAGGATATAGGTTATAACCTTACCATGCTGCATTTTGGCAAGCACGAATCGAACAACCTTTACCTGTTCTTATCCCTTTACAATATTTTCACCTCGCGTAACCAGCCTGCCATTGCCCTGCACTACCTGAAAAAAGCCGAGAAGCGCGCCAACCAGATAGAGAACTTTGAGCTAATGGATATAATTTATGCATCGTTTGTAAAATTAAGCAGCGACCACACCGGTATTAACCCCGAGCTATACATACAGCAACGAAAAGAGAATGCCATAAAGCTGAACAAAATACGCGAAGCCGACCAGGTGCTGGCGGCTGTAACCTACCGGTTGAAGCTATCGCAGAATTATGGTAAACGCGATGTGGGTTTGCTGAAATTACTAGATAACTCTATAAAGGAGTTTGCCAATGATGATTCGATACGGAGGAGTAAGACGTTTCAGACAAGAGTATTCAGGGCGCTGAGCCAGATACTGATACAGAACCACAACTTTGTGGAGCTGGAAAAATTTATGCTGACTACCTACAAAAAATTTGTAGACGAAAAGTGGTTTGACAAAAGCAACCACGAAACAAAAGTGCAGATGCTGATATATATTATCAATGCCACCTTTAAGAACCGCAAGTTTAGAGAAAGCCTGGACTATGCTGAAACACTGGGCGAAGAGTTAAGCGCTTTTGGCGGGATGCTGCACGATAAGTATCTGTTCTTCTATTACAATGCGCTGGTGATAAACTATGCGCAGATTGATTTGGCCCGCGGGCTAAAGGCACTGGATGAAGCCGAGCGCGAAATGAAGAGCATGAAGAACAGCTACTACGAGTTTTTTATTTACTGGAACAAGGCTACCCTCCTGTTTTACCAGCAACGGTATAATGAGGCTATACGCAACCTGAACAGGCTGTATGTAAACGACCATTATAAAAAGGCCGATGTATCGCTAAAAATGAAAATAGCCATAGCCGAATGCATAATGCAGTACGAAGCGGGCGATGTGGAAGTGAGTGCTAAACGCGTTGAACAGGTAAAAAAACAGTTTGACACACAACTTGCAGCAGAAGATAGTAAACGGGAGCGCTTTATACTTAAACTAATACCCGACCTGATGAAATCGCCGGACCTGAAAGCCAATAGAAAGCTATTTACATCGGTAAATAAGTTTGTAACCTCACCGGTGAAAGGGTCGGTAGAAGATGGGGAGGTACTGCGCTACCGCGCCTGGTTGGCCCCAAAAGTGGGCCTGCAACCTGCAGATTTGGACACGTAAGAAACGATATCGAATTATAGGCCGGTAATACAACCTATTTGTATGTTTGGGGTATCAAACAGTATATGCACACACTTAACCAAATTAAAAACCAAAATACCCGATTTATGAATACACTTAAACGCTTAAGCCTGTTAGCGCTGATAATATGTTGCACCGTGCTTGTAAAAGCACAATGTGGCATAGAGGGCGGTTTCTATCAAAATTTAAATCCCAATCTGGTACCGTGGTTTCATGATACCACTACCGTTGTCAGCGGGTGGCAGGTAACTAACCGCATTTGGGAATTTGGCGATGGTACCAGTTCTACCCAAACAGATCCTACCCACGTGTTTCCTCACCCGGGAGCATACCACGTATGCCTATGGCTGCAGGCTCAAGGTAATAATGGAAGCGTTTGCAACGATACCGTGTGCAAAACGGTGTATATAAATTGCGATAATATGGTGCAGGCCACCATAAGCGCCAGTGTACAGAATAACATAGTAGTATTTACAGGCACCGGCTCAAGCAATTATCCGCCATTAACCTATTACTGGCAATTTCCGGGTGGCACGCCCTCTACTTCCACTACGGCAGTAACTACTGTAAGCTACAATACTACCGGTGCACACCAGGTATACCTGACAGTAACAGATAGCAACGGCTGCAGCAAAACGGTGACACAAAGCGTGACTACAACTGCATCAAATGTTTGTGCCAACGTAGATGCAAATTTTAGCTACACACTGGCAGGGCAGGCAGGTACCACCGTATACTTCAACAGTACCTCAACGGGCACTACCACCAATACTTTATACAGATGGAAAATAGATGGCGTGTTTGTAACCAACGCCAATCCTAATACAGGCTATGTAGCTACCAACATGGGCACCTTTTCGCTGCATGAGGTTTGCCTGTATGTGTATGGCAACAGCAATACACTGTGCGACTCGATATGCAAAACGGTAGAAGTAACAGGTTGCAATGTGAATGTAAATGCAGGTTTTCAATCTATTGCGAATAGTAACAACGTAGTATTTGAAACAGGTTACAGTTTTCCTAACCAGCAAACACTTTGGGATTTTGGCGATGGCACTACATCTACCGATACGGCTTACCGGGTAACACATACCTACCCGGCCAGCGCCAATACAACAACCTATAATGTCTGTCATTACATTACTATTAATAACACCCTGTGCGCCGATACATTTTGCACAGCAGTAGTAGTTCCTGGCACAAATACACCGTGCAGCGTGCCTGCCAATTTTACCTATACATTAAGCGGAACTACCCTTAGCGTAAACGCCGGGAATAATTACCCGGGCGGTACATGGTACCAATGGAGCCTTGACGGTCAGTACACATCTACTGCGCCTACTTACCTTGCCTACACCTACAACAATTTATCGGCAGGCCAGCACCGTGTATGCCTGTTTATAAAAGGGGCACAGGGTACCGTATTATGCGATTCGATTTGCCAGGAGATTACGGTTCCAGCCGTTTGTGGCAACGTATCGTTTACAAGTAATAATACCTATCCTACTGTATTAACTGCTACCAGCACCGGTACCGGTACACAATACTTTACGTGGAAAATAAAGAATGCCAATGGAATAACGGTACTGACAGGCGGTGGCAACCCGTTCACCATTACATCGTTAAATTCCGGCACCTATACGGCTTGTGTGTTTATGTATAACAGCAACCAGCAGTTGTGCGACTCAAACTGCCACACAATTGTAGTAACTAACCCTACAACCTGCACCGCCTCTATATCTGACACTACTAACCCTAACGGAGTACACACGCTTACGGCCCATTACAACGGCCTGAGCGTAACCAGTTACCTGTGGAGCACCGGTGCCACCACCCAAACTATTACCACCACTGCACCGGGTAACTATTGTGTAACCGTAACCGGTGGCAACAATTGCAGCGCATCGGCCTGCTATACTATAACCGCCAACTGTGGCACAGTGGCTTTTAGCAGCGTGCAAACCGGCGAGCATTTAGTACTTACGGCTACCGCAACTACTACCGGCAATAACTTTGTATGGGCCATAAGAAACAGCAATGGGCAGGGGGTACAAACGGGTAGCGGCAATCCATTTACATCTATGGCATTAACCAACGGCACCTACCAGGTATGTGTATACATGTATAGCAGCAACCAACAGTTGTGCGACAGTGCCTGTGAAACTATTGCAGTAACAAACATAAACCCGTGCACCGGTTTAAATGCGGAGTGGACACCATCGTATGTAAATGGCAATGGCGTACACTTTATACCTGTAGGAAACCCAAGCGGAACCGTGCATATATGGTCGTTTGACGATGGTGGCTCATCTACTAATGCCGACCCTACTCATTATTACCTAAATAACGGCTTATATAATGTGTGCCATATAGTATCTATACCGGGCACCCTATGCGCAGATACTTTCTGCTACAGCATACAGGCCAATGCGGGCAACCCATGCAGTGGTTTTGCAGTTAACATTAACCATACTGTAAACAGCAATGGAGTGCACAGGTTGCAGGCAGTAGCAACCGGAACCGGTTCGCCGTTTACGTATCTGTGGAGCAACGGAGCTACCACACAGGTGATTGAAACAACTTCGCCAAATGTATACTGTGTAACTGTATATAACGCCAGCCAGTGCAGTGCTACCGATTGCGATACTGTGGCAACAAACACACCAAGCTGTAATGCATCTTATGCTTACACTTATGTAAACTGCAACACGGTTCAGTTTGCCAATACAAGCACCGGTGGGTATACCAACCAGGTTTGGCAATTTGGTGATGGTACTTCATCATCAGCAGCCAACCCGGTGCATAGTTTCCCTGCAGGAACATGGACCGTACAATTGACAGTTTACTCAAACGGCACCAACTGCCAAAGCAGCTATTACCAGGTAATAACGGTGCAACCATGCGGCGTTTACGACACCATATGTGGTGTAGTGTTTAACGATGTAAACGGCAACGGTGTGCAGGATAACGGCGAGCAAGGCCTGGGCGGCGGTACCATACACGCCGGCAATTACACAGCTACTGTTAATGCCAATGGAGAATACCATGTTGTATTGCCTACAGGCACTTACACAGTTTACTACTGCGCCCCTACCGGTTATTCGTTTACTATACCAGTAGGCACGCAAAACCCTAACAGCAATACTACCAACTGTGCTTCGTACACCATAGCTACCAGCGGTGGCCACCACTGCGGCTACAACTTTGGTGTGCAAAACAACAGTGTAAACATTTGCGGTGTAGTATACCTGGATGCCAATAACAACCAGCAGCGCGAAAACACCGAACCAGGTATAGCCAACACGCATATAACACTGGTAAGCAACAATGGGCTAACCTACCATGCCTATACCAACCAAAACGGAGAGTACTGCGTTACAGTACCTGCGGGCACTTATGTAATTACAGCTATAACCAACATTGGCGGAGTAGTAACCCCACAAAGCATAAGCCTGGTTACTGTTAACGGAGGCGCATATTACCATAACAACTTTGGTGTATACCAACAGCCGGGCGCCTGTAACCTAAGTGTAACTATAACCCCGCACACCACCGTAACTCCGGGTTTTGCGGCCTGGTACGATGTGCGTGTATGCAACGTGGGCGCCAGCGTATCCAGCGGAACCGTGAACCTGTTTTATGACCCTACACTGATATTTGGCAGTTCATCACCGGCACAAACATCGGTGAATACATCTACGCGCACTATAAGCTGGGCACTTAACAACCTGGCACCGGGGGGCTGCGCAAGCTACTGGGTAACTTTTACTGCCGCTACCAATACTCAAATAGGGCAACATGTATTTATGCTGGCTAACGTAACAACTACTAACTGCAACGAGGTTGACTTTACCAATAACGTTGATACTACCCACCAGGACGCAACTGCCAGCTGGGACCCTAATAACAAACTGGTATTGCCAGCCGGTGAGGGTGAAGAAGGTATAATTAAGGGCACAGAAGAGCTTACCTATACCATCAACTTCCAAAATACAGGTAACGCACCGGCGGTTAACGTGGTATTGCGCGACCTGATAGATACCGACCTTGACCTGGAAACTTTCCGTATGCTGGGAGGTAGCCACCCTTACACGGTGCAGTTTGAAGGCAGAGAGGCCATCTGGAAATTCAATGCGATTATGCTACCGGATAGCAATACCAACGAAACTGAAAGCCATGGCTACGTAAGTTTTGCTATAAAACCACTTGCTGGTTTAGCCGAAGGCACCAAGTTGAATAACACAGCCGATATTTACTTTGATTATAACGAAGCTATAACCACCAATACAACCGTTAATACAGTTGACTATAAGCTGGGGTTAGAAGAAATGAATGGCCAGGTTACAATTACGCTGATGCCTAATCCATTTAAAGATTACACTACTATCCGCATAGAAGGAGAAAACAGCACCTACGAATTGCGTATATTTGATATGCTTGGCCAGCAGGTACAGCGCGAAATTACAACCAATAACATGTTTACCATTGAGCGTGGAACACTTGCCGGTGGAATGTATATGTATGAAGTATTGAAAAATAACAAGGTGATTGGTAAAGGCAAAATGATTGCCGCAGAATAGTTAACTCCCTGATCGCTCCATAAAAACCCAATCCCGCTTCGTTGTACGAGGCGGGATTTTTTTGTGATTATATGTTACTTACCGGTAACTTTAACCTTACGCTGCTTAAACATATAGCCATATAGTACAGGGAAATAATACACATAAGCGACTAATGTTACAGCCAGAAAACCAGTGTATATCGAAAGAGTTATTCCGTTGGCAGCCAGCGGGGTAATAAGTATAAGCCACTCGCCGGTAACACCGATAGGATAAAGCAGTATAAAAAATGAGTAGCGCATCCAAAGCAGTGTATTAAACTGGCGGCCAAACAGTGCAAAGAAATAAAACGAATACCTGATAAGTTCTGTAATTGTCCAGGCAAACGAAACGGTTAAAACACCCAGCCTGAATACGGTGACATCGGCATACTTATAGATAAACAGATTAATAAAGACCAGCACCATAATACGCGATGCAACCTGCGCTATGGTAGAACCAACCGGTGATTTAACCCACTTAAGCAATGCATGCAAAATTTCGAGCAGGGCCATGCCCTGGGCTATGTTTAAGAGCATTAAGCTGGTGGCTGACATTTGCAGGCTGGAAGCCAGATAGCAAACAAGAAAGCCAGCCCAAAAGAGAAAAGCGATAGCATTGTATGCTGCTAAGTAGGTGCGCACTGTATTGTTCATAGGTTGCAAAATAAAAATTAACAATTGCGCAACCAAGCGATACCTCAACACGAAAAATTGTGTTGATAATACCATAGATATAAAATACAGCTTACAAGCAGGAATTGCTATGTTTAATCTACCAACCCATCGAGCGTATTAATATGTTTTTGCTGTAAGCATCTGCTTGCTGTTTTTAGCTATAGATAAAAAGCAGCAAGTGTATAAGCGTGCTATATAACAAAAGAAAAGGTGTGCGCTAATGAAAAAAAAGGTAACTACTGAGGAGAATGGGGGGAATTACTTCGAAAAGCATGCGCTGCCTGTTCTGCTAGGGCTTACTGCCCTGCTTATACTTATAGTTTTTTACGACTTCCTGGTTTTCGATAAGCTCTATCTATTCAAAGGGTTGGCCAGCGACTCGATGGTGGATACGTATCCCAATTACATTCATATAGCCGACTATTTGCGAAGCGAGGGCTTGCCCATGTGGTCGTTTAGCCAGGGTATGGGGCAAAGTATTTTTCCATTTAGTTTTCCCGACCCACTGGTAACCATGCTTTATGCATTGGGTAGAGACCATCTTGCTTATGGAATAGCTTACATGGAAATTGCCAAAATATTTTTGTGTAGTATATTCTTTTACCTGCTGCTTAAAAAGCTATCTGTAACCGGCCTACCGGCAATTGTAGGCGCACTATCTTATAGTTTTTCGAGCTTTGTAATAGTAGGCAGCTGCTGGAACATTTTCTCTACTGAAGCCTTGTACCTGGTGCTATTGCTTTATGGATTTGAGAAACTGTACCAGGATAAAAACCGCTTAATACTGCCGGTGGTAATTGCGCTGATTGCCATTCTGCAACCGTTCGACTTGTGGTTGATGGGTTTGTTTCTGCTGCTATATATTGTAGTTCGCCTGTTTGAAAACAACAGCATTTTTTCCAGGGCATCAATTGTGCTTATGGCCGAGGTTGGTTTGTTGTGTGCGTTGGGCGTTGCTATGGGCTCTATACTTTTTTTAAGTGAGGTAAAAGCCATGATAAACAGCCCGCGGGTAGCAGGCCATGCCAGTTATTTCGATGAGTTGCTGTCTAAGTCTATATTCAGCACCGGTGATGCAGCGCATAATGTAACAGCGCTCATGCGTTTCTTTTCGTCGGATATGCTGGGAGGCTCTAACCAGTTTAAGGGCTGGTATAATTTTATGGAAGCACCGCTTTTTTATTGCGGGCTACTAAATCTGCTTTTGATGCCGCAAGTATTCCGATTTGGAAGCAGAAGAAAGAAAATAATATACGCTGTTTGGTTTGCCATTTTTATTTTACCGGTGATATTTCCATTCTTGCGGTATGCGTTTTGGTTGTTCACAGGCGACTATTACCGCCTGTTCGGTTTTTTCCTGTCGGTGCTAATTATATTGTATAGTACCCAGGCATTAAGTCAAATTATAAAACACAGTAAGCCTGATATAACTCTGCTTGGAGGCACATTAGTTATTCTGTTACTGGCACTGTATTTCCCTTACCAGTGGCTGCAAACAGACACTATACTAAATACAGAACTGCGCAGCCAAATTGCCATGTTGCTAATTTTTTATACCGCACTAATTGCGCTACTTGGAGTAACCCAATACAACAAGACTGCACAGTATTTGCTTTGCCTTACCTTTTTTGCCGAGCTTACTTATTTCAGTAGTAAGAATATAAACGAGCGTATGGCATTAACAGGCGAAGAACACGAGCAAAAATTCGGTTTTCTGGACTACACGATTGAGGCAGTGAATTATCTGAACAAAACGGATAGCAGTTTTTACAGAATTAGTAAAGATTATTGGTCGGGGCCCGTAAACCACCCAAGTTTTAACGATGCTAAAATACAACGCTACCGGGGCACCGGTTCTTACCACTCCTTTAATCAACCCAGCTATGTCCGCTTTTTAGCGGGTATGAATATTATTGACCAGAATGATGAGGCCCAAACAAGGTGGCTTATAGGCCTGCGGAACGAACCCATGCTACATAGCCACGTAAGCCTAAAATACTTTTTGAGTAAAAATCCTGTTGCGCTTGTTCATATTAACTACGACTCGCTGACAACTATAGGAGATGTAAGAATATATAAAAATAAATATGCCCTGCCTCTGGGTTTTACTTACCGCCAAAAAATAGATTCTAAAACATTCAGCCAGCTATCGCAGCAGCAAAAATCGAATATGCTATACAAAGCTGTAGTAATAAACGATAGCCTGTATGGCAAACTTACAAAGGAATTGAAGGTTGCAGACATATCGGATACGAGTGAATATACCAGCGAAGAATATATAAACGACATTGATAGCCTGGAAACCGAATCGCTAACAATGGAGTCGTTTAGCAACAACCGAATAAAAGGCAGTATAACGGTGAGTGACAACCGGCTGCTCTTCTTCTCTATTCCTTTCAGCGATAGCTGGTCGGCCAAAGTAGATGGCAAAAAACATGATTTACTAAGGGTTAACATTGGTTTTTCGGGACTAATGCTTAAAGAAGGCACACATAAAATAGAGTTATCATTCTGGCCTAGTTCTTTTAAAACATCTGTTCCCATTAATATTGTGGGTATATTGCTTTACCTGTGTCTGATGGCCTATCAATACAAACAATACAGGAGTTCGCAAAATAAGAATTAAGGCTTTACTCCTTTACATATGCAACAAACAGCGAGGAGCCAAAATTTATTACAGGCGGTAATTTCATTTCTATTTTAAGTATAGCCTTAAGCAACATATTAACCCCTACAGCCGGCAGGTTTACATCAGAAACTGCGCTACCTACCCCTTCATTCATTTTTTTCCGCTGGCGGGCTCTGGCCAAAGCAATAACCGGAGATAGCGCTACCGGCCAATACCTAAAAGTGGCGGATGACAGCCCTAAGTAAGGAGGTAACAACTGCTGTAACACAGAATGATGGTACCGTTTTTTAATCCCTACACTAATATCGTGCGTGCCGCTAAACACATCCAGTGCAGGCAGGTTAAGCAGCAACAAACCCTTCGGCTTTAATATAGCAGCAAAATGTTCCAGCGTTTTCTTCTGCTGCTGAAAATCCAAAAAATATAATGCATCGCAACATATAATAGCATCCACGCTTTGCGGCTTATAAAAATCGCCCACCTGCTGCAGGCCCAGCCGGTTTACCATCAAACCCCGCTTGCCGCAATGTTCCAGCGCGTGTTCTGATATATCGAACCCCTGCATATTGGTGTATCCTTGCTGCTTAAGATACAACATAAGCCAGCCTGTGCCACAACCGGCGTCCAGCAAGGCAATATCTTTTTTATGTTGAAAATGCCTTTGCAGTGTTTTTAGAACCAGCCCATGCAAAGTGGAGTACCACCAATGCATGGATTCGGCGGCTGCCATCTTATCATACTCAGCTCGGTTACCCAACATGTGTTGGTGGTGTTTTTATAAGTTTGACAGTCCACTGTGGTGTAGCGTTCTGATCTAAATACTGTTTGCCCACGTACTCTCCCATTACGCCCAAAAACAAAATCTGAAAACCTGAGAAAGTAATTATCAGCGTAGCAATGGCCGTCCAACCTATAGGTATATTGGGGTTCATAATTTTTTCGATTATGAACGCCACCAGCAACACAAGCCCCATAATTAACATGGCAAAACCCAAAAAAATCATGAGCCGTAAAGGCTTAATTGAAAAGTTGACAAACATATTGAGGTAAAGTGAAACCAGGCGGCCGACTGTATAATTGCTTTTGCCGTGTACACGCGCATCATGCTTTACCGTAACTTTTCCAATATTTGAAGTAACGCGCAATAAAAGCCCATCAATATAAGGGAAAGGGCCTTTGTATTTTATAACCTCGTTTACTACATCGCGGCGTATAATTTTAAAACTGGAAAGATATAAGCCATTGGGTTTACTAATAAGTACCGTTGCAAAAAAATCATTTATGGCACTGCCTGTATTGCGAAACAGGGAATGCATTTTTTTGTCGTAGCAGGAATAAACCACATCATACCCTTTTTGCAACTCCCAATATAGTTTCATAATTTCAGAAGGAGGATTCTGAAAATCATCATCCAGAATTACAGCACAATCACCTGTTATATTATTAAGCCCACACATTACAGTATTGTGTTCGCCGGCATTTTTACGCAGCGAAATAAGTGTTACGTTTTCGCACTCTTCTACAATAGCCATGCAAATGCGCTCGCTATCGTCTACACTACAATCGTTTACCAGCACCACTTCATAACTCAGCCCGGTCAACGCTTGCGTTAACTCATCTACCAGCAATTTGATAGTGGCCGAAGCATTGTAAACCGGAATCACCACAGATAACTTCATAGTTTGAATTTATTGATGAGGCTAATTATATAATCGGAATCAGAATCGGACATGGCCGCGTGCAGTGGAAGACTAAGCGCCATATTGTGTATGGTTTCTGTAACCGGTAACTTAAGGTTATTCAACTCTTCATACGCCTGCTGCTTGTGAGGTGGCACCGGATAGTGCACAGCGGTTTCAATGCCATTAGCAGCAAGGTATTCCTGCAACTTAGCCCGCCGGGCTACCTTTATAACAAACAAATGCCAAACATGCTCGCTGCTAGTAACCGGAGCAGCAGGCAAAACTACAAGAGGGTTACTTATACACGCTAAGTATTTTTCAGCAATAGCTCTGCGCCTTTCATTAATAGTATCAAGGTGAGGCAGTTTTACAGATAGAAATGCAGCTTGTAACTCATCTAAGCGGCTGTTTACACCTTTAACTACGTTTTCGTATCTTTTCAAAGAGCCATAATTGCGCAAGGCTTTAATTTTCTGCGCCAGTTCTTCGCCCGAAGTAGTTACCGCCCCTCCATCACCCAGGGCTCCTAAATTTTTTGTGGGATAGAAACTAAAAGCTGCCGCATGGCCAAAACTACCCACCCGTTTGCCCTTATACATAGCCCCATGCGCCTGGGCACAATCCTCAATAATTTTAAGGCCGTGCTTGCCTGCTATTGCATTAATTTCATCCATGGGGCAAACGCGGCCATACAGATGCACCACCAGTATGGCCTTTGTATTAGCGGTAATAGCTGAGCGTATAGCTGCGGGGTTTATGTTAAAAGTGTTTTCATCTGGCTCTACCAGCACGGGCTTTAAACCGTTGGCCGACACTGCCAGCAGGGTAGCTATATAGGTATTGGCCGGTACAATTATTTCTGCACCGGGGGCAAACCCAAAAGCTCTGATAGCCAGCACAAGGGCATCGTATCCATTGCCTACACCAATACAGAACCCGGTGTCACAATAAGCTGCAAATTGCTTTTCAAACTGCGACACATTTTCGGCAAGCACAAAATTGCCACTCTGCAATACCTTGTGAAAGGCGCTTGACAAATCGCGCCGGAAAGGCGCGTTTACAGCATCTATATCGTTAAACAATATCCTCTTCATACTTATCGAACACGTAATCGTTTACATCAAAATTGCTGGACGCCGCTACCAGCAAGATAGCCCCCCGGGTAAAATCAAACATCTGGTGCCAGTCGGTAGGCTCCAGCAGCAAGCACCTGGCGGGCGTATTCAAATCGAAAACGAGGCATTCTCCCCGGCCATTATTAGTATATATTTTACAGGCCCCCTTAATACAAATAGCCGCCTGGAAAGTGTTTTGGTGGCGATGCCCCCCACGCACCGAATCATCAACATCGTAGATGTAGAAAAAACGCTTGATAGTAAATGGTATCTGAAAGTCTTCTAAAACGCTCAACGAGCCGCGTTTGTCAGAAAACGACTTCAGTTCAATTAGCTTCGCCATGTAAAAAAATAAAAAGCAAAAACAGGATAAAACATACTTAATCCGGCCGGGCAATCCTGGGTTCTCTTATACAGAGGAGACTGGCAAGCGGCAGATTAATTTCTCGTAGGTGCTGCAAAATAATATTTTTAATGGAACGTAACTGTAGATTATATCCATGCCTCTATTTAACCTTACCGAAAACTTATTGCCAAATGATGGGATAGCCACTTACTATGGCCGTGTAGTAAATTATACTGATGCGCAAACCTATTTAAACAATTTGCTGCACACCATAGCATGGAAAAGCGATGAGGTAATCATTTTTGGCAAGCACATAACCACCAAACGCAAAACAGCCTGGTATGGCGACCAGCCTTTTAACTACACTTATTCGGGTATAGCGCGCAAAGCCCTGCTATGGACACAGGAGTTAACCGAGTTAAAAAAGATAGCTGAAGATATATCGGGCGAAACCTATAATTCGTGCCTGCTCAACCTGTACCACGATGGCAGCGAAAGCATGGGCTGGCATAGCGATAATGAAAGCTCCATCAAACCCCAATCTGCCATTGCATCTATCAGCTTAGGGGCCGAAAGGAAATTCGCCTTTAAACACAAAACCACCGGCCATACAGTTTCATTGGTGCTTGAAAACGGGAGCCTGCTGGTAATGAAAGGGGCTACACAGGCCAACTGGCTGCACCGCCTGCCGCCAACAAAAAAGGTAACACAGCCCCGGGTGAACTTAACGTTCAGGACTATGTTACCCCAGTGAGATCATTGTAAATTTAGCCTACCAGGAGTAGCTTAAATTTACGCCCATAATAAACTGCTTAAGGTAAGTTGAAGTATCGGTTAATTCAATAGTACCTCTAAAACCGGTTGAATCGGTATAAGGAGTAAAGCTTTTGCTATACATTAAAGTATGCGGACCGGTGCCATCGGCATCCCACATTTCCATAACGTACTCAGGACTCCTTATTTCGTCGATAATTATTGAATCGAGGCCCAGGACAAAAGGCATGAAAGTGTTGTAGTTAGCATCTGTACGGGTAACATTCTTAGCAAAGCCATCATAAAGTATGGTATTGCCCTTTCTTATTACAGGAAACACATCCGCTTTGCCGCCGCTGCCATCCCACTCTTGCCCAACTGCATTAGCCGGGCTAAACTCCTCTATAACCACCCTGTGTATCCACATCTTAGTGGGAGTTTCCTGAACCTGGCAAAACTGACCCGAAGTATGCGCCGGACAACTGCAGGTGGCATCCAGGCAGTTGCCGCCATTAAGGCATACTACTGTATCGCAGCCGTTGGTATGCACATCGCAGCTAACGCCAGTCCAGGCGGGCAGGCACTGGCACTCACCATCTTCGCAGGTGCCGCCATTGTTGCAAACTACGCCTTCACATAAATTCTCTTTGCACGATTGGGCCGTGAACATTAATACAACAGCCAATAGGGGTAATAATCTTTTCATGTATTATGTGGTTTGTTTCCTTCAAAAATAGTTTCCTTTTTGGGATAAAAAAGCCACTTAAAATATCTGCAATTGGCTGTTTTGGTAAGGTGAGGCAAACCTTTCACGCTCATTTTTTAAGATACACGACAGGCTTTTGTGGAAATCGAATAGCCATTAAACTTACACCTGCCTATACTAAAAAATAACTTAGCACCGTTAAATACAGAAACACAGCAGGTGCACACAAGGTTTTGGGTACTTCTTATTAGTAGCGTAATTACGTTTACTGCCCATGCGCAGCAGACGCAGTATTACCTTGACCGCGAGGCTGCCTACAAAAATGGTATTGAATTATTTGACGAGCGAAACTACCTGAGCGCCCGCGAAAAATTTGAAGAAATATATAAGCAGCCCAAAACGGCTACATCGCACCCTAACCTGGTGCTGATGCAGAACCTGGAATATTACATAGCCGTGTGTGCTGCCGAAACCAATGATAAGGATGCTGAACAGTTATTGCTGGGCTATTTAAAAAAGCATCACGAAACGGATAAACGCAGGTTGATATACTTCTACCTGGGCAAGTATTACTATACCAATAAGAAATACACCGAGGCCATTGAATACTTTACTAAAGTAAAAGAAGCTGACTTAACCAACGAGCAGTTATACGATTACAAATTTCAGTTAGCCTATTCATATTTTACCAAAAAGAAATTTACAGAGGCCAAGCCATTGTTTGCTTCTATAAAAGATATACAGGACAAATACTATTACCCGGCTACTTACTATTACGCCTTTATATGCTTTTATACCAAAGACTATAACGAAGCATTAAAGAGCTTTACAAAAATTGAAGACTCCAAGATGTATTCATCGGTTATACCTTATTACATTGCCCAGATATACTACATCAAAAAAGACTACCCGCAGGTAATCAGTTATGTAAACAAAAATCTGGATAAGCCCGGTGTGTTGTATAAAGACGAAATGAAGTTTTTGTTGGGTAAAACCTACTTTCAGCAAAGCGAATATGCAAAGGCATACCCGCTGCTGAACGATTACATCAGCAAGTCGACAAAAGTTTCTAAAGAAGATATTTACCAGTTAGGCTACTCGGCATACATGACCGGTGAATACCAAAAGGCAATTGACCAGTTTAAGCAATTAAACATGCTGGATGAAGTGCTTGGGCAAAATGCGACTTACGCTATGGCCGATTGCTATTTGAAGCTAAAGCAAAAAGACAAAGCCCGCAGTGCTTTCCAGAGTGCGGCCAGCAAAGATTTCGACAAGATAATTAAACAGAACTCACTGTTTAACTATGGTAAGCTATCGTTTGAGTTAGGTTACAGCAGCGAAGCCATTCAGAGTTTTGAAGATTATTTAGCCGATTATCCTGACGGTTCGCACGTAGAAGAAACCAATGAACTGCTTGCTGCCGCGCTTGTGCAAACCAAAAATTACGAGCGTGCCTACAAAATAATGGAAGGCCTGCGCAGCGAAAGCCCGCTGATTAAACAAGCGTACCAAAAGGTAACTTATTTCCGCGCAGTTGAGTTATTCAATGATAAGAAAACCGATGAAGCGCTCTTGCTGTGCGACAAATCAATAAAGAATACGCCGAGTTTAGAATTACAGGCCCTTGCCATATACCTGAAAGCAGAAATATTGTTTAGCAAAGGGCAATACGATGCAGCATCGCAAAACTACCAGCGCTTTGCACAATATGCCACACCGGCGCTTGAGAAAAAAGGCGAGGCTACAAAATTTCGAGCAGCCTACAATACCGGTTACTGTTCATTTAAAAAGAAAAACTACAGTGATGCCGCTTTGTATTTTGGCAATGCCATAGATGAATCGAAGACTACAAGCGATACAAAAGGCAAAACATCCCTATTGCCCGATTTATATTTACGCTATGCCGATTGCGCCTTTATAACTAAAAACTACAACAAGGCTATAGATGCTTACGACAAGATAGTAGACATGAACTGGAGCAATGCAGAGTATGCCCAGTTTCAGAAAGGGGTAATATATGGCCTGCAAGGTAAAGATGAAGAGAAAGTAGCTGCCATGAATGAGCTAATCAGCAAGTTTCCGGGCTCAAACTATTCGGAGCAGGCTAATTTTGAGTTAGGCGAAACTTACCTGCAGTTAGGCAACTACGCACAGGCGCGCGCTGCTTACCAGAATATTATCAGCAAGAATGCAAACAACGCTTACCTGCCAAAGGCTTATGTAAAGATTGGCGTAATAGACTACAACACCGGTAAGAAGGAACAGGCAATAGAAGACTACAAGCTGGTGATTACAAAGTTTCCGGATGCAGCAGAGGCTAAAGAATCTCTGGATGCTTTGAAAGATATTTATGTAGAGTTGGGCCGTGTAGATGAGTTTTTTGCTTTTGCCCGCAAAACCGGCAACGTTAATATCAGTTCAACAGAAGAAGATTCGCTTACCTATCAGTCTGCAGAAAATGCTTACCAGGCAAACGACACCATTAAGGCAGTTACTTTGTATGGTAATTATGTTACCAAATTCCCTAGCGGTTTGTTTGCCAACGAGGCGCATTGGAAAAAGGCTGACCTGCACATACGCAAAAAAGAATTTGTAAAAGCATTGCCCGACTATGAAGCAATTATTCAAAACCGCTACAGCAAGTATTACGAAAAGGCATTGCTAAAGGCATCGGGTATTGCTTACTACGAGCTAAAAGACTATGCTAAAGCCAACCAGTTTTACAAGCAACTATACACTACCAGCACTTCGGCACAAAATACGTATACAGCCATGACCGGTTCGCTGCGCACGGCAGTTAAACTGAATAACACCGACGAGATAATTGAATACGCCGACCAGTTTATCAATTCGGGTACTGCCAAAGATGCTGACCTGCAGGAGGCTATCTATGAAAAAGGCAAAGCCTATTACAGCAAGGGCAATAAGGAATTTGCCATGGAAGCCTTTAACCGCGTAACCGAAATGCCCGTAAGTGCCAAGGCTGTAGAGGCCAAATACATGGTAGCAAAAATTTTGTTTGAGCAGCAGCAGTACAAGATCTCGATGGATACCTGCTTCAGGTTAAAAAACAAATACAGCAGTTACGAATACTGGGTGGCCAAAACCTTTATACTGATAGCCGAAAACTATAATGCGCTGGGCAATGCTTTTCAGGCAAAGGCTACGCTTGAAAGTATAGTAGAGAACTATGAAGGTGACCAGGCGGTGCTGGATGAAGCCAAAACCAAACTAGAAGCGATTAAAGCAGAAGAACTGCGCAAATCAAAGATAATGCAGATACTGCCCGGCGATACTTTGATAATGGAACAAGACTCAATACTTAAAAACTAAAGGATGAGTTACGAGAAACCAATGATCCGCTTAATGGAACAAACCGAAAGGGCAAAACCGGCACCGCTTAATGTTGCGACTAAGGGAAGGCCCTGCGTAATAGAAACACCGGTGAAACTTGTGCGCTGGGTAAAGCAGATGTTATCGGTAACTGCGGTACTAATTGCGGGCAGCATTTTTGAACCTGTACTGGCCCAGGTTACCAACGAAGAAGTTATTGTAGTAAAAGAATATGAAGCTACTATACAAGATGCCCAGAAGGTAAATATATCGCCTAACATACCCGAGGTAGAAGAAACCAAACCGGTGCTTACATATACTGTTCCATCAAAAGATTTTAAAGACATAAGCTTTGAGCCCAATGCCCTGAAACCTCTTAGCATGAGCAAGGAAAAGCTGGAGAAGTTGAACAATAGTTTTATCAAGATAGGTTTCGGTAGCCAGATAATGCCCATGGCGCAATTGGCTTACAACGATAACAAAACAAAAAACCTGAAGTTCGGCCTGTTCTATAATCACTTATCGGCCCGGGAGTTTAAAGTAAAAAACCAGCGCTTTGGTGACGATGAAGCAGGAGTATATTTAAAGTATTACCCTAAAACAGTTGAGTTGGGCGTAAACTTTACCTTCCGCAACTACCGCACACATTTTTATGGTATAAACGGTGATACCACCATAGGTGATAGCGTGGTGAAAGCGAAGACTATCCGCCAGGTGTTCCGCACTTATAATGCCGAAGTCTATTTTAAAAACGCGCAGCGCAACAAAAACGAGATAGACTATAAGCAGTCTGTGCGTTTTAATTACCTGCAGGAGACCTTTGGCAAAGCCAACGAATGGTTTATTGGCGGCAGTACCGATATCAAAAAAACCTTCCTGAAAAATCACTATGCAGGGCTGCGATTCGACTTTGATATTAGCCGGTTAAAGAACGATTCTATCGCTTCGCTGCAGCGTAACATATTTACCCCTATGCTGGGTTATGGGTTTAATAACGATGACTGGAAGGCACACGGCTATATTGGTGTAGCGGTAAATGGTAAAACGCCCGTATTTGTTACCGATGCACACGTAGAAAAAAGACTATACGAGCACGCTATAATTGTGTATGCCAGCTACG
The DNA here is from genome assembly GCA_035299425.1 of Chitinophagales bacterium. Classification (GTDB taxonomy): domain Bacteria; phylum Bacteroidota; class Bacteroidia; order Chitinophagales; family LD1; genus Bog-950. The sequence goes on along the minus strand of DATGWP010000234.1, from coordinate 7,789 downwards.
AGCGTCACCTGCAAAAGAACTCGCTCCTCTCCCACTCTCAAACCAACAACTTTGTACACAACTGGGTGGATATTAAAAATACACCGGTAGGTAATTTAACCTCGGGTATTAAAGGAACGGTAGAGAGTTTCTCTTACAACGTAGCATTCCATTTTGGCCATGCAGAGGCTATGCCGCTGTATGTAAACGACACGCTGGATATGAAGCGGTTTAGTGTGGTATATGATAGCCTGCGTATGCTGGGTATTCATTTTGAGGCGGGCTATAATATGAAAGAATGGCTGCGCCTTTCGGTAGTGGGCGATTACAATATCTTTCAGCTAAAAAACCAGCCGCGTGCATGGCACGAACCGGGCCTGCGCATGACTTTCCGTGCACAATACATCTGGAAGAAAAAGATTGTGGTAGGCTTAGACCTATACGGCGTTAGCGCTACCTACGCCCGCCTTGCGGGTGGACAGGAAAAGAAAATTAAGGGCACAGCCGATCTTAATCTATCCTTGGAATACATAATGACCAAGCGCATTTCCTTCTTTGCCGGCCTAAACAACATAGCCAACATTAAATACCAGCGCTGGAACAATTACCAGAGTTACGGTATTATTGGCTGGGTAGGCGCTAAGTTTTCGTTTTAAGTACGCGCAAAAAAGGTTTTTCCACAAACTTTTCCACTGCTCTCTTTTCGCTTTTGCGAAAAGGATTATTTTGCAGCCGTTCACCCGTAATTCATTTCCGGAAACATTATGGATATTTCAAGTTACATAAGCGAACTCCTGTTCGAGCATGATTGCGTAGTAATCCCCAATTTTGGCGGGTTTATATGTAATTACCGCAGTGCAGATATCCATCCGGTGCAAAATACCATTTCTCCTCCCGCAAAGGCTGTATCCTTTAACCGTAACCTACAGAGCAACGATGGCTTATTGGTAAGCTACGTAGCAAAAAGGCTGGGTGTGTCGTATGATTCGGCATTGAACAGCATTAATAGCTGGGTAGTAGCTTCGCAAAACCTGCTTAAGCGCAACGAAGAATTGATTATAAACAAGATTGGCAAGTTTAGCACTGATGTAGAAGGCAACCTGCAGTTTTTTCCTGCCGGTGATGTAAACTACCTGCGCACTGCGTATGGTTTACGCACTATAACGGTAATACCTGTAACCCGCGAACGCCAGATAGAATTTACCGAAAAATTTGTAGCAGAAACCAAAGTGCACAGTAGCCCTAAAAGGGTATGGAGTATAGCCGCCAGCGTGTTACTTATAATTTCATTGGTAGCGTTGGCCGAACTGATGTGGATGGGCGCCGAAATAAAGCCCCTGAACCTGAACGAGGCCGGCATATTTAGCTTTTTAACCAGCCCGGCAAAGCCTGAGTTAAAACCCATACCGGTAGAAAGCGAAGTAATACCTGTAGTTGAAGCACCGGCGGCAGTAACCGAAACCAGCAACAGCGCAGTTGTCGCAGAGGGTGTGAGTGAGGCTAACACCACCAACACAACAAATGCCCCTACTTACTACATTATTATAGGTGCCTTTAAACAAGATAAAAACATTGAAGCTGCGCGTGAGCAACTGCAACAAAAATACCCCGACTCGGTAATACTTGTAGAAAAAGGCACTCGTCTTACCCGCCTGGGTTATTCGGTAGGGCATGATTTAAATGTGGCCCAACAGCAACTTAGCGCAGCCAAAGACAGCCAGCCAGATTACTGGCTGATGACTAAGTAAGGCAACCCCTAAATCCACTAAAGGGGACTTTAACAACCGAATTCTTATGGCACTCACTTTTGCCTAGCTAATAGTGAGTAACGAAAAAAACACCAGACAGAATATCCGGAATTTCTTTGGCACTATTTTTTACAGTTTAGGAGTTAACAGTATAAAAACAACAAATTATGCAGATAATCATTCAATCCCTACACTTTAATGCCAGACCCGATTTAGAGGCACATGTAAATGATAAAGTAAACCATTTAGAACATTATTTCGACAAAATTGAAACCGCTAACGTAACCCTTAAAATAGAGCCGCACGACGATGGCGATAAGGTATGCGAAATACGCCTGGCTATACCGGGCAACGACTTATTTGTAAAAAAATATGCTGCCAGTTTTGAAGAAGCTGTTAACCGCACTGTAGATGTGCTGGAAGAACAAATAAAAAGACTGAAAGGAAAAAGATAGCAAATCAACCGTTGATAAACGCAAAACGCCACGGCTTTGGCCGTGGCGTTTTGCTTATTGATGATGCAGTTATCTTACTATGGTTACATTACCCGATTTTTGGATAGCGCTGCCATTGGAGCAAACGCCGCTTACGGTATATACATACGTAGCATTCTCCGCAGGCTTGCCATACACGCCATTTCCATCCCAACCATCGTTCAGGTTTTCAGTTTCAAATACCAGTTTACCCCAGCGGTCGAATACGCGGAAATATTCAAGCTTGCGTAAGCCTATGCCACGCACAAGCAATACATCATTAAGGCCATCACCGTTAGGTGTAAAGGTATTAGGTATATATATCGATTCAGGGTCGCAATCTACCACACGTATAGTAACAGAATCGATACCGGCGCAGCCATAAGCATTAGTAGCACGTACATAAACCGTTTGGTTTTGAGTAGCAGTTAGGAAAGGCCTGCGGCAGTTGGTGCAAGTCATGGGGTCTACTTCGGTCCACAGATAATTTACATCATCTGGCGATGAGGCGTAAATCTGTATGGTAGTGCCCGGTGTAACAGTCTGATCGTCGCCTGCCTGCACAACCGGATTAGGCGCTATAATTAAGTGTAAGGTCTCCGTATCGGGAATACAGGTTGAGCTGCGCACAATTACTGTATATGTATAATCGCCCGGCGGTGGTGCCACAACAGGATCCTGTATATTAGGAGCATTGAGGTACTGTGTAGGGCTCCATGTATAAGAAGTATCGTTGAATGAAGCCTCCAATACGGTTAGGTCCAGTGGCAACACGCCTGCCTCGCAAAGCAGGGTATCGGTTATATTCAAATCTGCTACTACTTTATCAATTACATACACCTTAACAATACGGGATATGGTGCAACCGGTTGAATTACCACCGGTAACACGATACGTCATTGAATCGGGCGGAAACACCTTCGGATTAACCGAGTTAGAGTCGCTTATATACAGGTTAGGAGTCCAGGTAGCTGCTGTTACATTTTCTCCGGCGCTAAGCTGCAGGGTATCATTCAAGCATACTCTGAATGAAATGCCTGGAAATATAGGTGGCAGTTTATCTACATTCACCTTTACGGTATCGCTGGCTACGCAGCCAATATTGGTAGTGGCGGTAACGTAGAGAGTTAATGTATCGGGTGCAGAACATATAACACTCTGGCAGGTATCGCAATTGAGATAGGTAGGCAAAGGAGAAGATGTCCACTGAAAATGGTCGCCAAACTCCGATTCAAGGCCTACGTAATTACCTTTACAAACGGTTGTATCGTCAGGCAAATTAGGATAAGGTATCAAGCCCACCACAATGGTATCTACGGGGTATGCTACCACACAGCCCACACTATCGGTAAGTGTATATACCGGGTAATAGTTCCCCACACCGGTATAGGTGTGTGTAATACCAAGCGTATCATTCAGCACCATGCCATCGCCTAAGTCTAAGGTGCTGGAAACAGTAGACTGCATAGTGCCACCGATAGAAATAGTTAAAGGCACACATCCGCTATCTGGCGAAGCTGTAAAATTACCTATAGGGCCACGCACCCGAATCATATCAATGTAAGTAGTAGTATCGCGGCAGCCCGAAGAATCGTATGCTATTAATGTAACATCGTAATCGCCGGGGAAGAAATAAACGTGCAGAGGGTCGAAAGCATCACTTGTTCCGCCATCACCAAACTGCCATTGCCATTGTAAGTCAGTACGGTTGGTGCTGTTAAAAAACTGAACCGGGAATGGAGGGCACGGAGCAAAACTTGTGGTTACATAAAAATCTGCAGCCGGTGTATCTACAGCTACCGCATTTACCATTACAAAAGTATCGGGGCATAAAATAGAATACGTATATACAATTAAAGTAACTGTATAGTTTCCGGATGAAGTATAAGCATGCGTAGGATTATTGTCGGTGGAGGTAGTATTATCTCCAAAATCCCACAGGCTTGTGCTATATCCCTGCGATGTATTGGTAAACTGTAATACCTCACCAGGGCAGGCAATAGAATCGCGGGTAAAAGATGCCAAAGGATTCTGAACGGTGATTCCTACAGGATCTGTTGCCGAACAGCCGTTATCATCGGTAACCGTAAGCCGGACATTATATGTGCCGGGAGTTACAAATGTATAAACAGGGTTCTTCAAATTACTTGTATCCCCGGTTTCAAAATTCCAAAGCCACGAAACAATATTTCCTAAATAAGAGACGCTGCTATCGCGAAAAGTTACTGTAAATGGCTGGCAACCAATTGCCGGATCGGGAGTGGTAGTGGCGCGAGGCGAAACACCGTAAGCCGTTATATAATTTACTTTAACCAGCGTATCGGGACATGCACCAGAAGGGTTAGTGATTAGGGTTACCGTATAAGTACCCGGAACTGTATATGTATGTACGGGGTTTTGAACAGTACTGGTGCCGTTATCGCCAAAATTCCACAGCCATCCGCTGGCTAAGGCAGATGTATCGGTAAAGGTAACAGCAAATGGAGTGCAACCTGCTGTAGTATCGGCAGTAAACGCAGTGCCGGCTGACCCCACCGGTATGGTCTTCTTCATAGAATCTACACAACCTGTGGTGGCATTTGTTACTACGAGTGTAATAATATAGTTGTTGGTAGAAGGAAACACATGCACAGGGCTGGGAAGTGTACTGGTAGTTCCATCTCCAAAGTCCCAAAACCACGTTTGTGCGCCCTGTGATGTATCGTGAAAAGCAATAGTAGTAGGCAACGAACAATCATAATCAAAATAAAAATCGGCCTTGGGCACTACAATTAATACATACTCTACACGCACAGTATCCGTACGGCAGCCATCGTTAATTACAGTTAGGGTAATATCGTAAACACCGGTATCTGAATACGCGTGCGTTGGATTTATAGCTGTACTGTTCGTACCATCGCCAAACTCCCAAAGCCATGTGGTTGTAGGTCCATACCCTAGCGTGTTATTTGTAAAATTAACCGGCTGATTTACGCACTGTACTAAAGGATCTGCGACAAAATCAGGAGTAAGAGAATTGCCCACTATAATGTTTGTGCCAAGTGTAGTGCTATCCACACAACCATCGGCGGTAGTAATAACCAGTGCCGGTTCGTACGAGCCGGGCGCTGTATAATTATGTACTGGATTAGCCACATTGCTGCCAGAGCCATCGGCAAAATCCCATTGGTAAGAAACGATAGAAACATCCGAACCGCTTTGGTTTGTAAAACGCACCATCATAGGTGCGCAACCCTGTAACGAGTCGACAATAAAATTTGCACTCAACTGCCCTACCCCGATATAGTTTGTATAGGTTACAATGTTGGTACAACCCTGACCATTAGAAATAGCAAGGCTAACATCGTAAGAGCCGGGACTGGTGTATGTATGCGAAGGGCTTGCCAGGTTAGAGGAATCGCCATCGCCAAACTGCCAGCTGTAGTTATTAGCACCACCGGCGGTATTGGTAAAGTTAACCGTAAACGGGGCATCGCAACTTGAGGTATCGTTGGCAGCAAAGGTATAAGTTACGGGCACTGTGATATTTACAGGTATGCTTTGCGTATAGCTACCGGTGCAACCGTTATAAGTAACAGTAAGCGATACGGTATAATTACCTGCAGCCGCATAAGAGTGCGTTGGGTTCTGTAAAGTAGACGTTTGTCCATCGCCAAAATTCCAGCTCCAGGTTGAGGCAAAATTGGATGAATCGGTAAACTGAATAGGAATTCCGGCACATCCGCTATTGGTAGAGGTGGTAAACATAGCCTGCATTACAGTAACCTCTATTAAACCGGTGTCGGTAGCAGAGCAACCAAAAGGATCGCTGACAACCAAAACCGGATTCCATGAGCCGGTAGTATATGAGTGTGTTGGGTTCTGCTGTGCAGATGTTCCTCCATCATCAAAAAACCAGGCAAAAGAAACAGCACCGTTTGGCGATGAGCCTGTACCTGTAAAGTTTACATTTAACGGCGATGTACACGATTGAGTGGGTGTAGCTGAAAGGGCTGCTACCGGGCCGGGGCCTACTGTAATATAGTTGGGAACTGTTTTGCTGGTTTGGCAGCCGTTTTGGTCGCGGGCAACCAGGGTAATATTAAATGAGCCTACAGTATCGAAACAGTGGTTAACGTTATAACCTGTAACAGGCAAACTACCATCGCCAAAATCCCACACGTATTGGGTTACCGGGCTTTCGCCGGGTATGGTTTGGTTGGTAAAGTTTACAAGATGGCAGGGTGAGTTACAGCCGCTCGTATTAGGGGCTATAAAATTAGGGGCCGCTGGTAAAAAAACCCGAATTTGCACAGCCTGTGTATCCGATTGAGAACCGTTGGTAGCAGTAAGAACCACGTTGTAAACACCGGGAGTTGAGAAAGTGGCCGTGGGATTGGGCAGGGTAGAGTTATTACCATTATCAAAATCGTACAAATAGCTGGTAGCCCCTGTAGATTGATTGGTAAAAGATACTACTAATGGCGGGCAGCCAAATAGAAGCGATGGCGTAAACTGTGCAGTGACCTGGGCACCGGCAACCTGCCAACCCAACCATGACATTAGTAAAATTGTAAGTATCCTTCTCACGTTGAATTTATTCGCTTTTAAATAGATGCAACACGGTATGAGTTATGTTGCATCATCGGTAAAACAATTCCTTCGGTTCCTAACGTATTTAAACTGCCAAAATGCTCAAAATGTTTCACCCGATACAAGTTGTAGCAGGGTAAAAAACAGTACGGACCTTGTGTAAACAAAAAATCTGATAGCTTATGAGCAAAGTAAACCAAAGTGATTTACAAATACGAAAAAACCATATCTATACAGGCCTTCATTTACTAACATTTATTGTAAACATGACTAGCCAACCCGATAATTGGTGTAAGACCAAATAAGAACCCATACCCTAAAAGAGCACAATTGCTTGATTTTAAGCCAAAAAGGCAAGATATTTTTCAAAAAGACAGGGACGTTTATAAAACAATTGCAAAATCATTTTTTAGCATGACAATTTGTTTCTACTTTGTAATACAATAAACAATTATGAACCGATTAGTTTTAACATTTATATCACTTATAATCTACACAGGTGTGGCACTGGCGGGCAATGCCCCGGCTGCTGCAGAAGCGGCTTTAAGTGAAAAATTTACGAAGGCAGAAGACATAACCTGGGAAAAAGAAAGCCCGAATAATTTTAGAGCCGAATTTACTTTAAGCGGAGTTAAAATGTGGGCTAATTTTAATCAGGATGGCAAATGGTTGCAGACCAAAACCGCTGCCAAAACCAGCGACCTGCCTAACAGTGTTGGTGACTTTGTAAAGAAAAATTTCGGTACCGGCGTAGTGCAGAAAGTTGCAAAAGTTGAACGCTCAACCATTGATGTAGTGCTGTATGAGTTAGAAATAAAAACAGGTAGCAAAACAAGTGTTGAACTTGTGACCGCCGATGGCCGCAAAATAACGGAATAGCCAGTGCCGGCAGAATGTTTTTAATCCTTTAAAAAACATTCTGCTCGTTAAGGGTACTTATTGTTGCACTGTTAATAACACCACAAAGCAAGAATAGTTATACATATGGTTGGTCCCTGTCATCTGTAAATGATACAG
>DATGWP010000233.1:0-9852 GCA_035299425.1 Chitinophagales bacterium | reverse complement strand
AAATGATGATAAACCGCAGGGTTATTGGGGTTTCGAATATTCTGCCAACTTTTCAGGCTATCCTTACAATTTGCTTACTTCCGGGCAGGCACCTGCCGGCGCTACTACAGTGGTTAACCCTTTTGCTACTACATTGGGTGTTCCTGCCGGGTCATGCCTGGTTATTGGCCAGTTTAGCGGTGATAAACTGCACATAACCGGTAACGAAACCAAAGATGTGGTGGTAACTGTTTCTTTATCTACCAACAAAAGCTTTGAGTGGGTTGAGGTAGTAAACGATGGAAAATGGGAGCCATCTAAGGGTGAACATATTGTAGATATGGGTGTACGTGGCATGATACCCACCGCCCAATATTAGTTGCTAACAAAAATTTAAACCTCTATATCACTGATTTCTATACATTAGCACTCCATTATTAAACAAAACACTATTAACAAATGAAAAAGATTTTACTTCTTTCCTGCCTGTTGGTGTCATTAAGCCTTACCCGGGTTAATGCGCAGGCTATTCTTAACAGCAGCTTCGAAACCTGGTATACCGATACTGCCTTCTTCGATGGCTTCAGCGGATTTTTCCCTTCTGAAGAGTTTATGTACACTGACCCTGAAGACTGGACAACTACCAACGCCCTTACTGGTGCTGATACTCTTGGCAACTTATTTTTTGTAACAGAGTCTGCCAATGCTCACACTGGTTCTAAAGCAATTCAATTAACTACCGGCGTTTTAGATACAGTAGGTACTCCGCTAGGGCCTCGCCAGTTAACTATTCCGGGCCTTGCTCTTAACGGCAAGTTCCCATTGGAACTTGAGCAAAGCCTGCTTACCGGTGGAACCATTTCGCCAGCCGCTATACCTGGTGCTGGTCAGCCTTTCACACAGCGTTTAGGTGCTATCAAGGGTTTCTACAACTACACGCCGGTATTCAATACACCGCTTAACCGTATCGACTCTTGCACTGTTTGGGCTATTCTTCGTAAAGGAACCAAGGTGGTTGCTTCTGCCCAGTTTACCAGCGGTGTTAACACAGCCGGTCAGTATGTTGAATTCTCTGCTCCGTTTACTTACGTTGCCTGCGATGATCCGGATACTTTGGTTGTATTGTTAGCTGCCAGCGTTCCTAGCTTTGGTAGCATCCTTTCAGGCCAAACTGACCTGGTACCAGGTAGCGTATTGCTGGTTGATGATTTAGACTATGATTTGTTAGCTCCAAACTTCAACTATCCCCCAATTGCTATCAACGATGCTGATACTACTACTAAAAACGTAGCAGTTAACGTATTGGTAAAAACCAACGATGATGATTGCAACGATGGTACTGCAGGTTTAACACTAGCCGTAACTACTCCGCCACTTCATGGCACTGCAACTACTGTGGGTACTACACACATTACTTACACTCCCGCTACCGATTTCGTAGGTATCGATAGCTTCTTCTATACCCTTAGCGATGGTTCAGGAACTTCTCAACCAGCCCGTGTACGTATGCTTACGCTTAACAGCACCGGCATCGGCAACGTTCCCCAGGTACCGGTTACAGTTTACCCTGTACCTGCATCTAACCAGTTAAACATACAGTTTGAAAACAACGGCAAATCAACACTTCGCGTATTCAATATGCTGGGTAGCCTGGTGCTTTCAAGCAACCTTAACAAAAACATCAACAGCATCAATATCGAAACACTTTCAAACGGTGTTTACAATATTCAGATTGCCGATGAGAACAACGCTGTAATTGCCCGTAGTAAATTCACCGTTAGCAAGTAATTCTCTTTAATAAAGAGCATTAAAAAATGCCCTCCCCTAACCGGGAGGGCATTTTTGTTTTACGACCTGCGTGTATTGAAATTTGGCCCAAATGGAACAGTATGATAAAATTTCTGTTCTTATTTTCTACTTAAATCTGTGATTAATAATGGGTTTGTCTTTCTATGTTTTTGAAGTAATTCTACAGGCGAATTTTTTTTCTCTTTAAGGTCTTTGTATTCCTGAGTGGTAATTCCAAAGAGCTGAAGAAACTTTACACGTCCATGTGGTGTTTCGAGTTCCTGCATTTCAGGGTCTCTACAAAATACAATGGCTGTTATATCGGTTTCTGTCTCGCCCCTTATTGGGCCATTGGCTGACATGTAATGATATTCGTCAAATATGTTTTTTGTGCTAAAAACATATTTAGCTATGTTTTGTAGCAAGTTAACTACCCATACAGGTTTTTCGGGATCATCTTCAAATGGTAAATGCCTAAATGTCAATTCAAAGCCAAAACCATTTATTAAATCCTCAGCAAAACCTTCATCATAGAAAAGATTTGTAAAGCCGAGAGATATATAGTGAAAGTGCTTTTCATAGTTATCAGATGTAAAACAATTTACAGCCCAAAGAGGGTCTTCTCCTCCCAATTCATAGGGAACAAGTGTTGCCCAATGTGTTGGCTCTTGTTCACCATATATTGATTTCTCTCTTTCATTTATTGCATTCAATCCCGGCGCATCATCTTTGGTGAAATTTTTCTTATACAAATCTGTCTTAGAGTACATAATAGTTTACTTTATGCGGGTATCTTTCGGGGTTATGGTTTTAGCATCTATAAAAATATTATACAAGCAAAAGTATCATTAAAGCACTTACATTCTTATCCTTCAATTATTTATATTCATTAAGCTTATGTTTTGCTAATCCGAAAATTTAAGAAAGAATCTTTTATTAAAAGAATAGCTACTCGCTAATTTTACTTAATTAGGTAAAATCCTATTTTTCAGTTAATACCGGAGTATAAACACTTTCTATAAAATGCTGGTTTTTTGAAAATGGTAGCTTCATTTGCTATATCACAAATTAGCCTAAATTTTCTTGAATGGTACAGCTTTCTATATACTTGGCTAAACCTGTTTTGCCCGTTCAAATCGAGGACCATTGCGCCAAAGCAGGCCTCACCCTTACCATGCAAGGCTCACTAAAATCTATAGCACCAAACACGCACTGGCATTTTAAAAAAGGCAAGCAAAAAGGTGTGCTCGAAATTACCCTTATGCACCAAACCGGCGAAATCATTCTATCAGTTCATCAAAACAGGAGAGGAGGCTGGGAGGATGAAATGATGAGGTCATTGCAGGCTCAGTTAGTCTGAGCGGATGGCTACTAGTGCATAAATTATAGATTAATATTTTTTCATAATTTATCGCCTGCACATACCATGCAGGGGGGTACACTTAGCCTATTTTAGGGGTTATACCATATTTTGCAAATATCTTATTGTCAATACTTTAAGTGTATTCAGGGGTTACATTTCAATGTCATTGACTTAAGGAAAAGCTAATTGCTAGCTGCTTGTATTTTCCCCTCTTGAGAGGGGTGTCCGGTGGCTTTGCACCGGACGGGGTGTGTGGCTGCTTGGCTTTAGTCAATGATATTGGGTTACATTTTTTCATTTGCAGAGCAAAAATATGTATAAGTGATACATAAAAAATGCGTGTAAACTAAGCAGGGATTGACGCCACAAAAAAAGGGCTCCCTTTTCGGGGAGCCCTTCGCTATTAATTGAATAACAGATTATTTGTGGTTAACAGTCAATTGCTTGATAGCAGTTGATTTGTCGTTCTGTATTTTCACTAAGTAAACACCGTTAGCTACGTTAGATACATCAAATGTCATGTTAGTAGTACCAGCCTTGTAAGTAGTAGGGTTAACCACTACTTCGCCCAGCATGTTGTAAACCGACACAGTCATCTGGCGGGTAACATCGCCCTGGAAGTTGATAGAAACTTTACCGTTGGTTGGGTTAGGGAACATAGAGATTTGCTGCTCTAATTCCGGATCGTTGATACCTACACCAAATACAGTAACATCTTTACATACTTGTGGTGAAGTTCCAAAGCTGTTGGTAGCTGTTAAGCACACATTAAATACAGCGTTGGTAGTGTATGTTTTCAATGGGTTTTGGTTCAAAGAACCACCACCATCGCCAAACGACCATACCCATGCATATGGGTTGTAAGAAGATGCATCGGTAAATTGTACTTTATATCCTAATTGCGGAGTGTTGAAAGTGAAATCAGCTACCGGAATAGCACCAACTATTACTACACGTGTTACAGTATCGCTGTTGCCGGCGGCATCTGTAGCTATGTAAAGTACTTCGTAAATATCGCCTACAGCAGTGTTAGGTGCATTTTGAATTACCGGGGTAATTACACCATCTGTACAGTCAAATGCAGTAGCACCATCTTCAGTATAAGTACCGTTCAAAAGTACAGTTACTGTATCTGGTCCGTTAAGGGTAATAGTAGGGGCAACTTGATCTAAGTTCTGGCTGAAATCACCGGCAGCAAAGTTCACGTTGTCTACATACCAGAAAGCCGCAGGAGCTTCGCTCGAGCCAAGGCCCAGGGTAGGGTCGTGGTTGTAGTCTGGCTGGGTAAGTACTAAAGGCACATTATAAGTGTTGCCGTTCTTAAGCGCTGTTTGGCTAACTACCGGGAACAATGCACCACCAAATACACCTACTTCGCTGTTAGCAGAGTAACCGCTCCACAGGGTATCCGTGGTAGTTAAGTTAATTACATCAGTCATAGTTTCATCTACTACATCAATTGCTCTTGCAAACAGGTCAGGGCTATCATTAGCTCTGTCCAATGGATCTGCATGTACAGTGTAGTCAGTTTCTAACCAGAAGAAGAAAATTTTGTGAGCATCTTCTGAGCGTGAAATGATAGGACGGTTATCCATGGTCTGGCCAGGGTTCTCGTTGGTAAAAGTACCTCTTAAGGTGCCTATATCAGCCAGGCGAACACCTTTCCAGTTGCAACCTGCAATAGCACCTGCATCGTAGGTAATATCCCATACAGTGTAGCCTGCAGTTTGGATAGAATACTCCGAACCGCTACCTACAGTAGTAAGTAAGTGTGGGTTACCGTTTACGTCAACTGTTAAGTCAGATTCGAAAGCAGTAGTTGGGTTTAAGGAAGCCGGGTCGCCGGTAATAATAGTAGGGTTTAATGCACCTACTACACCTTGCACCAGTTTCAAGTCAACCACGATAGGGCCTGTCCAGTTAGCGCCGCCATCGGTTGTTTTCCAGAAAATTGGGTTGTAAGTGCTATCGTTATCGGCAGTAATATCACCTAATATAGATACCCATCCGTATTGGCCGGTAGGGTCAAATGCTATTTGGAAAGAAGTAGCAGCCGATACAGTAGCACCGCCGTTATCCTGATCTACAAATGACTGAGTAATTAGTTGGTCAGTCCAGTCAACATCTTTCGTATTTGTATTCCAAACACCCTTTTGGATAATAAGTCCGCTGGTGATGGCATCAGCACCTGCTGTAAATGTACCATTGTAGGCAGCATTTACATTCCAGAATACACCCGGAGCACCTTTGCACATACCGGTAGCTATAGCTACTTCCTTATTGTTAATAGGGTCTATGTGCACGTTGAACGAAGGTATTTGTCCGCTCAGTTTACCACGGCCACGCATTTGTCCGCTCCATGTATTGTTATCGTGCCATGTACCAGAGTACACTAAGTAAGCACTATCAACATTTGTATTGCCCGGGCGGTTGTAAATTACAGCCTGAGGGAAACGTCCGCAAACGTCTTGGTTATCAATGCTCGGGTCGTTAGTAATAGGGCCTATATCCGTAAGCCATGTAGCGCCACGGTTTTTAGAAATATCGTAGCGGTATTGAGCCACGTTACCTGTTGCAGGTATAAGTGTGTTGTCATTACGGTGTATAAAAACAACCGCATTTAGCGAATCATTTACGTCTATCTGGTTACAGCCTCCGTCGATAACGCTTAGCAGGTTACCTGCGCTACCTATACGTTGTGAGTTAAGAACAGTACCCAATGAGCGCGAATCGCGGTGTTGTGGGCGTGGAGTAGTATTTGCAGGAGTATGGCTACCTTGCATTACTACTGGTCTTTCAACTAACCTTAGGGCCTTGTTATCTTTATGCGAGTATTGTTGCTGCGCATTTGAGAACAAGCCGGCGGTCAACAGAGACATAAACAGTAAATAATTTCTCATTTTGCTTGTTGGTTTTGATTTAAAATTTTTAAAGAATCGGATGCCAAAAGTAACCGAATTTTTGAATTGACATTATCAGTGTGTTAATTATTAGTGTCACAGTTTTGTAATTTTTTTGTACGCACCAGTTCTTCTATAGTTGTTTGCAATTCTGCCAGCGCTATGGGCGTTTCCCAGCGCTTGTCCCTAACTGTCTTTTGTGCCGTTCCATTGTTAAAATATAGCACTACTGAGGGCAAATCGCTGGGTGCCCGATTATCTTCCGGATACCTGTCGGCCATTTGCATAAATCCCGATTTATTGAATTTATCTTTTATCGCAGCCACCTCATCTTTGTTTAAAACAGCATAAAAACAACCGGTGGTATCTGTATTCTTCACGGCATTATATAATAGGAGTCCGTTTTCATACAGCTTTATATCATACACAGGGCAGCGGCCAAAGCAGGGTGTGCGCTCCAGGCTTACCACTACCGGACCATTCTTATCAGGGTGCTTCGCATCGGGTTTCATGGTTTGGCAGCTGGCACCAAATGCTACCAGTAGCAGCAGGCAGGTCGTTATTTTCATAGGGCAAATAAATTGAAATTTTGAAGCTATGCGGCACTTGCGTGTTAATAATTGATACAATCGAAACTCCTCTGCGCTTGCAATTTCGTTAATCAGCTTTTTTGTGTTTACCTTCATCCTCAAATTTTTGATTTTATGGATAATCAATTACCACGCCGTAGTTTTATCACACGCCTTTCGCTGGCGGTAACTTCGCTTACCGCACTGCCACTTGTTAATGCCGCCAGAAGTTTAAAAGAGAGTTTTCAACCTATATCTAAAATGAAAACAGACCCAATCAAGAGTATTAAAGCCATGGGCTTTCAATGGGAAACCGCCGACCCGTTTCTATTCTGTGTGCACCACGAAGACCACTTTCCTGCTGGTAACGATGCTATGGGCCCTCCGGCTTCTTCACTCAATGGCCGCCACATGGGCGACGATTTCATCATCAAAGATGGATTTAGAATGTATCATGGTAAAGTAGTGCCGGGCTTTCCGGGCCACCCACACCGCGGCTTCGAAACAATTACTGTGGTCCGCAAAGGCCTGGTAGACCACGCCGATAGCATGGGGGCCAGTGGCCGCTATGGCAATGGCGATGTACAGTGGATGACTGCCGGTAAAGGCGTGCAGCATTCCGAAATGTTTCCCCTTATTCATAAAGATAAGGACAACACCATGGAACTGTTTCAGATATGGCTTAACCTGCCTAAGCAGAACAAGATGGTAGAGCCACACTTTAAAATGTTATGGGCCGAAGCTATACCTAATTACACGCATAAAGACAAAAACGGTAAAAAGTCAAGTGTGGAAGTAATTGCTGGTACCATTGGTGGGCTTACCGCTGTATCGCCACCGCCCAATTCATGGTCAGCCAACCCTCAAAATCACGTAGCCGTTTGGAACATCAAAATGCAACCCGGAGCCATATTTACATTGCCTGCAGCTATGGCAGGCATCAACCGCAATATATATTATTACGAGGGCGATGGAATGACTTTGGCCGGCACCACCATACCTAAATATAGTGCTATTGACTTGCACCCCGATATGGACGTTGAACTTGTGGCGGGTGCTGATGGGGCCAGCATATTGCTGTTACAAGGCAAGCCAATCAACGAACCGGTTATTCAATACGGACCTTTTGTAATGAATACCAAAGAAGAAATTAACCAGGCCTTTACCGACTACCACAATACTAAGTTTGGTGGCTGGCCATGGAGCCGCTACGACCAGGTACACCCGCGCGATAAAGGCCGTTTTGCTAAACATGCTGATGGGAGAGAAGAAGTAAAAAGCTAAAAAGTGTAGCTACAGCTTAATTTGCCGGGCTATCTACACTGGTAGCCGAAGCTGGTACGGCTCTGGCCGGTTCTGTTTTCTTTTCATCTTCGGCCAGGTACCAGGTGGTAGTGCGGCCCAAAAACGGCATACCCAATATATAGCCTCTCAATTCTAACTTGTTAGGCTCCTTAAGGGTCATTTTGCAATTGTAGTAATTGCCATGGCTGGGGTCATATATTTTACCACCTACAATTTCTGTAGCCGATTTTTTTACCAGGCCATTTATAATCTGCAGGCCCAGCCACGGCTTATTGCGCTTGGCGGCATCCGGGTTTTTAGTGTCTATTAATGGCTTACCCTTCACAATCCCGTTTTTTAGCCAAACAATTTTACCCTGATAAATGCCGCTGGGGGTAAGGTATATCTGCACCTTCGATTCTCCACCTTCGGTGTACCATACATTGCAGAACTTATCCTGCGCCTGGCAGGTTAATACAGAAAACAATAACAGGGCAGGTAACAAAAAGCAGGTACTACGCATGCAGGCACAAATTTTTCAGTTAGGGGATAAAGGCACTTTAACGTCGGCGGTAAATAAATAGTATTTTAAAACAACGCGCTCTACTATTTATTTTTCCACCGGATATGGCTATATACGGCAATAAACTTCTGCCGGATTTTTTTAGTAACTATACCTGCAAATTTACATCATGACCCCTTCTCAATTCATTACAGACTATAAAGCTGCACTGGCCAGCCAGCAGTGGCAGCAGGTAGAACCGCTGATGCATACTAATGTTTGTGTTACTTTTTCCAATGGCACAGTACACAAAGGCCTGGCGCAGGTTAAAGAAGCCTACCAGCGCAATTTTGCTGCTATTAAAAATGAAGATTACCTGATGACAGATGTTCACTGGATATTAACTACCCACAGTACCGCCATATACCTTTTCAATTTTAGCTGGCGGGGTGTCATCAATGGTCAGCAGGCATCAGGCGCGGGCCACGGCACAGCGGTACTTGTGCAAGAAGATGGCACATGGAAAATGATTGCAGAACATTTGGGCAGGGCGGCTAACTCGTAGCTACTACGTTTTCGCCTTGTTATTTTGGTTATCGATAAAGTTAGGGATGCATAAATGGCTCGTTACCCTCTGCCATCACCCGTATATTCTCAAGCACCCTGTTCATATATATCCGCCAGAATGTTTTTGTAAATAACCAGTTTAACGGGTACAGCAGCCCGATATCCGAGTGCATGGTATAGGTATATTCTATCAGTATTTTGTTAGGGGCTACCTCGGTTGTTTTCCACTCGCCTACAAATTTGCTAAAGCCCAGCATCCACGCTTTAAAATCGCTTACCTCTATCTTCCAGTATTTATTTTCTATCCGCTCTATTACTTTATCGGTACTGGCCTCGCCGCCCTTTTGCGTTAGCGATGGGGCCACAAACACTTTCTTGCTGGCTCCCGGCGTACCCCAGTTTTCATCCCCGGTGCAGTGTGTTACCTTAGGCATTACCACAAATCCGGTATGCACCTTGGCTACATCGCACAGCATAGGCGATTTAAAGGCCCGCTCAAGGCTGCAATTGTAAACGGTAGTTACGGTTACTGTACTGGTCATTTGTTGGGTTCAAATGTATTTGAATTAAAGCATTTAAATGTCTTAACTCAGCTTATCACGACTATCCTTGGTTTCAACCAGCCCTCGTTTTGCATTAGTCCGGTAACTGTAATATTTCTAAACCTCCAGGGGTGCACACCCTTTACATTCACCCCAGGGACACCCCTTGCGCATAAATATTTGTAAATTAAGTACTTACAAAGGTGGTGGGTGGACACTTTTTCAAAAATGGCTTTTGTGCCAGCACTTTAATTCTCGGCATTTGCCGCCAGGCTTTTAGGCCCTTTCGTAAACTCGCGCAGCGACTTTTCAAGGTCTGCAGCATGCGTGTTTATGTAACCATATAAGGTGCTGAACT
>DATGWP010000232.1:0-102439 GCA_035299425.1 Chitinophagales bacterium | reverse complement strand
TTCAAGTTCAGCCAGCAATTTCTCTTCCTCGCGCGATGTTTGCACTGTATTCTTAATCGTCTGCATGTTCTGCGGGTTCGATTCAAGATTTATCAGGTAGTATTTAACGGTATTGGCTACATCTCCTTTTTTCAAATAAGCCTGCGACAATTCAAAACTAAAGTAACCTTCATTGTGCGATAGCTTGCCTCCACGCTCGTACACCGCAATTACATAATCGAATAACCGGTATGCTTCAAATGCGTTTGCCAAAGCACGGATAGAAACCTCATAAGGCTTCAAATCTTTCATGGCTTTCTCAAACTGTTCTTTTGCCTTATCCGGATTAGGCACCTGCGAGTACATATAGCCCAGGTCTATCAGGTATTGGGCAGCATTGTCGTTTTTCTTAAGCTCCTTTTTTATCACTTTCTCCAGCTCATCAAATTTCTTAAGCTGTAAAAGGCTTTTGTACAGGGGCTGATAGTATTTAAGATCGTAGTTGCTCTTCTCCCAAAGGTTTTGGTATAGCTCTGCAGCCTTATCAAACTCACCATTTTGCAGATAGCTGGCAGCCAGTGTTTCATCGCGGCCGGCCTGCGCATAACCGGTTAGGGTTAATGCCACTAAAACAGTAAGTGATAGAATGATTTTTTTCACCGGATGAAGATAAAAATGATGGCCGAGTTATTTGAAGAGTTTAACGCTTATTAAACTTCCTGCAACTGCTCCTGTACTGTTAGCCAGTGCATCCAGCAAATCAAAGTGCCTATCGGCGGTTAATGTTTCCTGCATTATTTCTACCGCAAACCCGTACACAGCAGTAATCAGAAGGATTTTTACAAACGCATTTTTTTGTAACCACTGAAACGCATTTTGCTTTTTCCATCCATACCACATCAGGAACGCTAACACCAGGTACACAAAAAAATGCCCGATTTTATCTGCTTCAAAAATTGAAACACTTGGCAGGTCTTTGCCCGGCATTAGGCACAGCACCAAAATAAAAGCCGCCCATAAAATGGACGGCCAGTTATATTTTATAAAAGAGTTCAACTGATTGTATTTCGGCTGTTTAAGTCCTTCTCCTTAAGGAGAAGGATTTAGGATGAGGTTGCTTTCGGCTGTTGAAGTCCTCCCTATAGGGAGGATTTAGGAGGGTTACGCCCCTACATGTTTTTTATACGTCTCTGCATCCATCAGGCCTTCTAGTTGCGATGCATCGCTGAATTCTATTTTAATCATCCAGCCGCTGTTGTACGGGTCGCTGTTTACTGCTTCTGGTGCATCATTCAGCGCTTCATTTTTAGCTACTATTTTACCACCCACCGGCATAAATAAATCCGATACGGTTTTAACCGCTTCTACGGTTCCGAAAACAGCATCCTTCTCAATGGTATCGCCTACCGTTTCAATTTCTACATATACAATATCGCCCAGTTCTTTCTGTGCAAAATCGGTAATGCCTATGGTGCCAGTGTTGCCTTCTACACGAACCCACTCGTGTTCTTTGCTGTATTTCAAATCTGCCGGAAAATTCATGCTTTGTGGTTTTAAATTTTGAATGCCCGAAAATAGAAAACCTTGCAAACAAAAAAACACGAATGCCATTTTATTATCGTAAAAGAGCAGCAATCCAGAGATGTATTTGAATTGCAGGCAAACTAGTATCTGTAGGTTCTTCCCTCACCCTTTAGGGGAGGGAAGATGCCGAAGGCAGATGGGCGGGGTGGTCTTACTTAATCCGCCAGCGAGAATCGCAACGTAATACCGCCCTTGGTGTTGGTAGTAGGGAAACCCGACGAAATCTTAGGTATCGTCTGCGTCTGGTCGAAGAAGATACGCACGTTCAACCGCTTGCTTACTATATAATCTATCGATGGCTGAATGGTGATGGTTCTTGCTCCCGATGTTATCTGAGGCGAACCGTTATCTATCCGGTGGTTTACGGTAACATTATCGCGGTAACTAAAGTCAAAACGGAAACTAAGATCATTGTCCAGGCGTATCTTCTTGCCTTTTATCTTAATCGGTAGCTTTAGCCCTTTAATTTTATATCCCGCTCCCACCGTTAGCTGTTTCGATTTCATCTCTACCAGCTGAAAATCCGAGAAGTTCATCGTCTGCGTGCGGCTCTGTTTGTAATCTACCTTGGCCGTAATGTTGTTTTTAAACGTCATATCTACACCTAATAGGGGCGATAACTGTTCGTTCATCACAATACTTGGCATGGTGTAAAGCGGGAAATAGTTTCCGTTAAGCGAATCAACACGGTTTTGGCCAAACATGCTTCCATCTCCTTTGTAGTCCAGGTTGGTATTAAAACTGTTTACCGTTAAGGTGGAGTTATAACCGTGGGTAATGGTGAAGTTGGTAAATATCTTTTGCGCCCACTTAAACTTGGTTAAACCATTGTACGAAATGCGCCAGTTAGGCAGAGGTATCGCTTTAAATGGATTCAGTTGTTGTTTGTTGGCGTCGGTCTTGGTGTAGGCCGCTAAGAAAGAAGGTATCAATACATCCTGCGATTTAGGCCCGTATCCTTCTGCAAATGCAGGGTTAAAGGTAGAGTCGCTCGGGTTGTAATACGTGCCACTGCCAAGGCGTCGTGATATTACCTCGCGGTTTTGCATAAACTGCCTGTATAGTTCAGAGTTCCCATCTTTATCAGTTTTGTCAAACATGGTGCGGGCCGGTAGATAAGAGATACTATAGGAGCCCATATCCATAGGGTTCAAATGCGCATATACTATACTGTTCGGGTCATTAGGGTCCTGAATCGCCTTAAAAAACTGCGAGTGGTTTTCGGTATAGTCGCGGAATAGCGACAGGTCAATTTTCAAATCAGACCATGGCTCTATAGTAGCCGTTACATCTAACCGCTGCGAGCGTGTTTGCGTAAACTTCTGGTTCAGCAAGGTATCCCTGCTTATCCAGCCATTGGCAGCAGCTTCATCCAGCCATCCATCGCGGCTGAATTTGTCTACACCTTTCCAGAACCTATCGCCCATTTGTGCGCCAAATACAAAGTCGTATCCCGGTGCAGCGCGTATATTCTTATCCGTTATATATTTATTGCTACCGTTTATCTGGTTACCCAGTATTTGCGAGTAACCGGTAAAGCCCGGCACAATAGTACCCTTGGTTTCTTTATATTCTACCGATACTTTTTTGAGCGCTAGCAACGGTCTTAACAAAATAGAAATTAGCGGGTTGCTTGGTGCCTGCTTATTTTCATAGTCCGTGTTCTTTTGCTTAAGCGCACGGCGGTTAGCTTTCAGTTCTTTCCGCAATCGTATTACATCCGCATCTTTTTTGGCCAGTTTCAAATCATCCTTCAGTTTGTCGCGCGAGGTTTTTAGGTTCTTAACCTGGTCTTTAACCTTCGGTTTTTCTTCTTTTTCAGCAGCCGAAAGTTCCTTGCCCTTAGCGCTGATAGCAGCGGCATTAGCCGCCAGCGATGCTTTTATCCGCTCCTGGTTGGCAATCTTTTTGTTATGATAATTGGTGTCGTTGCGCGCAATTTCCTTTGCCTTCTTTAATTCCTCTTTTAGTTTGATGCGCTTCTCTTTCAGCTTGGTAATTTCATCTTTAATCTTCTCGCGTGCTTTCTTTACGGCATCGCGTTTTTTATCATTCTCTTTCTTATCGCCGGCATTTGGGTTAGGCGAGTTGTAGGTTTTTAGGAACGGCACCTTATCATACAGCTTCTTAAAGTTAAGGTCTACTTTAGCACGGTCGTTCTGGCTGTTGCTTATAATATTGCCTAAAGTGTTTTGGCGCAGCTGGCCCGTAGTTTCATCCAATTGCCATGGTAGCGCGGTCCAGGTATACGAACTGTTATAACCTACCGTAGCTGTTACAAAGTCAAGTATCGGTAGCTTGTTAATTGGTATAGTGTAGTTTACACCTAGCTGTTGGCTGTAATTGGTGTTACGTCCACCCTGGCCGATGTTACCCCATATTTCATTCTTCTCGGCCTTGGTATCTATCTTACCATCCGGTTCATCTATACGCGAGTTGTTGTTGGCGGTATAGTCAATACTAAGCGATTTGAACGGATTGTATTTAAACACATAGCTCCGGTTCCAGCGGAAATTTTTACTGTAGGTAGCCGGTATATCAAAACCAACCTCGCCCAGCGAACGCAGTTTTATTTCTGTCATATCGCGGTTCATATCCGTAGTAAACGCAAGTGTAGATGGCATCGGGTTAAAGCTGAAATCGCGGAACAGGTCTAGCCACTTCGATTTTGATTTAATCAACTTTTTAAACGGCGAAAAGTCTTTGGTTTGCGGTGCAAAACTCCAGCCTATTATACCCATCCAGTTTTTCTTCGAGTTCTTTTCAATGAAAGGGTCGCTCAGCAATATTTCATTATAGCTATAGGTAAAGTTGAAGTTGCCGGGGTCATATACATGCGGCCGCTTGGCTTTGGTTTGTGGTACTATGCGCACGTTGCTAAAGTTAAAACCGCGGCGTGTGTTTATAGTTTGCACCTGTGCGCGGTAGCGCCTGGCCGAATCAGCTCCTACAACTTCTTTCAAAGTTTTAAGATAGTCTTTGGTAGGTATATCAAACTGGTAAGGGTCAAACTCCGGCGTGCTGAACGATTGCGCGTAGTTAGCATAGAATGGTATACGTATACCGGCTTTCTCCGGCAATAGCTTACCGCCTTCCAGGTTGGTGCTGAAATCGTATTTATACAGGTTGTCTTTATACCGCTGGTCTATCTTCTGCTCTACCTGCCCGAAACCGCGGGTATGCATCTCGCCCGATAGGCTTATGTTACCCAAATCTGCCAGCTTTATATTTACGTTGGCCAGCGCAGCCGTACCACCAAACTCTTCAAAGCCGGTTACGCGCAACTCGTTAAACCATACCTCTACACACTTTGCCTGTCCGTCATCAGCATCCGTCAGCGGGTTTGTCGCAGTATCGCCGGCATATGGGTTATGTATACCCAGCATAATAGTTTTCACAGCGCCTATATCGGGGTTACCCTTTATAGATATAAGCTTGCCTTTTGCATCCTTCTGACTAAATACTGCGGTGCGCGGGTAACCGGCAGTAGCATTACGGGTTTGTTTCAGGTTTACAAAATCCTGCAGGTTAATCTCTACATCGTTAAGTGTTGGCCATACCAGTTCGCGGTCACTGGTTAGGTTATTATCATACAACCCGTCATTCGTTATTTTTAAAGGCACCTCGTATTCATAATAGTTATCTACAAAGTCAGACCCTATACGAATAAAAGCAGTAACCTCATTATCATTCACCGGTAGCTCGCCGCTGATGCGGTTGGCGTGTATAAACATCTTAAGCTGCTTGTAGCGGCGCACATCCAGCGTCAGGTTTTTGAATACTGCCTTCCGGCTACAGTCTTTCAGGTTGCAGGCGCTAATGGCAAGTGCCTGTTCATTTTGAGCAACAAACTGGTTGGTTTGTGCACCCAGGGCTTGCGTCCGTTCTATGTTTGGCGGCAGTACATAGTTCACCGGTTTCTTTGCGCTGTGTTCTTCAATGCCTACCGAGGCCACATTAAAAAATCCTTCGGCGGCATCGCTGCCCGGCCCGTCGCATGGGTCATCCAGGTTCAGGTTATAAGTTCTCCATTGGTTTCTTCTCAGTTCAAGTGTTCCAAATCGCAATACAACACTATCCTGCCAGCCGGTTAGGAACATACGCATAAACTGTATGCTCTTAAAGTCTGGTATGTTACCGGTGCGGCCGGTATACTCACGTATTGGTATCCGGAATTGTAACCACCTGTTGGGTATTCCATCTCCATCCACACCCGTTCCTTCTACTTTCGATACTATAAACGGATTAGTGCCCACATCCATACCCGGTCTTAGGTCCACTTCATACTGAAAATACTCCTCGTTCTCATTCAGCGTATTATCCTTATTCAAATCTTCCTTCTCGGGCAGGTTGGTTTGCGCGGTGGTTTGCACGCTATTGCCTCCCTGCACTGGTGAGTTACCTTCTACACCGGTAAAATCTTTATAACGCGATACCACACTTCCGATTCCACCGTATACATCTTCATCTTTAAAAAACCGGTAGTCATCGCTCGATGGATCTATATTCAACTTGTCTTTTATAGCCTGCACATAGTTGTTAACCGGGTCGTTTATACGGTCAAGAAAAGCTCTTTTGCGCTCTCTTTCCAGGTCATTGCCCATACCGTCAAATCCTACATCCTGTATTACGCGGTCAGCTTCTTCTAGGCCAAAAGCGTCTACAAGCGCGGGCTGCTTAGGCACCCAACCCCAAAAAGTCTTATCCAGGTTATTCGTGTCTGCTTCTATACCGTTTTCATACAGCATACGCGAGTCGCGCAAAATATCTTCCGATATATTACCCAGGTTAAAATACAATTTACCTCCCGGCGATGTGGTGTTATATAAGAACGGGTCCAGCATCCAGAACTCAATAAACTCTACGTTGGTGGCCTCCAGGTCATTGTTATCTATACTGCGCATTATACCCCCCCATCTTGTTTGCGGCGATTTTAACTCCCCGTTGGTTGGGTCTACACCTTGCGATACACCGGCTGTTACCCCCGAACTCCACTCATAGTTATAAGGGCCACGCTCTCTGGGGTTAAAGCTAAGGTCGAACGTATAAAGGTTTTGGTCAAGTGTTTGGTTAGGCCGGTTAGGAAAAACCTCCTGCGTAGGTATCAACCGCACATAATGGCTTTGCAGGTTGGTTTTTTTGTCGGGGTTATTCCAAACTACATCCGGACTGGTTTGCTCGTTAAAAAACGAGTTGTCTATACGGTACCAGGCAATTTTGGCGCGGTTGTATCCCGAGCGTTCATCGGCAATAAAGTCACCCTCCGGAAACAACACCGTGCCGCTGGCATCGGTAGCCCGGCGTGGTATCGAACCAAGTTTCCAACTAATAGGTGGTGTTTTTAAATCGTAGCCATTGCTCGTTCCTTCAAAGTCATCTACATATACCTGTCCTTCTTTATCGGCGCCGTTAATAGCTTTAGAGTGTCCCGGTTTTAAATGCGCTACCTCAGCATATGTAGATATGGTAGACATTTCTTTGGTGGCATAAATTGGTAATTTATCCAATGCCTTGGTCAACCAGGGCGCATTGGTTTCATACTTTACATCCAGTCCCATAATAGTATTGGCAATAGGGTCATCGCCAATATTTACTTTTTGGGTAAAGGGCCTTTCTCTCAGGTGCATTACGGTACCACCTATGTTGAACTTGCTGCTTATGCGGTAATCGAGTCTGGTGCCGTACATGGTGCGCACCTGTGTGGCAAACAGGTTATTGTTTTCATAGTCTACCTTTACCTGCTGCCCGCTGTTAAGTATCCCCTGGTCTATAATTGTAATGCGTCCCAGGTTATAATCTACCGTGTAGTGTGTATTCTCTACCAGTTTTTGCCCACCGGCAGTAACCACTACCGAACCCCGTGGTATGTTACCCGCCCCCAGCGATATTTCGCGGTTGTTGCTGCCTTTGTATTGCCCCTTTATTACAAACCGGTTAAACTCCGGAAACTGTTGCGCCCTGAATTTTGTTGAATCATACAACTGGTCAAATACATACTGGTTTGTTATACTTTCGGGAGTAGGAGGGGTACAATCGTTAAAGGCTGCGCGCAGGTTATCGCCAAAAGGCTCCTTCACCGGAAATATCAATCGCCCGTTTTGGGTTAATATGGTTACCCCGGGCACATAATCGAACAAACCATCGCGCTGCGGGTCGTTGTTCATGTTCAGGTTATCCAGGTTCAATACGCGGATAAGCGGTGTGCCCGATAAGCAGCCTTTAGGCAGGTAGCGCTTTAATCCACCACCCGGGTCATTATAGTATAAATCTAAACGGAAGTCTTCGTTGCTAAGGTTATAAGCACCCAATGAGTAGATGTTCTTCATCATCAGGTTCCAGATAGGAAGCAGCGGACGAACGGTAGTGCCTTTCAGCAATTTAAGGTATAGCACCTTCGAGGTGGCATTGCTATCCGGCGGTACCTGGTTACCAAACTCACCCACCTGAAACACCGCACCGTTGTACTCATATTGGAAAGCTACGGCCAACACCTCGTTAGGGTTCAGCTGGCTGTTAAGCGAGATATAACCCAATTGCTTGTTGTATACAAACTCGTTATCGTTCAGCTTACGGGCATACGTTTTTTCAAAATCTTCGCCCTGGTCTAACAAAAACTGGCCGCCTTGCAGCGTAGCCACTATATTATTTACAAACCGGTTGCTGGGGTTGGCCGATAAACGGGCATACAAATCGTTAGCCTCATTGCGCGCGCGCGCATCACCGTTGCTGGTATTATTTATGTGTATGCTGTCATAAGGTTTTGGCTCTCCCAGGTCATTCAAACCAACTACATCGCGCACATTTTGGGTGGTACCGTTACGGTTGGTTACCCAAACTTCTATACGGGTGATGTTTACTACCGATTTTATATTAGGAAGGCCCGAAAGTGCAAAGTCATATTGGTCGCGGAAATATTGGGCCAGGAAAAAGTGCTTGTTCTCTTCGTATTGGTCAGATCTGATTTCGAAATTCTGCCGTTGGGCACCGTTTTCAATCATTACGGTTTCTTTCTTCGACTTTTGTTGCGATAGTACGGTGGTCCAGGTTAACCGCCCAAACTGCAACTGTGTTTTTACACCAAACAAAGTCTGGCTACCGGTAATAAGTCGTGTTTGCAGGGGAAGCGAAACGTTACCGGCTTCTATCACCTTAATTATGTCGTCTTCATCGCCGGTGTAGCCTAGTTTTACCTGGTTATCAAAATCAAAACCCGACTGGGTATTATACTTTACGCCTAACTGTAGTTTATCACCTATCTTACCTATCACGTTGATGTTGATATTCATATCAAAATCAAAACCACCTGTTCTTCGGTTGCGTATAGGTATATTCGGGTTAGCGGTTTTCTGCACGTTGCCGCCCAGGGTCATTTCTACGTTACCCTGCGGTTTAATTTCAATTTTACTACCGCCAAACAGCTTGTCAAAAAACTGCTTTTTTACCTGAATAGGCGGCACTATGCTTTTGTCTTCTACAAGGCTTATAGCGCGCTGGCGGTCTTTCACATACGCATCGCGCTCCTGTTTTTCAGTATACGACAGGTACTCATCGTATGTCATATACATAGGTGGACGCACGTTCTGCCCGGCCACTTTTTCGGTAACCACATACATGCCGGTAGTGGGGTCGTACTCCACATCCTGCTTAATGGCAGGTGGGTCTTTCATGTAAAATGGATCGTTAGGCTTGTCCGTTACAAAATCTCCTTCCCGTTCTTTAATGGGGTACTTCAGCTTTATTTCCGGCGAATCCGGCTCGGCAGGCGCGGGGGCTTCAAAAAACATATTGCGCGAACGGAACGAACGGTTACCGGTATAAGAGGCAAACAGCACTCCAATGCACGAAACAGCTAGTATACTGGTAAATATTTTTTGCTTAACTCTCACTTACTCTCTCCTGTGTTTGTTGGCCCGTGGGCTTTTTTCATAAAATTTTACAAAAACCGTTTCCGCCACCATTGCCTTTACACAATGGCATTTATTCTCCTACAACATTTTCAATGCTTCTTTAATCAGTCCCTCCACCGTCCAGTTACTGTTGCTGCTTTGCAGCTTCACCACCACCTTTTCTGCCGCCTGCTTATTAAAACCAAGAGCAAGGAGCGCAAATAACGCTTCTTCTTTCATTGTATTGTTTGGAGTGGATATCAAAAGTGCATCGGCACTCATTTTTCCAATCTTATCCTTAAGCTCTAGTATGATACGCTTGGCCGATTTTGGCCCTATGCCCTTTATGCTCTGTATCATAGCCTCGTTCTCACTCAAAATGGCCGCTTTTATTTCATCAGGCTTAAAGCTCGAAAGCATCATGCGTGCAGTGCTGGCGCCTACCCCCGATACCGAGATAAGTTTTTCAAACAGGTCTTTTTCCGTTTCTTCAAAAAAACCATATAGGTCAAATCCGCTTACCGACTGGTTCTCAATTTTAACCACAAGCGATGTATGCAGCCTGCACGTATCCAGGTGTTGCACACGCTCAAAGGTATGCAGGCTTATTTTTACCATATAACCTATGCCGCCTGTTTCCAGAAAGATATGGGTAGGGCTCTTAAATGTAATTTTACCGCTTAGGTACGCTATCATCTTTACTGCTTATTGGCTAATGGCTATTGGTTAACAGCAATACAAAGGTTTCCCTTCGATTAACTATTAACCGCTGGCTATTAACTTCTGGTGCTAATGTAATTTTTCACAGGTAGAAAGAGACGATAGGCTAGGTTGTTTGGTCTTGAGTTTACTAAGAGTGTCTTGTTAGTTTGTCTATTTAGGGGATTCAATTTGCATCAATTTCTCCGAAAATGCAAGCAGTTTGCTCTCCTGAAATTTATCAGCAAGCACCTGCACACCAATAGGCAACCCGTTTTTATCTTCTGCCAATGGCAGCGATATTGCCGGAATACCGGTAAGGTTTGCCAAAACTGTATAGATATCAGCCAGATACATCTCTACGGGGTTGTCGGTTTTCTCGCCAAATTTAAAAGCTACTGTAGGCGATGTAGGCATTATAATAAAATCGTAATTGTTAAAAATACCGCGTATTTTATCTGTTAAAATCCTTCTTACCTTCTGTGCACGGCTGTAATAAGCATCGTAATAGCCCGAACTTAATACAAAAGTACCCAGC
Organism: Chitinophagales bacterium; assembly: GCA_035299425.1. Lineage (GTDB taxonomy): Bacteria > Bacteroidota > Bacteroidia > Chitinophagales > LD1 > Bog-950. The sequence continues at coordinate 91,753 of DATGWP010000232.1, read as the reverse complement.
ATAATCCGGTTCTTCACCTCTTTACCAAAACCCTCAGTACGCGATCTGCGGTATACAATATCTGTTTTATCTGTTTTCTTTTTACTCTCTTCTGTTTCCACTTTTTCCTCCAGGTTTTTCGACCGGTAACCATAGTGTATACCGTCAAAACGCGCCAGGTTACTGCTGGCCTCTGCGGTTGATAAAACGTAATACGTAGCAATTAAGTATTCCAGTAAATCGAACCCAACTTCTTCTACTGTATGGCCGTCTGCCTTCAAATCGTTCAGCACGTCTTCCATAGCACCTTTTACTTCACTGTTCAATCCTTCACTGTTCATGGTAGATGGAAAAACAGCAATGCGGGCTTTTTTATCAAAATCCAATTGCTGCGAATAAGGCGCTACAGCTACCGATGATGAGGTAGCATCGTGGCCGTCTTTACCGCTGATTACTTCCATCAGCAGCGCCATATCTTCTACGGTATGGGTAAAGGGGCCTATCTGGTCAAAGGATGATGCATAGGCAACCAAACCATAACGCGATACACGTCCATACGTAGGCTTGATACCTACTATACCGCAAAACGAAGCTGGCTGCCGTATAGAGCCACCGGTATCTGAACCTAACGAAGCATGGCACAAATCTGCCTGCACAACTACTGCACTACCACCCGATGAACCGCCCGGCACGCGGCTGTTATCCTGTGCGTTCAGCACAGGGCCATAGGCCGAGTTTTCATTGCTGCTGCCCATGGCAAATTCATCGCAATTGGTGCGGCCTATTATAATCGCATCTTCGGCCAGTAGTTTATCTACCACAGTGGCGTTGTATAGCGAGGTAAAACCTTCTAATATTTTTGAACCGGCAGAAACCTTATGCTGCTTGTAGCAGATATTATCTTTTATAGCTATTACACAGCCAAACAATTTACCGGTAGCACCACCTTCAGCCAGCTTTTTATCCAGTTGTTTAGCGCGCTCAGTAGCCTCAGCGCCAAACACCTCCAGGTAGGCATTCAAATGTTTGTTGGCTTCTATTTTTTGCAAATAGTCAGCCACCAGCTTTTCGCAACTGGTCGCTCCCGATTTTATATCCGCCTGTACTTGCCTGAGGGTTGGTTTCATGCTGTAAATCAATAATGTTTTCTGAAAATCTGACAGCCCTGCCAATGAACAGTTAATCCTTCAAGGGAGAAGGCTTTACTTTTCAGCACTAATAATTGCTGTATATTTTAAATTATTTTTTTTCCTCGGTAGTTTCCTTGGCAGGGTCCACGGGCTTGTTTTTCATGCCGTCTTCTATCTCCTGTTTCAGGTTCGATTTTGCCGAGTTAAACTCCCGCACACCCTGGCCTAAACCACGCATTAACTCAGGTATTTTTTTACCACCAAAAAGTAAAAGCACAACTACTATGATGATAATAACCTCCGGAGTGCCTAATCCTAAAATTGCATATTGCATTTGCATGGACTAAAAATTTAGGCGGCTAAGGTATCATAAAATACCGAAGGGGCAAGGGTTTCGGGGCTTTTAGAGCCCCTTAACATAGGCTCCGGAAACATACTGGTTTTGTTAATTTTTAGGGGGTATATTTATCCAAATAAAGCCTGCAATCGAAACCCGCTTTACTTTAGCCAGTTTTGTATTTGGCTGTTAAAGTCCCCTTTTTGTTTCGTCCCAGCTTGCCTCGTAAAGGGGATTTAGGGGTCAATTCGCCAACCACAGCGAGGGATCCATTTTGTCTTTCCCCTTCCATATCTCCAGGTGTACTTTGGTTAGTTCTTCGCTTTTATCGGTATGCAACTTGCCCAGCGATTGTTTGGTGGTTAGTGTCTGTCCGGTTTTTACTGCTACGTTCTCTATATTGCTGTAAACCGTAAAATACTCTCCGTGCTTTACTATTACGCAGTTTTGCGTAGTTGGCAAAAAGAAAACACTCACTACCGTGCCACCAAACAGCGAGCGGGCATCGGAGCCTGCTTCGGTCTTAATATCTACACCGTTGTTTTCAACTATTACGCCCTTAAGTGCGGGGTGTTCGTGCTTGCCAAAGGTGCCCACCACATGCCCGCGCACTACCGGCCATGGCAGCTTGCCCTTGTTATTCGAAAAGTCTTTTGATAATGCCTGTTCGGCTGGTGTTAATGGTATGGTTTCGGTGCTGCCTTTTTTTACCGGTACATCTTTGGTGGTTCCGTTAGATGCTCCACTGCGCTTGGCGGCATCTTCTGCCTTTTTACGCGCCAGCCTTATTTCTTCCTCAATTATCGCCTGTATCTTGTTGTTAAGCTGGGCCGCTGCCTTGTTTTTTTCCTGTTGTGTTTTACGCAGTTTTTTTTCTTTTTCCTGTAGCTGGGCTACTGCGGCGTCTTTCTGCTTTTTTTCATCCTCCAGTTGGCGTTTTTGCGCATTTTGCTTTTCAAGCAGGGTTTCTTTTTCGTGCTTGTTCTCCTGCAGGTCTTCTTTTTTTACCTGTAACTCGCCTATGCTTTTTTGTATAGCCAGGGCCTGGCCTTTGCGGTATTCGGCAATTTTCAGCAGGTAGTTATACCGCTGTATAGCATCGTAAAATGAATTGGCTGACAGTAAAAATACAACCTGGTTTTGCAGGTGCAGGTTCTGGTAACTTTTGCGCAGCATGCTGGCATAGTCCGCCTTCATCTTTTCCACTTCGCCGGCCTTGGTGTTTATCTCTTCTTCTGTTTTATCTATGGTTTCATCCAGATCGCCTATCTGGTTGTTTATATTACCTATAAGCCCCTCGCGCGATTTTATTTTGGCCTGCAGCGAAAGTATTTCGCTCAGGCTCTTTTCCTTCTTTACGCTATTGCTTTTAATAGCGGCCTCTATAGTTTTAATTTCGTCCTGCAGCTTTTTCATTTGCTGCTGTAGTTGCTCCTTCTTTTGCTTGGTATTATTTTGTTGGGCAAGGGCAACATGTGGTAAGCACACAAGCAAAGCCCATAACAGGCATACTGCTAGTATAGCATGGCTGTTTACTTCCGACTTCCGACTTCCGACTTCTAACTTGTTTCTCATTCTACCTTTTAAACTTATCGCTCACCTCAAAGGGGAAGCTCAATTCTTCGTCAGCCTGGGCCCTGCTTATCTGCATGCCCAGTTTAAAAACCTGTCCATCGCGGTTTATTACTATGTCGCGCTTATAACTGAACGGTTTTTGGCTCAAAGAATTATACGAGTCAAAGGTAATTGTCATGTCCTGCTTTAGCAGTTTGTCTTTCAACAGAATTTTACGGATGGTGTAGTTTACTGTGTCCACCCACACCTTCTCCTGCATCTTATCACTCTCCAGGTAAAGCACAAAGGCACTATCCTCTCTGGCTACCAGGTGTGCTTTTTCATCTACGGTTAATTGTTCACCGGCAATTATTTGTTGCAGCATGGCAAAGTTAACCGGTAGGCTTATCCAGTTTTTAATATAGCCCACCTCTTGTACCATATATTCCGAAGTCAGTTTGTTTATAAGCCGGAAAGAATCCGGTGTTATAAACGCCCGGGCACCTTCAAACCCAAACATACCCAGGCTCATCCATATCACGCTATCGCGCTTTACCCGTATACTGGCATTAAACTGCTGGGCTATGTTGCCATCATCCCAGGTTAGCACAGTGCGCTCGCTAAGGGTCTTATAGGGTATCTGGTTAGCCTGCACACGCGTTAGCACCGTATCAAAATTCAACTGCAGCGAATCCTGCGCATGGGCAGAAAATGAAAGGCCTAAAAACAATAAAAGGAGTCTAAAATTCATGGATTGCAATAAAGTAAAGATTGTGCCAAAAATAGCATTCAAAGGAGCTCTCCCAATTTCTAATTATATAATTAACTTACATTAAATTTAAACTGAGTATGAAAAGATTTTCATTTCTGTTTTTTATGGCTATGTTGTTTGTGTCGTCTTGTTATAAAGAAGAAAAGGAGATTATTCATAACCTCGCCGGGCAATATTATTGCACAGTTATTACAACAAGTCGTGTACCCGGTATGCCAGACGATACTTCATTTAGAACTATTGAGTTTAAAAAAATTGCAAGCTACCCTCGTAAACTTAAGCTTACCTTAGGCCCAAACACATATACAATTGCCCCCAATTTTTCAACGTTTTCGTTTCAGGCAGACGGAAAAGATTTAAATTCTTTAAGCGGTAGATTCTATGGTACTGATAGTGTTATCATTCATCCAAGCTATGGACCTTGCCCGGGCTGCGGTGCTACGAGTACCACCTATATAGGTAAAAAGCAATAACACTGTGTAGCGCTGCCTACTCCACATACTTCCCTTCCGCTATCTTCTTATCAATGGTAGAAGAATCAGTGCCAAGCTCTTTGGCTTGTTTCCAATACTTAATAGCCTCTTCGGTTTGGCCAAGTTTAAAAAGTATATCACCGTAGTGTTCCAATATAGTACCGCTTTTATCACCACCGGCTTTCAGGGCTTTTTCCTGCCACTCTTTTGCACCGGTGTAATCTTTCATCTCAAAAAGTATCCAGGCATAAGTGTCTAAAAAAGAGTTGTTGTCCGGTTCAAGCTTGTTGGCATATGCGCTCATTTGCTTAGCCTTTTCCAGGTTCTCTTTGCGCAGGCTTAGGTAGTAGCTGTAGTTGTTCAGCACATACGAATTTTCAGGGTCAAGCTTCAGCGACCGGTCATAGGCGCTATCGCTTTCGGCACTACGGCCCAGGCTATGGTAAGCATCACCCATATTGGCAAAAAACTGCGCGCGCATCTTGTCGTTATCCACGCTCATTTTTTCGCCCTTGCTAAAACTTTTTATCGCACGTTCGTAATCCTTCAACTGCACTTCAGCACCACCTTTAAACAGGTAAACAAAAGCCTGGTTAGGAAATAACTCCATAGCCTCCGTACTAATCTTCTGCAGGGCTATCCACTCTCTTTTCTGGTTGTAAATAACCATCACCTGCTGCCATACCTGGAAAACATTCTGGTTGTATTTAAGCGACATTAGATAAGCGGACAAAGCAGTGTCAAATTGATTGTCTAAGTAGTAAAGGTCCCCTTTAATAGAGTAGCCTTTCGCGTCTTCAGGGTGTGTAGCCGTTAGTATTTCAGCCAGGTCAAAGGCATCCTGTTTTTTATCCTTTTGCAGGTCCCAGTATTGCAGGTAAGGGTACAGTATTTTTATCTTGGTATCTACATCTACCTTCGGGTTGCTAAACACTTTCTTTACACTCTCCAGGCTCTGTTGCTCGTTACCGCTTTGCATACCCAGGTCGGCCAATGCCAGCAGTGCCTGTGCATTGTCAGGTTCCTTCTCCAGCACTTTTTTATACATCTCAGCAGCCTTATCCTTCATCCGGTTTGCGCGGTACAGGTCAGCCTCCATCAGCATATAATCGGTTTCGCCAAACTCCTCTACCAGGCGGTGCACCTCGCGCACTGCCTCGTCAAATTTGTTCAGCCGCAGGTACAGGTTCTTCTTCTCCAATATCACATTCTCATCTATGCCAAAGTTTTTTTCAAACTGCTCGTAGGTTTTAATAGCAGCATCAAACTGTCCTGTTTTAGATTGCAGGAAACCCAGGTTTAAATAATAATCAGGGTTATTGGGGTACTTGGCTATCAGCGCCTTAAATACATCGGTAGCTTCTTTGGGCTTGCCCTGGTTCATGTAAATAGCAGACTGCATTTCCAGGTACCATTTGTTGCCGGGGTCCAGGCGTGCTGCTTCTGCAGCTTCCTTTTCTGCCTCGGTCAGGTTGCGCATGGTAGTGTATATCTGCGCCAGCTGAAAATGCGCATTGGCATTTTTAGGGTCGGTGGCCAATACTTCTTTATAGCTTTTAATAGCATTGTCCCAATCCTCTATCACCTTGGCCTTTTCCGCTTCCATAAAAAGGCGCTCCGTTTTTTGCTGGTCGCTTTTGTCAAGGGGTTTGGTTTCGGTTTTATCCGCGCCTTTTTTCTTTTTCTTCTTCTTTTCGTTATCGGTAGGCTGTGCAAAGGCATGGGCGCCTATAGCCAGCGATAGAAAAACCAGTATGGTGGAAACAAATTTCATTAATAGCGAACGCTCGTTTTTAAATCAAAAAATCTATTCAGTTTCTTTTATAAAACCGGCGTTCCGGAGTGTTTATTGAACCAGGGAATTAAAATCGCCCAAACTCAAATCTTCCATTCGCCCTTCAAGTTTAACATTATTCCCAATCATTGAGTTTTCGATTAACTTATTTTTTATAATCGTTTTGCCCTGAATAATGCTGTTTTTAACTACACTGCTCTCAATTACTGTGCCTTTGCTGATAGAAACATGCGGCCCTATCACCGAATTGCGCAGTATTACATCGTCCTCTATATAGCAAGGATGCAATACCACAGTATTTTGCACAACGGCCTTACTGCTAACCAGGTTTTCATCTTTTATAAACTCCAATATGCGCTGATTAGTATACACCGTAGCATCTTTATTTCCGCAGTCCAGCCACTCTATCACCTCTCCCTTGTAGAATTTCGACCCCTTGCTCTTCATGTTCTCCATGGCATCGGTCAGCCAAAACTCACCACCTTTCTGAATATTATTATCCAGCAGGTATTGCATTTCATCGCGCAGGTATTTGCCATCTTTAAAATAATAGATGCCTATAATGGCAAGGTCCGATACAAAACCCTTCGGCTTCTCTACAAAATCGGTAATCACACCATCGGCATTCATTTTCACCACACCAAAAGCCGATGGGTCAGCTACCTTCTGCACCCATATAATACCATCCTTAGCTGCATCAATTTTATAATCGGCTTTAAACAGCGTATCGGCAAAGGCCACTATCACATTGCCATCTAAAAAATCGCCGGCGCATAATATAGCGTGCGCAGTACCCAGCGGCACATCCTGGTAGCGGATATGGCCCGGCACACCTACATGCTTGGCTACCTCCATCAACTTAGCCTCTATAGCCTTGCCAAAATCCTCGCGGATAATGAAAATTACATCCGTTACTTTCTCTTCGGTGCTCTTTATCAAATCACCCACCAGCCTTTCTACTATCGGCTTACCGGCTATCGGCAACATAGGTTTAGGAATAGTTAATGTATGTGGGCGTAAGCGGCTGCCCCAGCCAGCCATAGGGATAATAATGCGCATTCGTTATTGGTGTTTATGTTTAGCTAAGTTTTGTTTTTTATCTGCCGGTAGAACCAAATCCACCCTCACCTCGTTTGGTTTCGTTCAGTACCTCTACAGGTATCAGCACCGCCCTCTCATGTTTGGCAATTACCATTTGCGCAATGCGCTCGCCGCTTTTTACAATAAATGGTTCATTGCTCAGGTTAATAAGCGCAATTTTTATTTCGCCCCGGTAGTCGCTGTCAATAGTAGCCGGTGTGTTTGGCAGGCTTATACCATGCTTAAACGCCAGTCCGCTTCGTGGGCGAAGTTGTGCTTCATAGCCCTCAGGCAGTTCTATAAACAAACCGGTAGGCACCAGTTTTCTGTCCAGTGGGTTCAGTACAATATCATGCTCGGTAAAAGCTCTTAAATCCATCCCCGCCGAGCCGCTGGTTTCATAGGCTGGCAGGGGGTTATTGCTCTTGTTTATTATGTTGATTTGCATAAGCCGCAAACCTACATGAATTTGCGATTAGTCAAATAGCGGTTTTCAACTTGCAATAAGAAATACGTTAATTGAATTTTCATCGCTTGTGCCATAGGCACAAAATATGGGTAGAAAAAACACAACGCACATTTTAAAGCATCCCATAGGGATGCAACCTCATTTTCTCACCGCTTTCACCAGCTGCCTTCCATCTTCCAGCCATACATAGGCTAAAAACAGCAGCATCAGCACAGTGCTTAATACAAACGGTGGCAAGCCCTTTACAAACGCTACCTGCTCATTCAGCCAGATAAAACCAAAGTAAATTGCCAGTGCTGCTGCAAAGTACTTTACAAAGCTCTTTACACTATACTCTACCGGGTAATATTTCTGCCCCAGCAGGTACGATACCAGCGCCATGCTGCCATAGCACGCCAGCGTGGCCCAGGCACTGGCCATGTAACCGTACTTAGGAATAAACAGCACGTTTATTATCACCGTTATTACCGCCCCGCCGATAGACACAAAAGCGCCCAGCATTGTTTTGTCGGTTAGCTTATACCATATAGACAAGTTTACATACACGCCTAAAAATAAATTAGCCAGTAATAGTATTGGCACTACCGGTAAGCCCACGCGGAAGGCCGGTCCAATAAACCCTTTAAACAAATCGAGGTAAAGCGTAACCAGCAGAAAGATAGTTACACATACAATTACAAAGTACTTCATTACATCGGCATATACTTTTGTAGAGCCCTTTTCTTTGGCCTGCGCAAAAAAGAAAGGTTCCGCCGCATAGCGGAATGCCTGTATAAACAGGGTCATAAGTATGCTGAGCTTATAACATGCCCCATACACCCCAAGCATTTCCATATTGGTTACATCATCGTAGGGCAATAAATATTTCAATATTACCCGGTCCAGCATTTCATTAATAATACCGGCAAACCCAATCACTACCATAGGCAGGCTGTAAGCCAGCATTTTTTTAAGCACCTCCTTATCAATGCCATTCCATATTCCTTTTAATTGCGGCGTTAGCAGCAATAGCTTCAGCGCACTGGCTATAAGGTTGGCTATAAAAATATAACCTACCCCAATGGCGGGATTATACAGGCTGCCGAAAAAAGATGACGGGTCCGAAACAAAAGCCCGCTTGCATACCAGTATAAAAAACAGGTTTAGCAATACATTGGCACCTATCTCAATAAACTTTATAGTGGCAAAACGGAGGGGTTTGTTTTCTTGCCGCAGCCGCGCAAAGGGTATTGCCGCTACCGAATCCAGCGCCAGTATAATGGCAAACCAAAAAAAATATTCGTGGTGGTCGGGGTATTTTAAGCTTTTCGATAGAGGGGTTATAAATAAGACTATCAGTAGCACAAACAGCGCATTGCTGCCCACTATAAAATTGAGCGCCGTAGAGTATACTTTTTCTTTGTTTTCGCTTTCGCTCCCAAAACGGAAGAAACCGGTTTCTAAACCAAATACCAGTAGTGTGGCTAAAAATCCGGTATACGCATAAAACTCACTCACAACACCGTATTCGTATTTGGTAAAGTAATACGTATACAGCGGTACCATCAGGTAGTTTAAAAACCTACCGAGTATGCTGCTAAGTCCGTAAACAACGGTTTGAGATGCGAGTCTTTTTATTGGGTTCACCTTATGCTTTGCTGTTCTGGTAACGCAAATTTGATTCTTTTATGATAAAAACAGATTAAAGCCTGCCACATACAACCAACAAGTTGTAACTTTTGCTATACCCAAACGTATAGATATGGTATCGTAGTTTTTGTGTGAAATACTGTTTTTAGTTGTTTACGATGAAAAAATATACCCACATCCTCTTTTTGTTTCTATTCTTTTTCAGCGCGTTTGCGCAGGAAACAGAATATGTAAATGGCAAATACGAAGGCTCTTACAAAGATGGAAAAAAGCATGGCACCGGCCGGGCTATTTACTACGATGGCTCTATGTACGATGGCGCATGGGTTAACGACCAACGCCACGGCGTAGGCCGCGCTATCTTTATCGATGGCTCTACTTATTATGGCGATTGGAGAAACGATAAGCGTCAGGGTCGCGGCAATTACGATTTTCCTAACGGCGACAAATACATTGGCCAGTTTACCGAAGATAAAATGAGCGGCTGGGGTACCTATACCTTTGCCAATGGTAATGTGTATGTGGGCGAGTTTACCAATGGCGAAATAACCGGCAAGGGCAAATTGTATTATCCTACCGGTGAGCGCTACGAAGGCGCTTTTGTAAACGGCCGCAAAACCGGTCGCGGCATTTACTATTATAAAAACGGCAACGTGTACGATGGCTATTTTGTAGCCGACCGTAAAGAGGGCTTTGGCAAGCTAACCATGGCCAGCGGCGACCAATACACCGGCGAGTTTAGAGATAACAGCCGCACCGGCAAAGGCACTTATGTGTGGGCTAACGGCGATAAATACGAAGGTGAGTTTGTAAATGGGCAAATGCACGGCTTTGGCACATTTGTATGGGTAGATGGTGAAAAATATACCGGCACCTGGACCTTCAATATCCGCGATGGACAGGGCACTCTTGTAAACAAAAACGGCGAAGAACAAATGCAGGTTTTCGAAGACGGCAAAATGCAATAGACTTTTTAAATTCCCCTCCTTCGCCGCTACCGCGGCGGTACTTAAGGAGGGGTGGCTCGCCGAAGGCGAGACGGGGTGGTCCAGCCAACGGATCCTTTTTTAACACCACCGTTTATTTCTTTCCCTTTGCTACACCAGCCAACCTTTTATTTTAGCAGTACTATCCTACACTATGCTGCTGCCCTATTACCAAAGCAAATTTATTGAAGCCGGTTGCGACGAAGCCGGCCGTGGCTGCCTGGCAGGTCCTGTGTTTGCAGCAGCAGTAATACTGCCCAAAAACTTTAAGAACGATACCCTCAACGACTCTAAAAAGCTAAACCGTAAGCAGCGCGAAGATTTGCGTACTATCATAGAAAAAGAAGCTGTTGATTTTGCCGTAGCCAGCGTAGATAATTTAATGATAGATAAGATAAACATTCTCAATGCGTCTTTCCTGGCTATGCATCAGGCGCTCGATAAACTCCTCAAAAAGAAATTTACCTACATACTGGTAGACGGAAACCGGTTTAAGCCCTACAAAGATATACGCCACCAAACCATAGTAGAAGGCGATGGTAAATACATGAGTATAGCTGCCGCCAGCATATTGGCCAAAACCTACCGCGATGAATTTATGGAGCAGCAACACCACTTGTACCCGCAATACGATTGGCTTAGCAACAAAGGTTACGGGGTAAAGCACCACCGCGAGGCCTTGCGCCAATTCGGCCAAACACCCCTGCACCGCAAAAGCTTTGTGCTGAAAGAATCCATCCTGGAATTGCAATTGGATTAGTAACCGCATGCGCTGGTAATAAACAGCCCTGAACGGGTTGTTACAAGCCTTGTCTTTTACCCCTTATCGCACACTTTGTATTTGCCCCACCCGCCAATAACAACCTGAAACCTTTCTTTACTATCAGCGTTCCCTTAGGTGTATGAAAAAGAATATCTACCTTCTGATTGTATTATTGGTATGCGCCACCTGCGCCAAAGCACAGGAAGAATCTGACGTTATTATCCTAAACGGCAGCTACGAGGGCGATTATAAAAACGGCAAAATGGACGGCTACGGCAAAGCCATTCTCAACGATGGATCTATGTATACCGGCCAATGGAAAAACGATATGCGAAACGGCACCGGCCGTGCGGGTTTCAAAGATGGCTCGGCCTACTACGGCAACTGGCGCAACGATAAAATGGACGGCACCGGTGTATACGATTTTGCCAATGGCGATAAATATACCGGCACCTTTGTAAACAACCTGATGCATGGCCGCGGTGTTTACCTGTATGCCAATGGCAACAAATATATGGGCGATTTTGTAGGCGATAAAATGACCGGTAACGGTACCATTGTATATGCCAACGGCGACCGCTACGAGGGCAGCGTAATGGGCGGCATCAAGGTAGGCAAGGGCAAATACTATTACCGCAACGGAAACATTTACGAGGGGTACTTTATAGCCGACAAAAAAGAAGGCTTTGGCACATTCACCTTCAATAATGGGGATGTATACAAAGGCGATTTTAAAGCCAATAGCCGCACCGGTAAGGGTGTGTTCATATTAGCCAAAGGCGATAAATACGAAGGTGAATTTGTAGATGGCAAAATGCACGGACAAGGCACCTACACCTGGGCCGATGGTGAAAAATTCACCGGCCTGTGGCAAAACAACCAGCGCCACGGCGAGGGCATGTTGGTTACCAAAGAAGGCGAACAACAAGTGCTTACCTACGCCAACGGTACCCGTCAGTAACCTTTAGCATTGTATCTTCCGCAAATCTAATCCACGGACTTTCAAATATCGCACAACCTAAATGTATTAAGGCCTGAAAGGCCGTAAGATACCAGCTAGGGGTGTTAGCAACATAGATATTCGCGCCTGTAATTATAAAAATCTCCTGGTTTCTTCTGCTCTTATTGCCCCTTATGAAAACGCCGTAAAAATTTCCTCGAAGCCAGGCAAGAGATGAAAAAACTGTTTGAGGCCAACACGCAATAGCGAATAATGCGCCAACTGGTATGCCGAGTTTTTTTTCATGCGCGCGGGGAGGAAATTTTAGGCATGTTTTCATACAGGGCTTGAGTTTTTGCTCCACTTTTTGGTCAAGCAAAAAGTGGAAAAGCTTAAGCATAGCGCTTAATGAACTTTTTGGGTATTAGCCCTTCGTAGTTTTAAAAACTACCTGCTCGCCAATTGCTTGGCCCACTTAGGCAAAATGATAAGCCCCAGCGCTATATACAGGTAGTAAGAATACAACCGCCACACCAGCGCTACCGCTGCTGAAAGCCCCGGTGCAGTAAACTCGCAGTTAAGCGCTATAAACGAAAATTCAGCTACACCGGTTGCACCCGGCGTGGTAGGCACACCGGTAAATATCCAAAGCACATACTGCCGCGATAGCGCCAGCAAAAAACTAAAGTCGGTTACCGCAAAAGCATACAACAGCGACACCGCCAGCAGGTAACGCATTATCCAGTTAATAAACGTGGCTATGCTCATCTTCACCCAAAAGCCTAACGGTTTGCCCTTAAACTCATGCGCGGTTAGTTCTATTTCATCTCCTAGCTCAGCAATGCCCTTTTCAAACCTCTTCAGCCATGTAAATTTCGCTAACCGGTGGAAGAATTTTTTGGTGCCATGCGGTATTACAAAAAGCGCCGTGCCTAAAAAGATACACGCACCCAACAAAACACAGTAACCAATCCACGCATAGCTGCCAAACGAGCGTACCGTTTGCAATACCGTGCTATCAGCTATATCCGGGCAGGTGTAAGTAAACAACAACATGTTGCTACCCAATATCAAATACAATATAGACCACACTACCACAAAAGCCATGTTATCAAAAAACGCATTCAGCATCAGCACGGCTACACTTTTGCCATAGCTAAGGCCGCTGTGCTTTAATACAAATATCACCAGGGGGGCTTCGCTTATTTTAGGGGTTACACAGGCGCAAAACTCCCACATAGTTATGGTCTGAAAAGTCTTCTTCCAGGTCATGTGCTTACCGGCGCTCAGGCGCAGCTTATACATAAAAGCCGCATCTCGGGCTATTACCGTTAGTGCACCCACTACCAAACCAATAACTAATTGTTGCGAAACACTAACAGCCTGCAGCGCCGCCAGGTTCATTTTTGTAATCAGGTATACCGATGCCCCTATCCCTATAGATAAGGGTATCAGCATCTTCCACAGGTTTATCTTTTGCGGGGTAGCAGCATCACTCACGCGGTAAAAATAACAACAAATGCCGCCCCCAACCCCCTAAAGGGGGCTTAAATACAAACGGGCATGAAGTGTATTTATGGCTGTTTGTATTTTGTATTGGCTGTTAAAGTCCCTTTAGGGATTTAGGGTTGTATTGGCTGTTCAAACCCTCTCCTAAAGGAGAGGGCAGGGTGAGGTTGTATTTGGCTGTTCAAGTCCCCTTTTGTTTCATCCAGGGCTTGCCTCGGGAAGGGGATTTTGGAATTGTATTTTGTATTGGCTGTTCAAACCCTCTCCTAAAGGAGAGGGCAGGGTGAGGTTGTATCTGGCTGTTAGTTCCCCCTTTAGGGGGTTAGGGGGCGGCCCTTAATTCTCCTGCCCCTCCAGCACCACCTCTGCTATATCCAGCGGGTCGTTCTTCTCTATCCAGAAATTATTGTAGCCCTCGCCTATGGTTATTTTTACCTGCTGCTCTTGTATCAACTCTAACACCGATAGGAAAACGAAGATGGCATGCACCCGGTTTTCTATATCAGCGAATATACTTTCAAAGGCTGTTTTGCTGCCAATCTTTACTTTGTCCAGCAGCACCATTTTTTCGCCGCTTATGGTATACGCTGGCGACTCTACCGTATGCACCACCTTCTTATTCTTCTCTCTTGCCAACCGGTCAAGTACATTCTGAAACGATTTCAGCAAGCGGAACATAGTCAGGCTCTGCATCTCAAACTCCGTTTCAAACATGGCCGCTATCTCCTGGTTCTCAAGCAATGCATTGCCGCGCTTGGTAATGTTCTGGCGGTCCTCCTCCATTTTGCGCATGGTTTCGGTAGCCTCCTTAAATTTCTTATACTCTATCAGGCGGCTCACCAGCTCTTCGCGCGGGTCTATCTCTTTACCGGTGGTGGGGTCCACTTCTTTGCGCGGTATCAGTAGCTTGGCCTTTATACGCATAAGCGTAGCCGCTACCAATATAAACTCACTGGCCACCTCTATATTCAGGTTCTCCATTTTATGGATGTACTCCAAAAAATCGGTCGTCAGTTTAAAAATTGGAATATCATATATATCCAACTCATCGCGCTCAATAAAAAACAGCAGCAGGTCAAACGGACCCTCAAACTGCGGTAATTTTATTTCATAAGTATCCTGCATTTGTATTTGCCTTTTAAGTCCCCTTTTGTTTCATCCCGATTTTTCATCGGGAAGGGGATTTAGGGGTTTTTAATTCGCCAACTCGCTCATAAATTTAATCCGCATCAGCTGTAGGTTTTCCATCTCTACATCATCGTTCTTAAACTCATCATAAGCAGCATCCAATGAATCGGTCTCTGCCTTACGGAAATATTCATAGATGTCCGTCATCAGGTCCTCATCTATAATTGTTTCCAGGTAGTAATCCAGGTTCAGCTTAGTACCCGAATTTACAATCGTCTCCAGTTCGTGTATCAGCTCCGGCCTTTTCTTGCCCAGCATCTTGGCTATCTCATCTATCGATATCTTTTTATCAATAGCCTGAATAATCCTGATTTTATCACCGCTCTTGTTCACCACACCCTTCACCACAAAATCCGTTGGCCGCTCTATATCATTCTCCTCTACATACTTCTTTATCTCCTCTATAAACTTCTTGCCATAGCGCTCAGCCTTGCCCTTGCTTACACCACCTATGTTGCACAGCTCATCCATGGTAATCGGGTACTTGGTGGCCATCTCTTCCAGCGAGTTATCCTGGAAAATAACATACGGCGGCAGGTTAAACTGCTTACCTACTTTCTTGCGCAGGTCTTTCAGCATGTTCAGCACCTGTGGGTCAAGCACACCACGGCTTGCGCTGCCATCCTCTACCACTACATCATTACCTTCCTCATCGTAGTTGTGGTTAATAGATACTTTCATTACACGCGGCTTGCGCAAAAATTCGTGCCCGCGGGCAGTTATCTTCAGCAGTCCGTATTGCTCTATATCTTTCTCCAGCAGGCCGGCCATCAGCGCATGGCGCACTACCGAGTTCCAGTGATGCTCATCCTTATCGCTGCCCTTGCCAAACCACGCTTGCTTGTCGTATTTAAAGTCCGTAACCTCTTTGCCTTTCTTACCTATCAATAGCTTGGTTACGTAAGGCAGGTCATGGTTTTCTTTTACCGCCTTAATTACTGTAAGCGCCAGGGTAGTATCAGCCGTCACGTCCAGCTTCTCCTTAGGGCTCTTGCAGTTATCGCACATGCAGTTGCAGTCCTTGGCGTTAAACTCCTCACCAAAATAGTGCAACAGAAACTTACGGCGGCACTCGGCCGATTCTATATATGCTACCGTTTCATTTATCAGCTGTATGTTTCGCTCGCGCTCGGCAACGCTCTTATCGCGCAGCAATTTTTCCAGCTTGCCAATATCCTTATAGCTAAAGTACACCACGCACTCCCCATCCAGCCCGTCACGGCCGGCACGGCCTGTTTCCTGGTAGTAGTTCTCCAGGCTCTTAGGTATATCGTAGTGTATTACAAAACGGATATCCGGCTTATCTATACCCATACCAAAAGCTATAGTAGCCACTATCACATCCAGCTCTTCCATCAGGAAGGCATCCTGCGTTTGTGTGCGCAGCTTGCCATCCAGCCCGGCGTGGTATGGCTGTGCCTTTACCCCGTTGGCGCGCAATACCTCGCTCAAATCATCGCAGGTCTTACGGTTGATTACGTAGATAATACCGCTTTTGCCCGGGCGCTGTTTAATAAACTGCACCATGTTCTTTATAGCCAGTTGTGGCGTCTTCTTGGTGCGTATCTCGTAAAACAGGTTAGGGCGGTTAAAACTCGATATATAAATATCGGGCTTCTTCAGCTCCAGCGTCTTTACTATATCGCTCTGCACCTTAGGGGTGGCAGTAGCCGTTAAGGCTATAATCGGAATTCGTTGGTCTATAGCCGTAATAATCTCACGTATGCGGCGGTACTCCGGGCGGAAATCATGGCCCCATTCGCTTATACAGTGCGCCTCATCTACCGCAATAAAGCTCACCTTTACTTCTTTAAACAAGTCAACCGTATCCTGCTTGGTAAGGGTTTCGGGTGCTACGTATAGCATCTTCGTCTTCCCTTCGCGTATATCCTTTATTACTACATTGCGTTCTGTCTTGTTAAGGCTCGAATTTAAAAAGTGGGCTATGCTGTCGCGGTCGCTGTAGTTTCTTATTAAGTCCACCTGGTTTTTCATCAGGGCTATCAGCGGCGAAATAATAATCGCTACCCCCTCGCTCATCAGGGCCGGCAACTGGTAACATACCGATTTGCCCCCACCGGTTGGCATTATCACAAAGGTATCTTTGCCTGCCAGTACCGATTTTATGACTTTCTCCTGGGTGCCTTTAAACTTTGTAAAGCCAAAGAATTCGTGCAGTGCCGCCGCCGGTGTCATGTCTGCTATCTCCATAAAAACTGAATTTAAATTACGTAAATCTTCTACTCTATAATGCGGGTATTTGTTTCTGCTTCAAGATAAAAATTCTTTTTTTAAAATAGCTTTTTGGTTTTAACACTTCTGTTAATGCCCATAAAACCCTTTTTTTTCAAAAGGGACGGCGAATTTAATACAAACTAGGTAACAAAACGGGGCGTTTATAATTATTGTGAAAGAGGAAATAAGATAACGCCAATTGAGCTGAAAATCAGCAATTTAGATTAGTTTGTGCACTATTATTGTAAAATAGAAAATTAGCGGTTTTAAGTGTACTGTTATTCTTTTTCCCAATTTCTGTCCCATTGCATGAACAGGCCAAAATAGTTCATTACCTTTTCAAATGCCATAGGGACAGCCGCGTAGGTTTTGTAGTCACCAAATAACTGCATATCACTGGGATTAAAATTCAGTAAATCGAGACCTTTAGTGCTTAAAGCAATAGTTTGACTATACTCATCGGGGGTTCTTATCTGGCCCAGTTCTGAAGGATACATCAAAGTGCCCAGTAGTGATGATATATAATTGAACAAAAAAATTTCTAAAGTCCGCTTACCTCCTACGGTGGTGCGCTTTGTGATTTGTGTGTTACCTAAACGTAAAGCCAGCATATATGGATTTAAAGGCACTATCCTATCCTGATAACTTTTATAATATTCGCTTACAGTAATACCTGAGTCTAATGGATAGTCAAAAGCATGCATAGGAATATTATTCATTACTCCACCATCAACAAATTGAGGTAACTCATCAAACATAGTTTCTTCAGAGCCAGTTGGAACGAATAAGACAGGTTTAAAAATCAGGGGCAGATTCATAGAAATGCCAACTGCCTCGCAGACCGGCATTTGTGCGTTAAAGTCTTTACGGAACATAAATGGAAGCCCATCGGTAACATTAGTACCGGTAATAACAAGGTCTACTCCGGTAAGTTCATAAAACTCCTTAAAGGTTAAATCATAACCATTACCTACTTTTAACGATGGGTTTTTGGCTCTTGCCGGTTTTATCAGCAATTCATCAATTTTATCTGCAAAGTAATGTCTTACGGGATCTCCCACGAAAAGCCCGTTATTAAAGAATAAGTTCTTCAAAAAGTATTGTGTTGCCAGATCATTTAAGTCTTGAATTTCTTTCATCAAGTTCTTATTTAAAAGTTCCTTTTCTGGATCACCAAAATAATTGAGAAGACGTTTAGATAAAATGTTGTGGTTAGGGTCTATGAACTCTACGAGCCATGCCGCTATTTCAAAAGCCCTCTCTTTGCCAAAACCCTTTAGAAAAGGAATGTGCATGGGTGGTGTTTCATAGGTTGTACCTGAATAAATCAGTTTGTTATTTTCGAAAATATCTTCGCTGTTTATTTTTATTGCCCTAAATTTTTTAGCATCATTAATTATATCTATTTTGTTTTTTAAGGGAGGATAGTCGAAAAAGGTTTCGAAAATGCCCACAAATCTGGAGCCATTCATATCGTTAATAAGAACAGTTTCCTTGAGCAGTTTCTTGGTTTGTGAATAGCCTATGCCCATAGCAACAAAAAGTGCTGTGATTGCACCCGCTGAAGAGCCGGAAATACCTTTTATATTGTATTGGGGTATTTTGTTACCGCCCAACGAACCGTCAGATTCGCCGGTTTTTTTAATGGTAAAATGTCTAATTCTTCAAACGCTTTTAATGCTCCCAGGTAGGCTGCTCCTGCACCTCCCCCACCTTCAAATGAGAGATATTCAACACTGTCTGGATAAGTAATTACCGGCATAAGCGATTGTAATTAATTTGATTTCGATAGTTGAGGTCCCAAATAAGAACAGCCCCCTGTTCGTTATAATAGATTAATTTAACACCTGAGAAATAGTTACGATAGTAATATTCTGTACCTTTAAAATCTGACTCTGGCGGGTTGCGTGAAAAACTGGGATCTTCAGGAAGTTCTTTTGTTATACAGATGTCTTTACGGCCGGCTAACAGCGTATTTATTTGTTTATATATTGAAAAGAAGCATGCGTGCCTTTCTTGGTTAACGTTTTTGTCGATTTCGTCATTAGATATATGTTTTAAAGCATTTTCGAATACAGTAGCTGAATCGCCCCAGTAATACTTTGCTTGTTCAAGTATACCGGAGGAGCCATTAAATGTATAGAAACCATAGCAGGATCCATATTGCCCCCAGTTATATTTTATAACATAGTTTGCGTTATATTGATTTATATAGCCCACCTGTTGCAGCTTTTCTGATTTTATTTTGGCGGCAAAAACAGTTTGTGTGGGTTTTTCAAAAAACGAGTCAAGCAATTCGGTTTCTATACTGCCGGTACACGATGTTGTTTCGCCGGGCTTGCACCCGGACAGTGTGAGAAAGAGTATAATCAGTATGTCTCTAAAATTTTTGCGCACATCTATGTTTCCAGAGAACAAAAATATCTATTGCAAACCAGTTCCTTAAGGCATTAGTTCCAAACAGTCAATTATAATTACTGTTTAATATATATCGCATCAGATGCGGGTAAAGGCACAGCCCGGTTATCGCAGGGAAGCTTAAGTTCAAATTCGCTATCGTTTACAGTATTGTTAAAGGCTGAAAAACGATTGTTGTTATGCCGCACTATCAGCACTATATATTTACCATTAATAAGCGAATGGAATTGAGATAGGTACTTTATGACAAAGTCTTTTTCAGGAGTTTTGGCTATGGAAGCATTGATAGCATTATGAATTGCCTCATCGTAGAAATTTGACGGGCGAATTGATACAGCGAGCGCATCTGAATCAGCACGGTTTAAGTATGCTTTAAAGTAGGCGCTGTCAAGTTCATATCGATCAGATGTTTCAGCTCCCGTCATATACTCAATGGGGCTGTATGTATACTCCAACCAGGATTCGTCCAACTCAAAATGTTTCCTTATTCTATTAAACTCATCGTGCATCTGTTCATTTGCCTGTTTGGTAACCGGGCAGAGTACGAGCATATTCATATAAATACTATCTGAAGCTGTGTGCAGGGCGCTAGTGTTTAGCACCAACCAGTTTGAATCTAACCAGACAAGGGATTTTAAATCATAATCGCTGTAAAAATCGCCAAACCCTGTAGGTACGAAATAAAGCTTACTTACCTCATCGCAGGTAAAATATACCTGTTGTGTATGTGAAGCAGTAAGTGCTTTAGCATATTGTGTTTGTGTTTTTTGATTGAGTGCTATATTGATTAAAGGTGATGAAAAAGAGGGAGAGGACAGGTTGTTTTTTTTGTGCCATACAATACCCAATACAATGAAAAACGCGAAAGCAACAAACAGTGCGATTGCAAACGGTTTGGTATAGATAATTCTATTTTGATGAGGCATTGCCATTATTCATAACCTTTTTATAAAATAGGGATACCAAAATAAAAAGAAACTAAATGAAAGCAGCAAATGAACTAATTAGCGCCCCGGTGCTAAATAATTTGCTTTAGTAGTAAATGCATTTTGAGTAACAGCATACGCTTCGTTTTGCCGGCTTTTAATATCATTAATTTTGGTTTGAATTTCCTTTCTCAACTCAGCGTCATAAGTATTTTTTAACCTACTTTCAAGTATTTTAGCCGTACAAAAATCAAGTGTTGATATACCTTGGGTATTTAAAAATAGAATCTGGTTAACGGCACTTAACGAATCATCTAACTGGCCGAAACTAGCATTGTACATTGAAGCGTTTAATACCGCTCCCATCAATTCTCCAAAAACAAAAGGTCTATTTCCTTTAAAAGGATCTTGCTGAGTCCTGGTTTTTGTAAGAATTTCTGCATTAAAATCTAATAAGGAGAACCCCAGTGTAGTACTATCTTCCTTTAAGCTGATGTAAGTTATAGGAATTGTAGTAACAAATGGTGGTATTGCAGTAGTAGTGGCTCTTTGTAGAGTCAGATTAATGGTTTTAGGAGCAGCCACACTATAAGAAGCCAATTCATTGCCATAGTGTAAATGGGCTTTTTCCTGATATCCAAATGCCTTTACAGGCAAATTGTTTATTAAACCCCCATCTACGTAGAGGCCTTTATACTGTATATTAACCGGGTCGTTATCGGGCTTTGATTTGTCTACACTGGTGTTTATCCAAAGTGGTTTAAATAAAAGTGGAATATTCATTGAGGCAGCAACCGCATAAGCTACCGAAAAATCTGGTGTAGTTTTTACAGAGAAAATTCGCGGCAAATTGTTTGAAATATTAGAGCCCGTTACTACCAAATCAACACCGGTGATGTTAAAAAAATCACTAAAGGTGATTTTATCGCCCGTTTCTTTCTCAAATTTTTCTGTAATGCTATCCTTAAACTTATTTGTGTGAATACTAAATGCTTGAATATCGGTTACTAAACGCTTTTTAATCAATTCTGAAAAATATTCGACGGGCCGCATACCTGAGAATATGCCTCTATTTAATAGGGCGCTATAAATAAACTCAACTATTTTATTAACTGAGGCAAGAAAAACAGGAGGAGTATACGGGCCGGAACCAGGTGGTGGTGGCGCGCCGATATTATCATTAAACCGATCGCTTAAAAAAAGTCTTTTTAATAAAAAATCGCTCCCCGAGTAAACCTTTGCCAAAGCCATTGCCGCGGCGAAAGGTTTATAAATGCTGCTGAAAGTATGAATTCTGTTTCCCCAGGTTTTCATTCTTTCCTCAAGGTCAACTTCATTTTCGTAAGATATGCTTCTTTTGCTCTGAGTTATATCTGAATTTCTGTTGCCATATTCATCCGGATACTGGAAAAAATTTTCGAAACTACTTACAAAAACGGTTTCATTGCCACCATTTATTGTTGTGGTTTCTGTCTTATCTAAAATGTCTTCCACATTTTTGCTGGTGCAACCTAGTGCCAACATCAATGCCGTTATTGCGCCAGCTGAAGAGCCAGAGATACCTTTAAGTGGCCTTTTTGCCGGAGATAAGCTGTGGATACGAAAAAGAGGATGTGCCCCTTTTATACCATTTTTCGAAGTGTTATTTACATTAATATTATAAAAGGCCTCTTCCAGCGCCTTTACGGCGCCTAAGTAAACAGCACCTTTACCTCCCCCGCCTTCAAACGAAAGATAGTGTATGTTGGATGGATTAATTTTCTTATCCGCAACTGTTGCCATACTATCGTTTTATTTGAAGTGTATTTTGTGCTATAGGCCCTTTACTTACATTAATAACAGCGTCTGCTTTAGAAATTACGGGTATTAGTTTAGTGCCAATATCTTTACTAAAAGTATTGGGTTTATGACAATCGCATGGTAACCCATCACCTTCTATACATCCGCTGCCGCATTGCAGGGCAGTAAGTGTGGTAGGCACGCGCAGTTTCCAGGTTTGCGGCAGTTTGGTTGCTCCATCGCGCAGGTGTTCCGGCATCAAGTCGCGCAACATATTTTCTGCCAGGTCGCCACCAATAATAGGCGAGTCTTCGAAGGGGAATACATAGCCGTTTTGTAAAAAGAACAGTACCAGTTTTTCATAGTTTTCACTAACCGGTACAAGTACGCGCGCATACCCTGCCTGCAAAAAATTAAGGAACAAAGGATCTATGTCATCCAGTTGATATAGCTTTTTCCAGCGACATTTGTTTGCCCAGAAATAAGGGTAAAAGCGGTAAGTCATTAATTTCCAGTCAAAGGCTTGTTCGGCAAAGCGTAGTTGTGTAAGGGTTTCCTTTTGTGAATCACACAAACTGTATTCTCCCGGCGGGTTGCAATCATCCTGTCCGTTATTAGCTAATATGGCATTTGAACCATCCAGCCCCATATCATATAACCATTCTATACATCCCTTTTTAAGTTCCTGTTGTTCTAACTGGCGATTAATAGCCGGGTTTGTACCCCGTATATCTACGCCACGTATTGCACGGGCTTGTGATATAGCATTTTCAAATTCTTTTAAACGCTGATTGTAAGCATCCATTACAGCGTTGTAGGTATCTAGTTGCCACTGCTCGAATACAGAGGGCTTTAGTTTGCAGTAAAAATCACCTGTCCAGGTACAGAAAATAGACCTGCTTACAAGCATAAAGCTAATGGCTCCTTCTACATTGTATAGGTCAACTTCAAAATAACCACTTACCGAGTTGCTCCAGGTTGCCCATTCACCTATGCTAAGCCATATATCTGTTTTGTGGTTTGGCGGAGAGTACTCGCGCATAATCTGGATTTTTGCTATATCGCCTACATACCCATCCGGTACTTTTAGGTCATCTGTAGCAGTTTGTAGAGAGAATGTTTCATGATGGAATTTTTTATCGGTTATCCCGCCTCCATCAGAAATTATAACTACATCATCCGGCGGCGGAGCTACAGTAGCGCCATATTCTGAGGCCCAGTAAAAATAATTGTCGCGGTCAATATTCAGGTGGGTAAACAAGAATCTGAATTCTTTATCAAATTGACCATCGCCATCTTTATCGCCATAGGTATAAGTAAACTCTACACCTAGCTTAGGGTCCTTGGGTTGTTTTATTGTCAAGCCAGCTTCTACAGCAGGATTAGCCATAGCCCAAAGATGGAAAGTAGCCGGTTCGGGTATTAAGAACTCTAACACCATTTTACGGCCGTAGCTCCATACTTCACACTGGTATTCTTTATCTACCCAACGATAGGTGCCTACCACATGTCCGTTACCACCGCGGTTATCAAGGCCGTGGCTGTTTTTTTCTTCAAATTCTTCTATTGTAGTAGTGGTGCGTTCTACTTTTGTTTTGTTAATCACCCTGTCAAGGGCACGTTGGGTAACGCTTTTTGAATAGTTAACAGCTTCGCGGTTGCTTTGTTGTACCGAACGGTCTAACGAAAAGTTGGTGTTAGCAGCTACGTGCCATGGTTTCGATTCGTAATCAACCGCAACACCCACATCAAAATGTATGTCGGTTTGTACAACCTTTTGGCTTTCTTTTTCCATCTCGTACTGGTCGGTAGTGATAGTATCACGTTCCTGTACTTCTTCCACTTCTTTAGATGTAAATACAGTTTCTTCGGTGCGTAAAAGCCTGCGGGTAGAACGTTCTTTATGCTCCCCCTGCATTACGTTTTCTATGTGTGCAACTTCGCCCGGTTTATAACAGCACAGTTTCATTTCAACGCGCTTGTACTCCGAAACAGCAAAAGCAAGGGCATTGCAGGCACGGTCGTCGCCATAAAAGTCAAGAAACTTGCCCAATAATTCCTTCCAATCGCCGGTATACTCATTTTTGCCTGACCTTTTCTGATGCATAAAGGCCATCGGCTGTTCATGCGTATGTTGTTCTTCATCTTCATCCGGCACTTCCCATATTCCTCCGCCTACACGTATTAGTGTTTTACCTCCGCCAGATGTAACTGTATATGAATTGGCTACTTTTCTTTTCTCCTCTGTAAGCCTGTTAAGTATATCATAAAAATTTGTGCCGTCTTCAATATTTAGTTGTTGAAGTACGTTTTTCAGCGTGTCAGATTCACTGGTGTTTAGTTTGGCAAGTTTGGCCTGGGTTAAAAGCAGGTAACTTTTATCGGTTATATCGGCAGTGGTGTTTTTTGCCCGAAAATCTGTAAGCGTAAATGTAATTCCGGATTGTGGTGAATTTTTATCAGATGTTGACTCATCTTCCAGTATAAATGGAGATTCAATCTTTTTGTTTCTCCGATCTGCCCTGTCTTTTAATTTGTCTATCTCAATCAGCTTTTCAACCGCTTCTAAAGACACATTAAGCGAGGCCATTTTTTCCGGATAGCCTACACCTTCTGTGTTTTCATCCTCACCGTTATCTCCACGCATTACAATGCTATTGGCAGGTGTTGGGCCGTTACCATGGCCATTTCCTGTATAATCGCGATGCACCCAGGGCAGAGGAAAAATGGTATTAGGCAAAACAATAGTAGCCGATGCCAGGATTTGAGCATCTAATTCTTCTTTTATCAGCCTGATGTTGTGGTATTTTGATAAAAAGTTACTGGCGCGTAAAACGTTTATGAAATCAGCTGTTATCAGGATGTCTTCTGATAGTATCAGTCTGCAAATCAGGTTATCCCATATATTGTTGAAATCGGTTGTGCTTAGTGGCTTATAACTACCCAGTTCAACACCGGCTAGGCCACGCACAGTTACGGACGCAGAATTATCTACCAATGTAGAACCCAAAACAGCTAAAGTATGCTGGGTTTCTGTCAGGTCATCTAAATATGACTTGCCATAACGAAACGAGGTTGCAACAGCCTTTAATGCATCCAGCCTTGTGTGCGCATCGCCCGTTGTTTGCTTTGCTTTAGTAAGGTCTACATAAAAAGAAGAAGCTGTACCACTACTGTATGTAATGGTGCCAAGATTAGCAGACTGTGCATTCGCCGTTGGTTTTTGGGGGCTTCTTATAGTGGCGAACTCAAACAGCGTACTTTTAATGTCATTAGGAATGTTTACCATAGGTTTAGGTTTGGGACATATACCATATATACTATACCAACCAGGTTAATGGTTGATATAGTATACGGCACTTATATTAATTATTGAAATGAAAGAGGAAACTACAGGCTTAGCAACAATTAGCCCGTTGCTGTACATTAAATATTATTTTACCCGAAACCACAGCCATGCTCCCGGTAAGTGCATGCAAAATAGACCAGCCCCTGCGATCGTCAGAAACTCTTTCGATAGCGCTAACCAGTTCATTATCGGTTTTGCTTTTGGAGGTATTGAGCGATATAAGAGCGCCTGCTGCAGAGGCGCTTACCCAAAATGGGAATTTATTAATTGCCGGGGTAAAAGAGGTCACATATCCTATCCATGAAGACATAGGATCAAAACCTTTTACCTTCCAATAATTATATGCAGCCCGAGCCACAGCAGTTCCATAAAGTAGAGGTGCCTGCTCGATTGTATTTAAGCCACTACAGGTCAGTTTGTGTTCAATATCCAGAATATATTGCTCTATGTCTTCCGGGTTTCTTACATCAAGCACACCATTCACCAATTGGTTAACAAATGACATTTGTGCTGTGCTAAAAGGCAGATAGGCTGCTGTCTCTATACCTAAATTAATGTATCCATTAATAGCTTCAGCAGTCCAGATTTTCATTTCCTGAATTTCTAAAGCATCAGGCGTGTCCATCATAAAGTATGTTGCTTGCAGGTAATTATAAATTGCATCCGCCAAATTATCCAGTGTATAAGGTACTGGTGGGCTTGGTGGTAAAGCCATAATTATTGCGTCAAGGCCAGCAGCATATTTGGCATTAATAAAAGAGTAAGGGTTTACATAAGTTGTAGCCATAGGTAAAGGGGTTTGTTTATAAAATTATTTATTACAAAGCAGGTATAA
Source organism: Chitinophagales bacterium (assembly GCA_035299425.1). Taxonomy (GTDB): domain Bacteria; phylum Bacteroidota; class Bacteroidia; order Chitinophagales; family LD1; genus Bog-950. Next base: position 65,607 of record DATGWP010000232.1, on the reverse strand, counting down.
GCGCAAAAAACAAACAATCGCCCAAAAGGCGAGATTTTGTTAATCTTTTATTTTCTAATATGTATTGTTTGCGCCAAGGCTGTTCCGGTCTGAAACCTAGGTCAGTCCAATACGCCTTTTAAGGCCTGAAAGGCCGCCATATATCAGCGATGGGTGTCAGCCCATCACACATTTTTTGGTAATGCCTTTACCTGTTTTAAGTAAAATTAAATTTTGCTTTACAGGGTACTGGGGTAGCCACTTTATTTTATAATAATTTAATAAACAATAAGTTAAGTGGTTAGGGGGGTAGCCATTTTTCAAAATTTGCACTCTTTGCCCCCATTTTGATACCCCACTCAAATAATTACTTTTGCGCCCTCTTAAAACACACACTAATGAGCAACACATACGTTGCAATAATGGCGGGAGGAATAGGTAGTCGTTTTTGGCCCGAAAGCCGCACCGCCAAGCCCAAGCAATTTCTCGATATTCTGAATACAGGCAAAACGCTTATTCAAATGACCTACGAACGGTTTTTGACTATCGTGCCCAAAGAGAACATCTACGTAGTAACCGCCGAATCGTACGAAGCCCTTGTGAAAGAGCAATTGCCCGATATGGCCGACTCGCAGATACTAAAGGAGCCAATGCGCCGCAACACCGCACCCTGCATTACTTACGTGTGCGATAAGATTTATGCCCGCGATAAAAATGCTACCGTGGTAGTAGCCGCCAGCGACCACCTTATATTAGAGGAGCAGCGGTTTCTGGACGTAGTACAGCGTTGTGTAGATTTTGTAAAGGATAACACCTACCTCGTTACCATCGGTGTTAAACCTACCAAACCATCTACAGGTTATGGCTACATTCAGTTTGAAGACGATAAGGCACAAGAGGAGTTTTTCAAAGTGAAAACCTTTACCGAAAAGCCTACGCTGGATATAGCTAAAACATTTTTAGAAAGCGGCGATTTTCTGTGGAACAGCGGCATGTTTGTATGGAAGGCCAAGACCTTGCTACGCGCGGTGGTTAAGTATTTGCCGGAGATAGCAGAGGCTTTCCGCGAAGGCAACAAGCACTACGATACACCTACCGAAGCGCAGTTTATACAAGGCGCTTACTCTCAGTGCACCAATATCTCTATCGATTATGGTGTAATGGAAAAAGCAGACAATGTTTACACTATCCCAGCTCAGTTTGGCTGGAGCGATATAGGCTCGTGGGATTCGCTATACGAAGTATACGAACACGATTACCTGGGCAATGCCGTATCGGGCCAGAACGTTAAGGTATACGACTCATCTAACAACATGGTGATGGTGCCTAAAGACAAACTGGTGGTGCTACAAGGCCTGGAAGATTACTGTGTGATAGATACCGGTGATGTTTTGCTTGTATGCAAGCGCAGCAACGAGCAGGAAATAAAGCAGATAACCGTTGACCTGAAAGTGGCTGATTTGGATAGGTATTTATAGGATTGATACGGTGTTAACAGAGAATTAAACAATAAATTTGCTTATAGGTTCTCCCCTCTCTATTTTTGGAGAGGGGAGATGCCAAAGGCAGAGGGGTGAGGCTGGTTTTAACTTCGCATTTCTAACTTCGTCCTTCTAACTTGTTACCATGAACTTCCCATCCCCCTTAAATTCAAAACTCCCCAACGTAGGCACTACCATTTTTACGGTAATGAGTGCTCTGGCTAAGGAGCATAACGCTATCAACCTGTCGCAGGGCTTTCCCGATTTTAGCCCGCACCCGGTATTGGTAGAAGAAGTGGAAAAGGCTATGCGTACAGGCTTTAACCAGTACGCACCTATGGCTGGCTACATGCCCCTGCGCGAGGCACTGGCAGAAAAAGCAGAAGCCGCCTACGGCGTCAAAATAGACCCCGAAACAGAAGTGACAATTACCGCTGGTGGCACACAGGCTATCTTCACCGCCATACTGGCGGTTATTCGCGAGGATGATGAAGTAATATTGTTTGCACCGGCTTACGATAGCTATGCTCCCGCGGTAGAACTAACCGGCGGTAAGGCTATCTTCTACGATTTAGAAGCCCCCGATTATAAACCAGATTGGCAAAAGGTGAAGCGCCTCATTAACCAGCGCACCAAGATGATCATCATCAACACGCCGCACAACCCCTCAGGCACTACACTAAAGCCTGAAGACCTCGCCGAGCTGGACAAGCTAACCCGTGGCAGCGATATCATCATTATGAGCGATGAGGTATACGAGCATATTGTTTATGATGATATAAAACACGAAAGTGTGTTGCGTTATCCTAAGCTGGCCGAGCGCAGCTTTATAATTGGAAGCTTTGGTAAAACCTACCACACCACTGGCTGGAAGGTGGGCTATTGCATAGCCCCCAAAAACCTGATGAATGAATTTAGAAAGGTGCACCAGTTTAATGTGTTTAGCGTAAACTCCATTGCACAGGTTGCCTTTGCCGAGTTAATGAAACGCAAAGAACTTTACCTGGAGCTGAACAGCTTCTACCAGCAAAAGCGCGACTATTTCCGCCGCGCTATACAGTCGTCCCGCTTTAACCTGCTTAAGTGCGAAGGCACTTATTTTCAATTGGCAAGCTACAGCAAAATAAGCGATGAGCGTGACCTTGAGTTTGTAAAGCGCATGACCCGCGATATGGGGGTAGCCGCCATACCTATATCCGTATTCTACCGCCACCAGGTAGATAACAGCATCATCCGTTTCTGCTTTGCCAAAGAAGAAGAAACTCTCAAACGCGCTGCCGACCTGCTGGTGAGGATTTGAGGCATAATCGTCATTGCGAGGAGTCCGTGCTTTGACGGGCGACGAAGCAATCCCCCACCTATAGGGTTACAGTTTAGCTTTACGGTTTCCATCAAGTGCATGGAGATTGCTTCGTCGCAAAGCCTCCTCGCAATGACGCCACTTTTTCAATATTAAATCACCACCTTTACCCTATGAATAACCTGCGCATCAGCCTCATTCAATCCTATTTGCATTGGGAAAACATACCCGCCAACCTGGCTATGTTTTCAGAGAAGATTGATACGCTGCAACCAACCGACCTTATCATACTGCCCGAAATGTTCAGCACCGGTTTTAGTATGAATGCACAACAACTAGCCGAAGAAATGCACGGCCAAAGCGTGCAATGGATGCAGAAGATTGCCCGCCAAAAGCAATGTGCCGTTACCGGCAGCCTTATAATTACCGAAGAGGACAGCTACTACAACCGGCTGGTATGGGTTAACCCCGATGGCAGTGTACAGACCTACGATAAGCGCCATTTGTTCTCTTTAAGCGATGAACCAAAAGTTTTTTCACCCGGTAGCGAACGCCTGATTGTGGAGTTAAAGGGCTGGAAAATCTGTCCGCTGGTTTGCTACGACCTGCGCTTTCCGGTATGGAGCCGCAATGGGCTGAACAGCGAAACCGGCGAGCCGCAGTACGACTTGCTGGTATATGTCGCCAACTGGCCCGAGCGCCGCAGCCACGCCTGGAAAAGCCTGCTCACCGCCCGCGCTATCGAAAATCAATCGTATGTGGTAGGCGTTAACCGCGTAGGAGCCGATGCCAGCGGTATAAATCACACAGGCGACAGCATGGTAATAGACGCACTTGGCAAAACCATTTACCACAAAGCGGACGAAGAAGATATTTTTACCTGCGAACTGAGTTATGAGGAACTGAAAAAACTGCGCTCGCAACTACCTTTTTTGAAAGATGCGGATGCTTTTGTACTAAATGTCAAACAGAAGATCAAAAGTCATTAACTTCGTACTATGCAAATAACAGAAGAGTTATAGACCTTAACTATTCAATTGAAGATTTTGTACAGGATATGCAAACCATTCAACAGCTAGAAATAGCTAATTAACTTACACAAAACTTTCCCTGCTAGGTTCTTCCCTCTCTGTTGGAGAGGGAAGATGCCGAAGGCAGATGGGAGAGGCCTATAGCCACTAATGCCTTTACTAAACGATAATAAAAGCGAAGAAGAAAAGAGCCTGGCCCTGCGCTGGTACGAAGTGCGCAACCGTGTAAAAAACGAGTTTGGCCAGCGGCCCGATATAAATGCCATCCTCTTTTTAATAGGCATCAATGAAGTAGGCATTGTAAAAGAAACCTGGGAGAAAGAAGAAAAGCAAGACCTGATGCACGTAGCTGTTTGCCGTCTGTTCGAATCTGAAGGGTACTTTAAACTGGTTGGCCGCGACGATGATGGCTGGCCCCACTACGAAGCCGTAGCCAGTATGCCCAAACTGGTCCTTAAAGAGCAGGATGAACTGCTGAAAAGGAAAATCATAGAGTACTTTGAAGCGTTGTAATACAAGACAGAGGCTGGCGCACGCGTTCCGCGTGTGCTGAGTAATACTAAAATGCCAATCCGCCCTCTTTCAGCTTTTCGCTTTGTTCGGCTACGGCCAGGCTATCTATCATTTCGCCTATATCGCCATCCATAAATACAGGTAGGTTATAAACCGAAAGGTTAATGCGGTGGTCCGTAATACGGCCCTGCGGGTAGTTGTAGGTTCTTATTTTGGCCGAACGGTCGCCGGTGCTTACCAGGGTTTTACGGCGGGCGGCTATCTCATCCTCGTGCTTGCGCACAGCCGTTTCGTAAATCTTGGTCTTTAGCATTTTCATGGCGTGCTCGCGGTTTTTGTGTTGGCTGCGCTCCTGCTGGCACTCTACTACCGTATTGGTAGGTATGTGCGTTAAGCGCACGGCACTTTCTGTACGGTTTACGTGCTGCCCACCCGCACCCGATGCGCGGAACACATCTAACCGTATATCGGCCGGGTTGATATATACCTCTACTTCATCGGCCTCCGGTAGCACGGCAACGGTTACTGCCGATGTATGCACACGGCCTTTGGCTTCTGTTTCGGGTATTCGCTGCACGCGGTGTACACCGCTCTCAAACTTTAACTTGCCATACACATTCTCGCCGCTTATATCCAATACTATTTCGCGATAGCCGCCGGCGCTGCTTTCGCTGGCACTGGCTATGGCTACCTGCCAGCCCAGGGTTTCGCAATAGCGGGTATACATGCGGGTAAGGTCGCCTACAAATATACCGGCCTCATCGCCACCGGTACCGGCGCGTATTTCCATCAGCACATTGCGCTCATCTTCAGGTTCTTTGGGTACCAGCAAGGTCTTCAGTTCGTCTTCCATGCCCTGTTTTTGGGCCTCCAGTTGTACCAGGTCGTTTTTGGCCAGGTCACGGAACTCCTCATCACTTTCGGTGGCTATTATCTGCTTATTGGTATCTATGTTAGCCAGTACATTGCGGTACTCATCATACACTTTCACCACTTTTTCCAACTCGCGATATTCTTTATTAAGCTGCGTAAAGCGTTTCATATCGCCCATAGTGGCAGGGTCGCTAAGCGTTTTGCCTACCTCTATAAACTTACCTTTTATATTTTCTAACTGACTGAACATAGTTTTTTATGGGGCGCTAAAATAAAAATTAAGCGCTCTCTATACCTATATGGTTAAAATCTGTGTCCGGCACGGTGGCACTGCAAATTTCCTCCAAAATCGCAAACAGCCACTATTTTCTATCTTAGCCACCATGATCGCTATTTTTGGAAAAAGCTTTACCAAAGCCAACGCGGGTTACGCACAGGATTTATTCGACTACCTGGATAAAAAGAAAATGCCCTATATGGTAGAGGCTAAGTTTTTGCAGCTGATGCGCGATGAGATGCAGCTGCGTATAGAGGCCGATACCTATACCAACTTTGATGATGTAAAAGGCCGCACAGAAGTGGTATTCAGCATAGGTGGCGATGGTACCATACTCGACTCGGTGGTAATGATAAAAGAAAGCGAGATACCGATATTGGGTATAAACTTTGGCCGCCTTGGTTTTTTGGCCAGCCTGGGACGCGACCAGATACACACAGCTGTAGATGCTATAGAGAAGGGAGCCTATATGATAGACCGCCGCACGCTTATAGAACTGCAATGCAACAAGCCCCTGTTTGAAGATAGTTTTGCGTTGAACGATATGACTATTCAGCGCCGCGACCAAAGCAGCATGATAACCGTAAACGCATACCTGAACGGCGAGCTGTTAAATACCTATTGGGCCGATGGTGTAATAGTATCTACCCCTACGGGTAGCACCGGTTACTCGCTTAGCTGCGGGGGGCCTATACTTTACCCTACATCGGGCAACTTTGTAATTACACCGGTGGCACCGCACAACCTTAATGTGCGCCCCATGGTAGTAAGCGATGAGGCAGTGCTATCCTTTGAGGTTACAGGCCGCGGCGATAGCTTTTTGTGCACGCTGGATGCACGTCACAAAGCTATCGACTCATCGTTTCAGCTGGGCGTAAAAAAAGCAGGTTTTCAGGCAAACATTATCCGCCTTACCGACCAGAGTTTTCTTACCGCCCTTAAAACCAAACTTAACTGGGGCAGCGATCACCGCAATTACTAATGCTGCGTTTTACTGCGCTGTTTGCGACAGGTTTTGAACAAACTTCATTACCTCGTTCAGGTAGCTGCTGTTAATAGAGTAGTGTACCTCGCGGCCTACACGGCGGGGTATTACCAGGCTGGCATTACGCAGCAGGGCCAGGTTTTGCGACATAATAGACTGCTTGATATTCATTATCTCGCATAACTCGTTTACGGCACAGCCTTCTTTCTGCAGTAGTGTGGTTATTATCTGCTGGCGTATGGGGCTATGTAACATGCGCAGTAAAAAACTGGCCTGGTCAATATGCGCCATATTTTCCTGTATTATGTTTCCTGGTGCATTGCTATTACTTTCTTTCCGGTTTTGCATTGGGTCTTTCGTTTTTGCTGTTTGTTTATGTATTTTATGGCCTTGGCCCCTGGTTCTGTTTTTTGTTAGCGCATTGTATTTGTAAATACTTTTTTGCCGGTACCTGTGCCACCCGGTTGCTTGGGTAGCGAGAAATAAAAAGTAGCGCCCCCGTTTACTTTACCCTCGGCCCACACCTGGCCTCCGTGGCGGTCTATTATGCGCTTAATTATCATAAGGCCCACGCCCGAACCCTCAAACTCGCTAAGGCCGTGCAGGCGCTGAAATGCGCCAAACAGGCGGTTGTAGTTTTTCATATCAAAGCCGGCGCCGTTATCCTGCACATATATGGTAAGGGCATCATCTGTTTCGGTAAAACCAACCTTTACTAATGGTTTATCAATTTTAGAGGAGTACTTTACCGCGTTAGATACCATATTTACCACCACCTGCTCCAGCATAGAACCGTCAGCCATTACTTCCGGCAGCTGCTGCATCTCCAGTTTGGCATTGTGTGGCGATGCAAACAGGTGATTATCCCACACGCTGTAAAACAGCTTGGTAAGGTTTACCGGTGCTATGTTAAGTGGCTCTTTACCATACTTGGCCAGCACCAGCAAGTCGTCTATAATGGTGTTCATGCGTTTGCTGCTGCTTTCTATGTGATTAAAAAGCTGCTTCAAATCAGGGTTCAGGCTATGGCCATGCTCTGCCTGTATCAGGCTGGTAAAACCCATTACCGATCGCACCGGCGAGCGCAAATCGTGCGATACCGAATAAGAGAAAGCCTCCAGTGCTTTATTGGCTTCTACCAGTTCGTACGTGCGCTGCTCTACCCGGTGCTCCAGCTCCAGGTTTAACTTCAGTATTTCTTCTTCGGCCATTTTGCGGCGCGTAATATCGGTTATGGCTATACACGTGCCTATTATGCGGTCTTTATCAAAAATAGGTTTGCCGTTTACGCTATACCAATGCACCGTGCCATCGGGGTTTTTAAAGCTTGTTTCGCAGGTAATGTCGCGCCCGTTCATTATACGGTTATCAAAATCATTAAAGGCTATAAGCTTATCAGCGGTTAGCAGTTTTTTAAAATTGGTGTTTTCTTTTAGCTGGTAACCCAACAGGTTCATGGCCCATTGCTGGCTTATATAGTTATAGGCTACTACGCGGTAGTCGGTATTTAAAAACAAAAAACCTACATCGGTATTCTGAAATATAGCGCGCAGGTTCGATTCAGAGTTTTTAAGAGCCTCCTGTGCCTGGCGTTTTTGCTCCCTTTCGTCGGCTTCGTTAAGTGCACGTACTATTTTGGGTTCCAGCGAGTATAGCTTGTCTTTAAGGGCATAATCGGTAATGCCGGTTTTGATAAACTCAACAGCATTCTCTTCGCCTACTGTGCCCGATACTAAAATGAAAGGGGTGTCGGGACGTATTTGTTGTTTTATTTTAAAAGCCGACAGGCCATCGAAAGTCGGAAGTGAGTAATCGGAAAGAATAATATCGGGACAAAAATTGTGTAGTGCCTGTGTAAAGTCAGCCTCATTTTGCACTACGTGCATTTCGTTATTACCAAACGACTTATTCAGCTCGTACCTTATCAGGTCTATATCGCTGGGGTCGTGCTCCAGTATCAAAAATTTAATGTTGCGGGTCATAACACATGGGTTTTATTGTGGGGGTTGATTGATGAGCAGCCAGTACAAGCCAAGGTCGGCTACCGCTTTATGAAAATCTTCAAACTCCACCGGCTTTACCACATAGCTGTTTACACCATGCTCGTAGCATTGTTTTATATCCGGGTCTTCTTTAGATGAGGTAAGCACCACCACAGGAATGTTCATGGTGCGCTCATCACTTTTTATTTTTTGCAACACTTCTATGCCATCTATCTTCGGCATTTTAAGGTCAAGCAGTATTACTTTGGGTTTATTCTCTATAAGGCGGCTGGCAAAAGCGCCCATGGCAAAAACAAAATCAAGTGCCTCTGCGCCGTCTTTTACATGCAGTATGCTATTGGCCAGGTTGTTCTTTTTCAGCGCACGTATAGTCATCTCAGCATCGCTAAGGTTATCTTCTACCAGTAGTATTTCTATATCGTGCATGGCGTACATTTTTTTCCGGGGCATGCGCAAAATGGTATACACTACTTTTAAGCCGGACAGCTGCCTGCTATCATCTCCGGCATTATTCCGTACTGTTGTGTCGCCGCTGTTACCGGCACTTATGCAGATACGAATAGCCGCCAAAGCATGGCCGCACTTCTTCCCATTAGTAATATCATCTCCGCCTTTAACTCCCTTAACTTTTTACTTTAAATGCTGTGTTCTGTGTGTGTCCTATATAAAAAGTTAACTTACGTTCAGTGTTGTGCCTTTGCCGTTGCCGACAATGGTGTAATTGTTTTCGCCTGTCTCAATTCCCGCTTTATCATCTTCTCTTTTTTCATTGCTATTGCCCTGCGCCGGCATCGTATTTACCTTCAGCTTTACCTCCAGCGCGCCTTTGGTTTCCATCATACCCAGGTCGGCCATTTTTTTGCTGTAGGGGTTTAAGCCTGCCACGCTGTTCATTTGCAGGTGGTCTATCAGGCCTCCTTTTCTCTCTCTCGATACCGGTAGGCTGCTGCCATTGCTAAGGCCCACGTACCAGGTAGCATCCTGCCGGGTTACACTGCGCAGGTACCGGGTATTAATTAGGTGCGATTTATGAATGCGGAAAAAACCAAACGCGCTTATTAGTTTTTCATAGTATAAAAGCGTGCAGCTTACTACCAGTACCTGCCCATCGGCCAGGTGAAACTCGGTATACGAGCTCTCGCTGCTGCAGTGCACAATGCTGGCCAGGGGCACATAAAACCAGCCGTCGTTAGTGCTTAGCAGCAGGGTTTCTTCGGGCATTGGTGCGGGGTACGATAGTATTGGTTTCATGGTTGCTGTTTGATACAACAATATTACCCACACCCCAAACCGTATGCAAAGACAGAATTCCGTCGTTTTCCGGCTACAAACGGTAGTTTTGGCTTAGAATACAGCATCCCTATACAGCTGAAACCCGCACTGGCACAAGGTTTTGTTGGTTTTTTACAAGTATGCACCTTTCCGGCAAAAACAAGGGTTTTTTATATTTGAGTAGGCGGAAAATTGGCTTTTTAACCATATGCTTTTTAACAGGTATATGGTATAGGTCGGTTAATTATCCGTAGTATTTAACCCCCAAACTGTAACCCGGTAATACCATAAATGGCAGCGCCTGTACATCTTTCTAAACTTACATCTGCTCTGCGCCAACTTAGTCCACCCGAAATGGAAAAATTTGAGGCCTACCTCAGTTCGCCATACTTTGAAATACCTGCAGGGGCGCTACCCCTGTTTCAATACCTGCGTAAATTTCACCCGGTGTACGACGAAAAGAAAACCGACCCGGAAGTAATACAAAAAAAGGCACCGGCTCTGGGCAACCAAAAGCGCCAGGCCAACTACGGCAGCGACCTGCTTAAATGTTTAGAACAGTTTTTGGCTATAGAAGATTTTAAAGCCACACCCGATAGTGTAGACCGCCACCGGTTACAAGCATATAAAAAGTACCACCTGTTCGAAATGTTTAATAAGGAGCATGAGCAGTTACTAAAAGCACTGGACCAGGATGCCGAACAAAATTTTGATACTTTCTATCAGCGGCATGTGCTCACCGAGCTAGCGCTTAGTGGATTTGATGCCAAGCTAAACAGGACTATACAGAATGATATTTTACCTGTAATAAAGGAGTTAGACGTTTTTTATGCTCTAAAGAAGTTATATTACCATTGCGAACTTCGCAACCGGCAGCAAGTATTAGGAACTCCCTATCAGGAAGAGAATATACCTTACATACTTGAAGTTCTTGAGCCTTACAACAATGAAAAATTTCCTTTTGTCCATCTTTTCTGGAACGTGTATCAAATGCTAAAAGCGAAAACCTTCGATGAAGGAGAAGGTTATTACATGTCTCTTAAACACTTTTTTGAACATACTGCACAATCTAAACCGACCTTAAATGTAAAGGAGGTAATAAACTATGCGAGTAATTATTGCCTGTATTGGAACAGCCACGGATATAACAGGGCTGGGGCAGAGGCACTTTGGTGGTACGAATTAAAGTTGAAACACGACCTTGTAGTTGAAACAGGTTTGATCCAGCCCTCAGACTTTAGAAATATTGTTTCGCTATCGTTGGCACATTCTAAACCAGCGGTTTGGATAAAGCAATTTATAGATACCTATAGCTTGTATCTACCGGAAGAACATAGAGATACAAATTCGGCTTTTGTAAAAGCACAGTATCATTTCAGCCAAAAGGAATATAACGTAGCTATGCCACTTTTTCAACAAGCACAGGTAAAAGAAGAGCCAATTTTTAATGCTGTCGTTCGCCGATGGCAGTTTATGTGTTTGTATGAGCAAGATCCGACTAATGTTGATTTGCTCCTTGATTTTCTGAGCGCTTACGAAAAATATATTTTACGTAATAGTGATGCCTTGCACTGGGCCAAAGACATTTTTACAAAAAACATTTTGTACTCTAAAAAATTATTGAAAGCCACGGATAACGCAAAGCGCAAACAATTAGCTGAAAACCTTAAATCGGAAAATTATTTCACCGGCAAAGAATGGTTGCTAAAATTTTTATGATCAAGCTACAAAAAAATAAGCTGGTGTCTATAGCAACCTATTGCAATACACACCAGCTCTGTCATACAATTTTACAGCTTAAACTGTTTACTAACTGTTACGTTTTGGCAAATAATAATACCACAATATCCGCCGTGTGGCAACCCACTCAAGTCAACAGAACATTCATAGGTTCCATTACAATTACTGGCGCGCACTCGTTCACCGGTGCTCAGCCTGTAAATTTCAATCCTGGTAATTGTTCCATCGGCTGTTTCGGAAGTGGCAAAGAATGTCCATCCACTAATCGCAATATTTACAACGCGCTGAACAAATATACTCGCCGCGTTACTCGTGTTATTCAAAGCAGGCAGCAAAAGGGTCATGGCTACGAGAGATGCAAGGAGAAATTTTTTCATGTCAATTATTGTTTTGTGAGTAAAAAATTTGATGGCACAAAACAACACACCGGTGGCCCGGTGCAGGTATCAACACAAACTAAAGAGCGTATCAACTTTGTATCAACATGATAAGCGTGCACGAAGAAATAGAGCTGTTGTTGGAGTTGGGTAACCGCCTGGTGCGGTTATACTGCAGCGACTGTGTGCCCGATATTACCTGCCTTACTAAGTGGACCTTTCGCGATGCGCTGATACGCAATATTGCTTTTAAGTGGAACATACCTTACGACCAGCTACCCGGTGAGCAAACCCTTTACCGCGCCTTTCGCGACCATAAATACAGCAGCGCTACAAAAGAGAAACTGGCTTTGTTCTACTACGCCATTACCGACCCTACCGTAGCTCTTATTATAAATAAGGAGTATGAACCCCTGGCGGGCATACAGCGCACCCAAACCTTCCCTTACTGGAACCGGTTTGTAAAAGAGGTAAAATCATCGGCCGACAAAGCCCGTGTAGCCGAAGAAGAAATAGACCGGCTTAAACAATTTGTAAGCTCGCTGGATGAGAACAAGCGCCAGATACTGCTAAACCTATTACAGGCCGAGCGCAGTAAATCGAACATATCTGTAAGCATCAACCGCGAGATAGAGGTGTTTGAAGAGAAGAAAGCGGTGGCGTAAGGGTCCTAAATTTCTTTGGGCCAACTCCGCTTTAATTAGCTACAACCAGTTTGCGGGTGTGCGTGTGTGTAGTGTTACTTACAGTAACCATATAAATGCCATTAGGCAAATTGATTGGTATTTGTGTATTGCTAACCTGTAATTGTAAGCTGCTGATTTGTTTACCGGTAAGGTCGTTGATAGTTAGCGTTCCGCCTACCATATTTTCGTCTATGGATATGCCCACCACGTCGGTTGTTGGGTTAGGCTGCAAAGTAAAACGAACCGGTTCTTTAATTATGTCCTGCACCGGGTTAACTATAGACGCGCAATACTCATACGTTTCGCGCGTCCAGTTTTCCCATACAGAATCTGAGCGCCAGACTTGTGAAATTATCTCTATCGGTAGTCCGTCTATGTTATTGGTTATTATTTTTTTTCCGTTGGCATACCATTGGTCTGTTTGTTCATTCCGGGTGCTATCAATTTCATGAATAATCAAATTACCAGAATGATAAGTAAAGCTGCTGTTGCTGATATTTTGCCATGACAAAGCGCCGGGAGAAAGGCTGAAAACACTCTCCCGCACCTTATTTCCATCATTGTTGTAAAAGAGATAAGTTTTATAATTTACCGCTCCTGAGTTCCTTTGCTCTATAAGCCTACCTTCATTGTTATAGTAATAATGAATCTCCCGCAGGGTCTTAAAGGTTGTATCTAATTGCTGGTGGATATAGCTTACCAATAACCCATCCTGATAGGTATAAAACATCCGGTTATCTTCCATCCACATTTCAGATGTAGTTGCTGCAGTTTTGTTATACGATTGATAAACACTGTAGCTAACCTGGCCATCGGCGTTATAGGTTATTAACTGGCGGTAAACTGTGTCTTTTGTAAGGCCATCCATGAAAACCACCTCATTCAGTTTGCCTTCTGATGAATTATACATCGGCCCTACCAGGCCTGTATCATTTTGAACTATGCTTACACACCGGCTGTGATGACAACTTGCGTCTTTGTAATACTGAACTTTTTCAAAAAAAGACCATTGACCGGAGTTGGGCTCCCAAAACTCAAACATGTTTAAACTGGTAGCCGGGTGGTAAGCCAGCGGATTTACCTCGCACGCAATGGCGCCAAAGGCAACACCGAAAACCAAAATAACAAGTAGTGCTTTTTTCATATTAAGTAAATTTAATAAATCATAAGTAGATTGCAAGCTGACCATGAAGCGATTAACAAATACTTAAACCCCAGCCTGAAAAGCCCCTCAAAACAACATTTTGCATTGTTTGCCGTTAGTAATTACTTTCGCACCCTCTAAATGAATAAGGTAAGGCAAATTTTGGGCTCGTGTTTTCAGTGGTCAATGGTCAGTGGTCGGTGGTGTAAGCCTGTTCTGCTATCGGCTGTCTGTTACCTGCTATCGCTTTCTTCCACCGCGCAGATACACGAATTTGGCGTGTGGGGCGGCATGAGCAACTACTTTGGCGACCTTAATACCAAAACCTCTTTCAAATTTGCCCGGCCGGGGGCGGGGGCTTTTTACCGCTACAATATTAAGTACCGCGGCGGCTGGAAAACCTCTATCAACTGGGGGCAGGTAGCCTTTGACGATGCCAAAACCAATACCGCTTGGAACCAGCAGCGCAACCTGTCGTTTAAGTCCGACATTTTCGATATCACTTCGGTTATCGAGTTCAACTTCTTTAAGTTTGATAAAGCACACCCTAAGGGTAAGCACTGGTGGACCCCCTACCTGGGCACGGGCGTGTCGGTGTTTTTCTTTAACCCCAAAGCGCAGTACAATGGGCAGTGGTATTATCTGCAGCCCCTGGGCACCGAGGGGCAAAACGACCCAAGCTATTCGGGTGTAAAAAAATACCGACTCTTTAGTTTTGCCATACCTATTGTGGGCGGCTTCAAGTTCTCGTTTAAGCGCAACTGGAACATAGGTATAGAGGCCGGCGTGCGCAAAACCTTTACCGATTACCTGGACGATGTTAGCGGCAAGTACCCAAGTTATGCCTCCCTACCCGGCGGCTCTACCGGTTTGGCGGCGGCCCTTAGCGACCGCAGCGGCGCCAACGGCGGCGAAAAAATTGGCAAGCCCGGCTACCAGCGCGGCCAGTCGCCTAAGTTCGACGACTACCTTTTTGGCGGCATTACCCTATCCTACACCATCATGAAGGTGCAGTGCCCAAGCCCTAACGGCACCTACAGGTAAAAAGCATCCCCCCAATTTGGTCATTATCCTACTTTATAAAAAGGGTTATGCTTTATTAAAACCAGGCGAAAACGTGTCTTAAAAGGTAGGCTTACTTACATTTAAAGTATTTTTAAATATACTATACCTGATTATCAATACCATGCAGCTGCTAATACTTCTTATCATAAGCTGCAAACTTTTATTACGCCAAAAGAATAGCGCCGGCAGGCAATGGTATGGACAGTAGGTTGCAGTAACTGGCTGACAATCAAAAATTTACAAAGGCAGGGTATGGACATTTTTTCAAAAACACCCTTTTATACTAAAAGTTAAAGGCTCAGTAGCATAGGCGGCCAGCCGGATTCTAAACCAACCATTTTAACCGCCCTGCCGGCAGCACTTTTCAGCCATAGTAAAAAGCCTCCATCTGTCACCTATTTTAATATCTTCGCCCCCGCTTTAAAAAACGGGTTATGGCCGCCAATGCCGGTGTAGCATAATAACAGCTTTGGCATAGCGGTTACTTTTATGCAAAAAAGCATTTTACGGCAGGGCAAAATAATTTTTAAAACAAGCGTTTAATCGTTCGTTAGTGAGTTTAAAAGACAAAATTGATTTAAGCAGGTTACCCAAACACATAGCCGTGATAATGGACGGCAATGGGCGTTGGGCCAAGCAGCACGGCAAAAACCGCATCTTTGGACATACCAATGGCGTGAACGCAGTGCGCGAAGTATCGGAGGCATGTGCCGAGTTGGGGGTAGAGTATTTGACCCTATACGCGTTTAGCGCCGAGAACTGGAACCGGCCACAGATAGAAGTAAGTGCCCTGATGACCCTGCTGTTAAAAACGATTAACGGAGAGCTGAAGACACTGATGAAAAATGATATTCGCCTGGGCGCTATTGGCGATATAGATGCACTGCCGGGCAGTGTAGCCAAGGAGTTGCGCGCAGCCATAGATAAAACGGCAGGTGGCAAGCGCATGGAGCTGATACTGGCGCTAAGCTACGGTGGCAAAAATGAGATACTGAGGGCGGTGAAACAGATAGCGCTAAAGGTGCAGAGCAACGAAATAGGGTTGCACGAAATAACCGACCAGCTGATAAGCGATAACTTATATACAGCAGGCCGGCCCGACCCCGAGTTGCTGATAAGAACCAGTGGCGAAATGCGGGTAAGTAATTTCTTGCTGTGGCAATTAGCCTACGCCGAGTTTTACTTTACCGATAAATTTTGGCCTGAGTTTAATAAAGAAGAGCTTTATAAAGCTATTATTGACTACCAAAACCGCGAAAGGCGCTTTGGTAAAACCAGTGAACAAATAGTAGGAGAAAATAAATAGAAACAAGATAAACGAACCCATCCTGAAAAAGATATTTCTTCTCCCCTTACTATTTATATCCACCTTATTGTTGGCACAAGAACCTGCACTCTTCGATTATTCAAAGAGCGTAGAGTATGAAATAGCCGACATAAAAGTAGAAGGTGCCAAGTTTCTGGATGCAAACATATTGGTAACCCTATCGGGTTTGGCCAAAGGCGATAAAGTAAAGATACCGGGCGAGCAAATACCCAAGGCCATTAAAGCCCTGTGGAAACAGCGCCTGTTTACCAATGTAAGTATAGATGCTAGCGACATAATAGGCAACAAGATTTACTTAGTTATACATGTAGAGGAGCGGGCACGTATATCACGCTTTAGTTTTACCGGAGTAAAAACCACCGATGCCGATGAGTTGCGCAAGCGTATTGAAATCCGCTCGGGCAGCATATTTACCGAGAATATGCGCGCCATGTCGGTAAACACTATTAAGAACTATTATATTGACAAAGGCTTTCTTTCGGTAAAAGTTACAATTACAGAAGAGCCTGATTCTATAATGACCAACAGCGTAAAACTGCGCATAGCCGTAGATAAAGGCGCCAAGGTTAAAATAGAGCAGATAAACATAACCGGTAACCGCGAGGAACCGGAGGCGAAACTAAAGCGCCAGATGAAAGAGACCCATGAGAAGATTAAGTTCGATTTAGATGGGCTTTTCCGCTTTAAGAAAAACTTTGCACACGATTCTATCAATATAAAATGGTACCAGATTATAGGTAACCTATCGGTATTGCGTGCTTACGATTACTCATCACGTTTCCTGAACCTCAATTTCTTTAAGGCCTCTAAATTTAAACGGAGCGATTATATAGATGACAAGCAAAAGATAATAGACTATTACAATACACAAGGCTATCGCGATGCTAAAATTGTATGGGATACTACCTACCTGCAACCTGATGGAAAAAACCTGATGATAGATATTAAGGTAGACGAAGGCCGCAAATACTATTTCCGCAACATCTACTTTAATGGCAACACCAAGTACCCGGATTCATTACTCGCTAAAATTGTAAGTATAAAGAAGGGTGAGGTATATAATCAAAAGACCCTTGATGAGCGCATATTTATGAACCCTAACGGGGGCGATTTGAGCTCGCTGTATATGGATGATGGTTACCTGTTTTTCAGCGTAACACCTATGGAGGTTAAGATTGAAGGCGACTCAATAGATATTGAATTGCGCATTAACGAGGGGGCACAGGCTACCATACGCGAGGTGCGTATATTGGGCAACACCAAAACCAACGAGCGCGTTATCCGCCGCGAGTTGCGCACCCTGCCGGGCAACAAATTCAGCCGTACCGACCTTATACGCTCACAGCGCGAAATTGTAAACCTTGGCTACTTCGACCCTCAGCAGTTGGATGTAATTCCTATACCTAACCCTGAGAACGGAACGGTGGATATAGAATACCGCGTGGTAGAAAAACCAAGCGACCAGCTGGAACTTTCGGCCGGTTACGGTGGCCGTGCCACGCAAAGCAGCGCCGGCGGTATATTTGGTACACTGGGTGTAAACTTCACCAACTTCTCGCTACGCAACATCGGCGACAAGAGGGCATGGACACCACTGCCATCGGGCGATGGGCAACGTTTGGGTATCCGTGTAAACTCAAACGGGCGCTCGTTCCAATCGTATAGCGTATCGTTTACCGAGCCATGGCTGGGTGGTAAAAAACCACAATCGCTAAACTTTGCCTTCAACCGTTTGCGCGCCAATACCTTCAACCCGCTTGATTTTACCAAGATTAACGGTAGCTATTATTCTACCAGCGTTTATGTGGGTTTAGGCACACGCTTAAAATGGCCGGACGATTTCTTTACCGCAGAAATTGGTGTAGAGTTTCAGCACTACATACTTAAAAACTACAGCACCTTCTTCATTTTCACCAATGGTAAAGCTACCAACCTAAACTTACAATTGACCCTTTCGCGCGATTCGCGCGAGCTGGCGGCGCCTACCTTCTACAATAAAGGTTTCTACTTTATGGTACAGGGCAAGTTTACCCTGCCATACTCGCTTATGTTCAACTCGCGCAAGAACCTTGATTACGATAACCCGGCATTATCTGATGCCGAGCGCTATAAATTTGTAGAGTTTCATAAGTGGAAAATTTTGATGGAGTGGTATATACCGGTATGGAAAAACCTGGTGTTTAAGGCTTCGGCCAACATGGGTTTCCTGGGTATGTATAACAAGCGTGTGGGTTACTCGCCGTTTGAGCGCGCAGAGTTTGGTGGCGATGGTTTAAGTAACCTGAATGCCGGTACCCAGCTGGGCCGCGATATAGTATCGTTCCGCGGTTATAAGGTTATGACCCCTTCGCCGGGTGGTGCCCCTATTTACAACAAGTTCAGTATGGAGTTGCGTTACCCTATATCGCTTAACCAGTCGGCTACTATATATGCCTTGCTGTTTGCCGATGCCGGTAACTACTGGACAAGCATACGCGAATACAAACCATACGACCTTGCCCGTTCGGTAGGTGCCGGTGTACGTGTGTTCTTACCTATGTTTGGTTTGCTTGGTTTCGATTACGGATTTGGTTTTGATAAAGGCAGATATGGACAGTTAGGTGGCGGCAAAAACATATTCAGCAAATACGGCGAGTTCCGTATCATCCTGGGCCGCGAACCGGATTAATGGATAGGGTAGCGGTTCTCCCTTTAGGGAGTTAGAGGGTTGCGGCCCTGCTGTTACGATTTGTGAAAATTGCGAAACATGTTTTTCTTTTGGCAACATAATTGGTCATACCAGCAAAACATAAAATTATGAACCCGAACACTCACAAAGTATTGACTGAAAAAAGTTCAACGATTATGAAAAAGCTTAGTGCAATAGCCCTTATCCTTTTTATCAGCGCCAGCAGTTATGCGCAGAAATTTGCCTATGTAGATATGGATTTTATGCTTGGCAAAATGCCTACCTATACCGAGGCGCAAAAGCAATTGGATAAAATTGCCGAAGGCTGGCAGAAAGAAGTAGAGGCCAAGATGAAAGGTGTAGATGATATGTATAAGCAGTTTCAGGCCGAGCAGGTACTTATGACCGAGCCTATGAAACAGCAAAAAATAAAAGACATAGAAGCCAAAGAGAAAGAGGTAAAGGAGTTTCAGAAAGCCAAGTTTGGCCCCAGCGGCGAGTTGTTTAAAAAGCGCCAGGAACTTATTAAACCTATACAGGATAAGATATATAACGAAGTGCAGAAATATGCCATTGCCAAAGGCCTCGATTTCATTTTTGACCGTAGCAGTGGGCCAAGTATGTTGTATGCTAGCGACCGTTACGACAAGAGTGTAGACATTCTTGCTGCCCTTGGCATTTCATTAAAGGCTGGTAATTAAGCCAGTACACAAGCAGCCAACCTTAATTTATACCGATTAGCCCGAAAAACTATATTTGCCCGCGTGAAAAAAATCTGTTTTCTCTTTTTTGTATTGTTTTTAAGTACCGGTGCTTTTGCCCAGCAAAAGTACGGGCATATAAACTCGGGCGATATACTGGATGCTATGCCTGAATATAAGCAGATGACTGCCACGCTGGATAACAAGCGCAAGCAGTATGCTTACCAGCTTCAGCGTATGTATGAAGAGTATCAGAAGAAGGGTAAGGAACTAAACGACTACGGCGCCAGCATGATGCAGGCGGTGCGCGAAGAAAGAATGATAGAACTGGACAGCTTGCAACAGGCTATCACCGGATTCGAAGGTTCGGCGCAGGGCGAGGTAGAGAAGTTACAAGGCAAACTAATGAAACCGCTGAACGATAAGTACTTGAAAGTGGTAGATGCTGTAGCTAAGGAAAACGGCTACACGTATATATTTGACCTGGCCACCGGTGTGGTAGCTTACTACCCCGAAAACAGCGGTGATGTAACCGAACTGGTAAAGAAGAAGATGGGCATTAATTGAAAGAAGATTACAACATTATAAAACCAAAATTTTAAAATAAGAACCAAAATAAACCAGAATGAAAAAGACAGTATCAGGAATTATCGCAGCATTGTTTTTAATGATTGGCACTGCCAGCGCGCAGCAAAAGCTTGGTCATATCAACTCGATAGAAGTGTTACAGGCTATGCCGGAGTTTAAAACAATGTCATCCGACATACAGAAGCAGAAAGATTCGTACACCAAGGTATTGGAAGGTATGTACGGTGACTACGAAAAGAAGCAAAAGGATTTACAAGCCATGAGCCAGGACAAATCTACACCTGATGCAATTCTTGAATCAAAAATTCAGGAGTTACAGGACCTGCAAAAGCGTATTCAGGATTTTGAAGCTAAGGTAAACGACGACCTGCAAAAATTACAGCAGGATAAACTAAAGCCTATAAACGATAAATACCTGAAGGCTGTAAAGGATGTAGCAGTAGCTAACGGCTATGCTTATATTCTTGACATAGTACAAGGCGGTGTTGCTTACTTTCCCGAAGGACAAAATGATGTAACCGACCTGGTAATGAAGAAACTGGGTATTACAGTTCCTGCAGGTTCTACAGCACCGGCTACTTCACCTAAATAGTTTTTAAAATGAATCCCGGTTATCAGCAACCGATAGGAATATTTGATTCAGGCATTGGCGGCTTAACGGTCGCCAATGCTGTTTCTAAGCTATTGCCAAATGAAAGAATCATCTACTTTGGCGATACGGCCCATGTGCCCTATGGCGATAAATCAAAAGAGCTCATTCGCAGCTACGCCACCACCATCACCAATTTTTTGCTGAATGAAAAGAAATGCAAGGCAGTAGTTATTGCCTGCAATACGGCATCTGCTGCAGCCTATGAAGTATTGCGCGATACGTATAAGGGCATAGCACCGGTAATTACAGTTATTGACCCGATGATAGAAGCGGTAATAGCAGATGATACTATTAAAAAAGTAGGTGTAATAGCTACCAAAACTACCATAGCCTCGGGTGTGTATCCCGAAAAATTTAATCGCCGCAAACCGTCGCTGCAATACACCGAGCTGGCCACTCCCCTACTGGCCAGCATGATTGAAGAGAATTTTTATAACAATAGCATAAGCCATGCTATTATTCATCAGTATTTGTCTGACCCGGCCTTGCAGGATATAGATGCGCTGGTGCTGGCCTGCACGCACTATCCGCTTATTAAGAAGGAGATTTCGGCCTTTTATAACCATAAAGTAAAAATCTTCGACTCTGCCGAAGTAGTAGCGCAAAAGCTAAAATGGATACTGGAGAAAGAAGGTTTGGCCGCTAAGGAAAAGACCGGTAAAGATACCTTCTACGTTTCTGATTTCACCAAATCGTTTGAACACACTACCCGTATTTTCTGGGGCAGCGAGATTCATTTAGAGCTGTGTAATATCTGGAAGCAATAACCTATGCAAACTATAGACATAGAAGGAGGGATTAAAATACCGGTAAGCAAAGGCAAAACATTTGGGCTTTGGCTGCTATGTGCTTGTTTTGTTGCAATAGCTTTTTTTCTTTTTCAGCAAAACCCGGTGATGGCTACCTTAACTATCAGTTTCTTTGGGCTGGGTGTACTACTGTTTCCTTTCATGCTTTTCCATCGCAAAAGCGGGCTGTATATTACCGCGCAAGGCATTAACATGGTAACCCCATTTGTAAGCGAGTCGTTTATAGCCTGGAGCGATATTACCGGCTTTAGCATCTTTAATGTAAGTGGCACTAAAATGATATTGGTGCACTTACATAACCCCGATTTGTTTTTACAAAAGCAAAGTAAATGGAAACGATGGTTGGGTAGGGCAAGTAGTTCTGTAAGCGGTTCGCCTTATGCTATTAGTGCTGGTAATTATCAAACCGATATTAATGATCTGTTTGGCCTGCTTTACAAGGAGTTGAATAAATACAGGAAAGGAGTTTCCGCGGCAGCAAAATTTACTTAGCGCTGTGTAATATCTGGACTAACCCGGCCTAATGTTTCACAACATTTACAAAAACATATTGCCCTATCTGATTAATTTTAAAGCCTTTAATTTTTCAGATACATTCGCACTATGAAAAAGCTATCCCTCATTTTTTCTCTTTACCTGTTGTTAGGCTCGGTTACTACACAGGCTCAGGGCATTGAGTTTATACACGATAAGAAATTTCAGGAGATACTGGATATGGCCAAGGCACAAAACAAACTTGTGTTTATGGATTGCTACACAACGTGGTGCGGGCCCTGCAAGCGCCTTTCGGCACAGGTATTTCCCGATTCGGCAGTAGGCGAGTTTTATAACTCTAACTTCATCAACACGAAGTTTGATATGGAAAAGGACGAAGGTGTAACCCTGGCAGGCAAATACGCTATACGCGCATATCCTACCCTGCTTTGGATAGATGGCGATGGAAATGTAAAACACAAAATTGTGGGTGGGCTGGATGTAGCCGGCCTTATTCAAAACGGGAAAAAAGCCATAGACCCTACACCGGGCATATTAACCGGTATGAAAAAACTATACGGCGAAGGCAAGCGCGATGTAGATTTTATGAGCGATTACGTAAACACGCTTAACTCATCTGGCGAGAAGTATGAGGCTGAGTTTAAAGAGTATTTAAGCAAGCTTACTCTTAAAGAATTGACCGACCCCAAGCACACGCGCACCATTTTCAACCTTACCAAAGACCTTAAGTCGCCGGGCCTTGCTTTCCTGATGAAGGACCACGCCTACTACGTTAACCTGGTAGGTGCCGATGCTTTCAACGCTAAAGTAAACATGATAGCCACCAAGGCCATTACCGAAGCGCCACGCGCCGATGACAGGGCATTATACGATGGTGCCATGGAGTTGCTTAAAGCGAACAAAGCACCCGATGCACAGGAGCAGATACTAAAACTCTCAATGCAGTACTACGAGCACATGAATGATTGGGTTAACTACGATAAAAACGCCAGTCAGTATGTAAAGAAGTATGCGGCTAAAAAACCGGCGGTGATGAACGATGTAGCCTGGACCTACTTTTTGAATGTGAACGATGAAGCCCAGCTGCAAAAAGCTACCAAGTGGGCTTACACCTGTGTAAACACTGATAACAAATACACCTACAACCTTACCTACGCCTACCTGCTTTACAAACAAAATATTTATAAAGAGGCCGAGCTAGCCTGCGATTATGCAATAATCAAGGCTAAGGAAGAAGGCGTAAATGCCTCGTCTGCTACCGCGCTTAAAGATGCTATCAAAAAATCGCTGGAGAAGAAGAAAGCGCAGTAGTTGACTCCTCCTGGCGGATAGCAATAGCGTTGTAACCGGTTATCATGTCACGTGCCCTGGTAAACTCCTGTGCAATAAACTGCATATACGTTGTAAAGGTGTAATTGCCTGCTTTAAAAATATGCGCATGATAGGCCCAAACCAATAGAGCTGTTCCAAACATCAATATATGGTGGTAAGCGCGGTAAGCCTGCCGCTTAACCGGTGAGCTTTTGAAGTAAAAGTTGCGTAAGGTGTAAGCCTGAAAATTAATGTGCATCTCCTCATCACTTATTATTTGATTACATATAGCCTGCAGGGTTACCGATTGAGTAGCGTTGTGTAAAGCGCGGTAGTAGGCCGCTGCCACTATTTCGGCAGTTAATAACACAGTAATGGTGTTTTCTATAGTCAGCAACTTGCGCAGCTTTCTGAATGCAGAGTCAGTCCAGTGGCCGCCTATAAGTGGTATACGTTCTTGTTTCATAAAGCGCGCAAGCACACCGGCATGTTTCTGTTCCTCTTTAATAAATATCTGAATCGCTTCGTGATAGTCGGGGTCATAAGCCTTGGCAATTTTAAGCAGGTGTAATCCTTCCGAGCTTTCACCCCGCTGAAACTGCTGAATAGAGGCACACACCAGCTCTTTTTCTGGAGCTGTTAGCTCAGCTACCCCGTTAAAATTAATATGGGCAAAATGAGTCCTGTTGCGCTGGAAATAATCTTTCCACGCCTTAAATAATAAGTGCATATAAATTGTTTTTTGGTTACGTATAATTGGCTGTTCGGCTGTTAAAATCCTTCTCCTTTGAAGAAGGATTTTGTTTCATCCCGCCTAAAGCGGGAAAGATGAGGTTGCATTCGGCTGTTAAAGTCCCGCCCAAGCGGGAAAGGTGAAGTTGTATTGGCTGTTTGTATTTTCCCCTCTCCAGAGGGGTGTCCGGTGTCCTGCACCGGACGGGGTGTGTGGCTGTTACTAGCGAAGATCACCACACCCCCTACGGCCTCGGTATCTCCCCCTTCGCTATCATTTCATCTACTGTCCGCACATACTGCGTTTTGCTGATGCAATACGATTTCCAGCTGGCAGAATCAACTTCCATTTTCATGTATTTGTAGTCATCGTAGATATAGAACACCATATCTTTATCAAACAGGTTGGTTGCCGTAATATCTGAGGCTTTCTCTTGTTTGTAATGCTCAAATAGCGATGCCATACCGGTATGGCTTAGCTTAAGCAGGTAGCGCTTGTCTATGTATTTAAACTTCTGTGTTTTGTAATGCTTACAGTTATACTGCACAATAAAATCATCCCAATTTACAAAACAGCTAATGATGAATACTGCATAAAACGCCCAGGCATTTTTGCGAAACAAAAACCAGTTGCTGTTCCGCTGTATTACTTTTAGCAGTGTGGTAGTAAGCCCGATAATGCAGAGCAGCAGGTAAACGTAAACTCCAATTCTGCGTCGGGTTAACCCCGATGATTCTATTATCCACCAGTTGCGGTGGGCGGTGGTAATTACCAGCACTATGTTCTGTGCTATCCAGCCATAGGCCAGCAGCTTCAGCCATTTGTTGTTTTCAAAAAAGTTGAGGTACCCGCGGAAAACAAATAGTATAACTGCAATGGCCATACAGATAGAAATAATAAGGGTATCTGTTCCATCGTGCAGGTATTCGGCTATGGTAATACCCTCCGGCATGTGCTTTACTATCCACATAAAGTAAATGTCGAGGCCGTTAACGCTTAACAGCAACAGGTTAAGCATAACAAACAGTATGACACCGGTAAGAAATTCGCTACCCACCGATAATGCCGGTATGCGCGCCATGTGTTCTTCCAGCGTAATAGGTATTAGCCTGTCACTTGCGGCTTCATCTGTTTTCAGCAAAAACTTTATGGCATAATGGCGGAATAAACTCGCCATAAACAGCAAACCAAAAGCAGTAAACACAATCCACTCGAAACTGATAAAGTCTGCATCTATGTTATCCGTATATTTTTCAAACACCGGGTTCGCTGCACGGTAGAAAAGAAAAAACACAGCAGTTACGGCTAGCGGTATAATTATCAGGGGTAGCTTTTTATAAATGCTTTCGCGTTCAGTATCCCCGGGCTCTTCCGATGAAAACATTTTTTTGATGGTTTGCGGCACTGTAGCTATTACCGAGAAAGCAGAGTTAGCTACCGCTATCAGCAACGATGATTGCGGGCTAAAGCTTAGCCCCGACAGCATCATCATAGAACACAGGTTAGCCAGTATAGGCAACTCCGTACCATACCTGAATACAAAGAAAGATGCAATGATGTTACCGGTGGCTGCCGCTACCCAGGCCGGGCTGGCTATCAGCTTACGGTTGTGTATTAACAGCAGGGCTACTATTACAATGCCGAACAGAAAAAAATTCAACCCCGGGTTCTGGTCGTAAAATAAAAAGGAATAGGCAGCAGTGCTGATGATAATCAGCCAATCGTTCTTTTTCATAGGGAAGTGGTTTTAGGTGATTCAGAAATTTGTTGGTGTGTACTCATCAGCGACTCAAATACCGAAAACACCAGCCACAGCAGAGCGGCGAATATCAGCGTCATTCCATAGGTGCGCGGATAGTTGAATGGGTCGGTAATACGCGCTACGGTATCGTAGTATATACCGGTAGGGTGGGTTAGTATATTCCATGAGTTCCACCGCAACACACGGCCCATATATATACCATACCCTGATAGTAACATCACTACCATCATTATGCCTTGCGCAGTATAGCGCCCGGTTAACTCTTTTAACTTGTTATAAATAATAACAGCCGATAGCATACCAAGTACCAAACCGGTAAAGGCAAATGAATACATCAGCACCGTATCGAACCAAAAGGGCATAACGGCCCTTGGCTTTAAATGGATAAGGTCGGTAATGATGTACGGTGAGTTGGGGAAGAAGACCAGCCATGCAATAAAGCACGGCGCAAAGGCCCACCATTTGTTTTGTTTGCCCGCCAGCACTGCCAGGCCTATAGGTATCCAGGCCAGTATCAGGTTAAAGGGAAGAAAGATAAAGCCGGTATTATCGGTAATGTGCAACCGGTAAGCTTCCAGCGCGCAGCAGAACGCCGACAGCAATAGCAGCCGTTTAAAAACAGTGGTAAACATGTGCGATTAATTTTGGTGAGGTAGAGGTTTCCTATTCTGTTGTTTGTATTATCTGCGTAATCATTCTACTCGTTATAAAAAATGCCAATTGCGTGGTAAACAATATTGGCCATAGCCACTTTGCGTTCTACACTTTTATCGTCGCGGTGCAGGTGTTCATCTGGCTCGTTTACTTTATCCAGTAGTTTTTTAGTTACTGCAAGTGCTCCTAACATAAGGATGCTGCCCGCCAGTTTTTTCATATCAGGTTTTATGTTGCGCATATCAAAACACCAGGTTTAATTTCTCGTTATCCAGTAGCCGTTCAAGTTGTTTCGCTTTCCGGTGGCATATCCATAAAGGGATAAAACCAAACACACCAAAGCTGCAATCAATTAAAGCCCACCAGTAGGGTATACCGCGCAGGGTGCAGAACGCAAAGGCATAGGGCAGAATCAGCGCGCAGGCTATCATACCAAACTCCAGCACCCATATGTTTTTAACCGGGTTGCGTAGCGGGCCTATAAACGCTATGGCAATTACAAAGTGGGCAAAGGCCAGCCAGTCATAACCATACAATAAAAACGGAAATGAAATTTCAGTAGTATCCAAGGCGGCAAAAACCTTTTGCAGCCAGGGGTATATAATAGCATCAACCGGCAGGTTGGCAAGTAGAAATTTTAACTCGCGGTGTACGGGTATAGCGGTAGCGCCACTTATTACAAGCGCTACCATAAAAAACAGCATTATCCACTGTATCTGTTTTTTTAATTGGGTGATTTTCGGATTCATAAAAAGTGCTTTGAATTTCAAAGTATAACGACAAAAAAATTTATTTCTTATTCTGCTTCACTAATTTTTCGAGGGCATTCAGGTGCATAATAAATTCTTTGCGCCCCAGGCTGGTAGCCAGGTAACTGGTCTTGGTCTTCTTACCTACAAACTCTTTTTTTACGGCTATGTAATCTATCTTCTCCAGTGCAGTAATATGGCTGGCCAGGTTACCATCGGTTACATCCAGCAGTTCTTTCAGCGTAAGAAAATCTACGGCATCGTTCACCATCAACGCGCTCATAATACCCAGGCGTATGCGGTTCTCAAATGACTTGTTTAATTTTTCTATCAGATCTTTCACTATTTCTGTTCTCCCATTTGTTTATAAAGCTTGCGCAGTATAGATATCTGTCCGCGGTGATGCACTTCGTCTTCTGCATTGTGGTAAAGTGTCCAGGCCAGGTCGCTGCCATTTACTTTATCATAAATGTCATATCTTCTTTCCAGCAATTGTTCGCGCGATAATTCTTTTATCGCAGCCTTCAGGTACTCAAACGATTTCTCCAACTCTTCAATATAATACTCCGGTGTTTTGCCTTTTAGGCCTGCTACATACTCTCCCAGGTCAAGCCCCGGTAATAAGGCCTTTTCTTCTTCCGCTGTCATCTCCCGCCCATCTATAAAATACAGCTTAAAAAAATAATCGCCGGCAATAATATGCGAAAGCAGCGCACCTACTGTGTTCCATCCGGGGTAAGGCTGCCAGTCGAGCTCATGCTGCGTAATGCCTTTTATATACCTGAACGTTGTAGCCCGTGCATCGTGCAGTATACCAATCAGGTAATCGGCAAGTTCATTTTTACCAGTACCGGTCTCTATATAAAATTTACGCTCTACCATTTTGTTACCAGTACTTTTTTTCTTGCGGTTTAGCCTCATAACGCACATACATCACCAGTCCGTAAATAATATGCAATACACCAAAACCTATAGCCCAGAAGGTTACACCATAGCCAATATAGATGCAGTTAATCAACCCCAGTACAATTTCCGAAATACCCAGCCAGCGTATTTCATCCAGCGTGTACTTACTGGCGCTTACCAGGGCTATGCCATAAAATATTAAAGTGGTAGGCGCTATCAAACCTATCAACCGGTAGTTAAGCAGCACCAGGCAGTACAGGCCACCGGCTACCAGCGGAATGGCAAGGTTTATAATCAACCGGCGTGCACTGGCATCCCATATAGTCTGCCCTTTGCTTTTGGCGTGGCGCGTGGTAAAAAAAATGGCTGATAATAAAGAACAAACAAGTATAAGGGCAGCATCTATAATACAAAAGCGGATAAAATCCATATTGATGCTGGCCGGAAAATCGTGAAACATGCGGCTGTAGCCGTAGTTCACATTCGAGTTTTGAAAAACATAAAAGGCGCCCACACCTGCCAAAGCACAAAAACCGGCCGATACACCGGATAAGCCACTGAGCGATATAAATCGCGATGAGCGTTCCATCATACTCCGTATCTCCTTAATGTGCTCTAATTGTTCTGTTGGATTTTCCATTTATTAAAAGTGCTTTGTGTTGCAAAGTAAAATGCAATTTTTGGAAAAAGCAACATGTTTGCGCAGAAATATTTTTCGGCGTGCTAACACAATCGCTGCAATCTTTAGTTGCTGTTGTATTTTTTGCTTGCTACAAGCGTTGCCAACGAGCTAATAATTCAGCAAATCATCAGCAAGCGGGTTTCACCGGTATGTTCCGTTGGTGCACGGTGCACACAAGGCAGCACTTTACTTTCGGGATGGTCAACTGCCAATCGCCATAAGTGGCCGAGGCCAAGGTTGATTGGGTGTGCACCGGGTTTAGGTTGGTAATGAAGGTCAAAAAAATTCTCTCTTAGAAATTCTTCAAACCCATCTTCCGCTCCGTCGTATAATTTTTTCAGCTCAGCACGTATTGCCGGCACCAACACTTTTTGATCGGCGTGTGCATTGGGTAATATTTCGCTCGCATCGCCATGATAAGTGCACAGAAAGGTATCGGTGGGCACCGGTGAGCGGTCTACATGAAAAGAATAAACATCGGTAGGGAAAAACGGCAAGGCATCGTCCCGCTCATAATACTTAATAAGGTTAAGTACCGGAGATGCACCATGTTCTGTCAATAGCTGTAAGTCATTTAAAAGAATTTCGCGGGCAAGCTGTCCCTGTTCGCTCAATTCAAGTCGCATAAGCTCATCCTGTTCAAGCACCGTTATATTTCCGCATAGCTTTACCTTATCAACTATCTCAGCAAAATCACCCTGTAGTTTACGGTTCCAGCACAGCGCATTCACTTCTCCTTGATAAGGTATAGATACAAGTTCCTGAAAACTTGCTACACATTGAATTTGATTTTCGGCAGCAGGTACATCTGTCATAAGCGGCGTAATATTAACTATAAGGTTTTCGGAAGGCTTGTTTTTTCCCTTGTCGGTTAAATAAAATCTGGCCTATTGTGCGCCTATGATTTTACAAAGAATATAAAATAGCATTAAAAGAAGGGTTGACACATTGCAGAGATTTGGGTTGACACATAAATTTTTATCTGCCTGATAATCAATATTGTAATTGTGTTTTGGGTTGACACTTTTTAGGGTGTGGCGCAAAAAATGTGTTAAGCATATTGCCTGCTACACTTTTAAAAACTAGGCTTAAGTATAAACTTAACACCCCAGTTTTGGCCGCCGTTGTTTCGGTAAGTAGCGCGCCATAAAAAGTCAACCCTAAACAGGTAGGCAATGTTTTCTATACCAAAACCAACTTCGATGTAAGGTATTTTAGAAGGCGAACTAAGCTCCGATGGTGTGCTAAGCATTTGGCGGTTCTTATTATCAAAGCTACCCATAAGGCCTTTAAATATCACTACCTCGCGCAGGCGCAGTTTATTAAAACCCGGTATTTTATTAAAGAAGAAACCATTGAAATGGTGCTCCAGCCAAAACTGTGCATACTGGTCGCTTACAAACTCAAATTCGCGCAACAGGTTGTAGTTATACTTATCCAGCAATATACCCAGGTTGCCTTGTGTAAGGTATGCAGCTGTGTAAGGCACACGGCCAAATATTTTAGCCGCCTTAAACGAGTAGTTGGTGTAGCCAATAGCCGAGAACAAACGCTGCGTAAAGTTTAGCTGCAGGTTGTGGTAGTTAAATACGTTTTGCTGTATGTTGCCCACGCCGGCAATGTAGCGCAGGTATATAGCCGGGTAGCGCGTAGTGGCAAAGTATCGGTAAAATACGCCCGAGGTATATACACTTTTATACGAGTAGCGGGTGTTTATCATAAACTCGGTTACATTAAAATCTTTAACAGGCACCACTACATTTTTAACCTCATGAGCAAAGTTAGATACCCCTGGTATATCGTAATAGGTGCGCTGGTTAAATCCCATGATAGTAGAAAAATCTTTCGACCAGTCTTTCTCATGGCTTACGCTAAACTCACGCACTTTCATTACCTTGCTAAACACTCGGCCGCTTATAAGAGTAACTATATTATCAAAGGTAAGCAGCGTTTGGCTTTCATCCTGCCCCGGTATCTTAATGTCGTAGCGGTAGTAAGCTTCTAATGAGTGCCAGCGGTCGTTTTTGTGCGGCAGGTTAATGCGCATCAGCGCCAGGTATTTCCAGTCTTTATCTTTAAAGCCGTAGGCTACATAGTTGGTAAAGTAAAACGTACGGAAAAAATTGTTGACTGGTGTGCCGCGTTTCATAAACCGCGAGCGGGTTTCAAAACCAAAGCGGGCGCGCCAGCCCTCTACGTTGTTGCGGCTGGCCATGTTAAGTACACGCCCTATACTTATAGGGCCGGCATCGGCATAGGCGCTTGTAAAAAACACACCCAGCCATTGATACAACTGCCAGGTGGGCACTTTCTTAATAGTATCCGATATTTCAAAAACCCGCTCCTGTGATGGCCGTAGGGGCGAAAAGCGCACACTATCCCAATACTCTTTGCTTTTGCCGCGCGCACTATCCATTACAAAACGCTCATCGTTGCTTTTGAAAATAGTGTCGGGTATTTCGGCATTTACTTCAAAGTTGCGTTTCTCGGTAAGCTTGGTAACGTATATGCCCAGCTTGCCTTTCTTTTTAAGTAACGAGCCCACCGAGCTCATTTCTTCGCGGCTCTTCATCCAGTATTTGCCCTCCACAAGTGTAAAGTCAATTTTAGAATCGTACTCGTTTATAAAGTTAAGGTTGGCCTTTTCGTTGGGCCTGAACTGTATGTACTTAATAGCCCATGTGGCAGAGTCAATCCACGCATAGCCTTTCAGCGCCAGGTCTTCTTTGGTTTTGCCCACAAAGTGAAACTTATACGATATGCGGTTATCTATCAGCACCGTATCGGTTACATAGTAGTGGTAGGTGGTAAGGCCAATAGGAGCAAACGGCGCACTGAAGAAGGTACGGGCAAAGTAATACAGGTTTTCGTAGGGGTCGCACTCCCTGAATTCGGTATGCACCAAGCTGTAAACGCTGGGGTTATCTACGCCCGTCATTTTCTCGGCTTTTACAAACTCCCGCGTTCGCTTTACGGGTTTGCTGCGGTAGTATATATCGCTCAGCGTCTCTTTAATTACCCCGGGCACATACATCACCCCCCCTTCGGTAGTGTCTTTATTGGCAAATGCAAAACTAAAGGGTTTCCATAAAAAGAAGTCCTGAAATTTTTGCGACGGGTTAAGCAACGATATCTGAAAACGGTCGTAGTTTTCGTACTTGTAGTTGGTAAAACTATTAGAGCGGTTTTCGTCTTTGTGCTTCAGCACCTGGTAGAAAACATAGTTGGCTGTAGTATCTATTACGCGCTTGCGTTTTTTGCCCGCTTTTACGGTTACCTCTACCAGTTTCAGCTCATCGCTACCCATGGTAATGTTTAGCTCCTGTATGCCCCCGCGTTTTAGGGGTATAGTACGGGTGCGGTAACCCAGCATAGAAAAAACGATAGAATCTACTTTCTCGGTAGTGCGTATCCTGTACTCACCCTTGGGGTCCGTCATTATAGCGCGGGGTACGCCGCCATACAGGCGCACGTTTACATAGCCCAGCGGGTCTTTATTGCCGGCATCTATTACACGGCCATATATCTCGGTAGCGGTTGTTTGCGCTATCGCCACATTTGAAAAAAGCAGAAAAAGAAAAAAAACAAGCCTGTTTACCGCCATTATTTTTAAAGAGCGGCAAAAATATGAGAATTAACGAGGGATAAATTAAAGATGTAGTGATTTGGCAATATATAACTGCTAAAAAAGTCTGTTTTCTTACCACTATAAACAAAAACGCCCACACAGCTTGCTGTGCGGGCGTTTAATAACTGTAATCTATGTTATTATACATTCAGGTAGCGCATAAGGCCATCGTAACGGTCTTTCATGTCTTCGCTATACTCTTCATCATTGTGCACGGCTTTTACCTCGTACTCGTATCGCTCGAAAGAAGCTACAATAGACAGCACCTCGGTAGTATTCAGCTTAATGGTAATTTCTACCATTTGCGTTTGCTGGTTGATGTTGGTGTAAAGGCACAGAATTTCGGCTTCGTTATCCTCTACAATTTTGGCTACTTCGCTCAATAAGTAGTCTTTTACAGGGATAGCTACTTCTAATATTGCGCCGGCATCCTGCACAGAATTAAGGATGGCAAAAGCGCGCAGGCAGCTTTCCGCAGATATCAGGCCCAGGTAGCGGTGGTCTTCGTTAATTATCGGCACCACGCGCACATTAAACTCAATAGCCGCCTTCATCACATCAAAAATATGCGCTGTATCTTTTACATACGGCTTGCGGAAAGTTTGTGTAAAGTTTTTCAGCGGGTTGCTCAGGTGTTTGATGTTGATGATATCTTCCATCGTAACCAAACCTATATAGCTATTACCATCTACCACCGGTATCTGGCTTACATTAAATTCGTGCATGGCCAGCATAGCCTGTTCGCCGGTATCATCTAAGTGCAGCGGCGGCACTGAGTCGGAAATCATATTGGGTGCTATCATAATCCTCGTTTTTAAATTAGACGTATAAACATCGTAAAAGGTCCAGTTGTTTTCAGTTTTTGTTTGTTTTTTACAATTGCATGACAAATCAAAACATCTCATTTATTCTTAGCCAAAAAACCCTCCAAAATGCTGTTAAACTGCTGAGGGTGCTCCATCATAGGGGCATGCCCACATCTGTCTATCACGTGTAATTCGGCATTTGGCAACAATTTGCGAAATTCCTCTGCCACAAAAGCCGGAGTTATGGTATCGTCTTTTCCCCAGATTAAGCAAACAGGCAGCCTCATATTGGGTATTTCGTCGCGCAAATTCTGCCGCACCGCCGATTTGGCTAAAACCACCATTCGTATGGCTTTTACCCGGTTATTTACAATTTCAAAAACCTCATCGGTAAGTTCTTTGGTAGCCATGGCCGGGTCGTAAAAAGTAGCTTCGGTTTTCTTCTTCACAAAGTCGTAATCGCCTTTGCGCGGATACGTATCGCCCAGTGAATTTTCAAACAAGCCCGAACTGCCTGTAAGGGTCATGGTTTTTACCTTATCGGGCTTGCGCAGGTAATACATTTGGGCTATGTGCCCGCCCAGCGAATTGCCTATCAGGTGTATTTTATCGTAGCCTTTATACTCTATAAATTCATCGATATAATCAACCATACCGGTAATGGTGGTTTGGTCAACCTCAAGGTCGTATAATGGTAACAGGGGAATGCTCACCTTATAGTTACGTGAAAAATGCTCTATCAGATGATTAAAGTTGCTGAGGCCGCCGAAAAGGCCGTGCAATAAAACAATTGCTTCGCCATTTCCTTCTTCGCAATATTTAAAGCGTTCTTCCTGTTTAACCTGAAAATTCATTCATACTATTTGGCCTGCAACGAATGTAGTTTTTTAGTGAGAAAACAAAATTGCGATAGTGTTAATGAATATGCACAACCGGATGATTGTGTAAGGCAAATGGGACAATACGTTAAAAGCTGTCAAACCAATTCTTCATTATCTGCAATCCATGTGTGGTAAGCACCGATTCAGGGTGAAACTGCACACCGGCTATCTTCAATTCGGGATGAGCTACAGCCATAATTTCATTTTCAGCGCTGGTAGCTGTAACCTGTAGGGGCGTATGTGTCAAATCGTCCAAAATCAGCGAGTGATAGCGCATCACTTCCAGTTGCTGGGGCAGGTTATTAAACAGATAATGGCCGTTGTGCTTTATTACCGATGTTTTGCCATGCACCGGTTTATTGGCCTTAATTACTTTTGCGCCAAAAAATTCGCCTATAGCCTGGTGCCCCAGGCAAATGCCAAGTATAGGCTTAGTGGCATAAAACCGCTCGATAAACTGCATGGTAATACCGGCTTCGCGCGGGGTTTTCGGCCCGGGGGATATAACAGCAGAGGTAAAATCCAGCGCGGCAATTTCTTCCAGGGTCATTTCATCGTTTCGCACTACGCAGCATTGGTTACCGGTCTGCAGAATATAATCGCGCAGATTGTAGGTAAAAGAGTCGTAATTGTCTAAGAGTAGAACCATTGGGTTTGATTAGTCATCAGATGACTAATGCGTTTATCTTAACAGGTTATCAAACTTCTCAAACGTATCGCGGAACATAGGTACCACCTTGCCCGATATTTCCATTACATGCGGGGCCAGGTTGGCTATGTAAGGGTATACATGCGAGCTTGTTTTTTGCGATGCAGGAAAAACATCTAACCGGTTTACAAACCAGATAAACACACAAAGCACGTACAGCCCAACCAGCGAGTGCAGTATGCCGCCAAAAATCTGGTTGAACAAATTCATAGAGAAGGACTTCAATATCTGCTCCAGTCCCCAGGCTATCAGTTTCATTAGGCCTACTACCAGTGCCAGCACCAATATAAATGCAATGATGGCAAGCGTCTTTGGGCTTAGGTGCGCAAACCCATCTATCAGGTTTATCATCACGTAGCTAAACTTAAGCGCAGCCACAATACCCAAAAACCAGCCGATGATAGAGAAGAGGGAATAGATGATCCCGTTCTTATACCCCTGGTAGAAGCCGATAGCTATAAATACTAAAAATAGAATGTCGAATAACATATAAATGTTGCGTCATTGCGAGGGAGGCTCTGCGACTGAAGCAATCTCCCGCTTTAGTTAGGGGATTGCTTCGTCAGGTTTCCCAAAGCGGAAATCTTCCTCACAATGACGAATGGGTTTGTTTAGGTTAATAAGCTCTTAACGGTATCCGCTATTACTTTATTATCTGCTTTGCCGGCTAATTGTTTGCTAACCATGCCCATTACTTTGCCCATTTCTTTTTGGCTGGTGGCACCGGTGCTGGCTATAGCCTGCTTAACCACTTCTCGCACTTCGTCTTCGCTCATCATGGCCGGCAGGTATTTTTCAATTACAGCAGCTTCTTCCTGCTCTTTCTGTATCAGGTCGGTGCGGTTTGCTTTTTCAAACTCGGCAATAGAATCGCGGCGCTGCTTCAGCATTTTTTGCAGCATTTGCACTTCTTTCTCCGGCGTAATTACGCCATTAGCGCCTTTTTCGGTTTTAGCGATAATAATTCCGCTTTTAATTCCTCTAAGCGCGCGCGTAGTCGCTTCATCGCGGGCAAGCATGGCAGTTTTAAGGTCAGCGTTGATTTTTTCTTCCAGTGTCATAGTAGTAATTTATGGTGCGAATGTAGAAAAACAGAACTGAGAAAATTCAGCCTTATAAACTAAACTTTGTTCATAGTTTCGCCCCATGCAAAAGAATATCACCATAGTAGGGGCGGGGCTGGTAGGCTCGCTGCTGAGCTGTTACCTGAGCAAACGCGGACATAATGTAAACGTATATGAGCGCCGGCCCGATATGCGCACTGCTGGCTATATTGGTGGCCGCTCTATTAACCTGGCGCTTAGCCACCGCGGGTGGAAGGCCCTGAAAAAAGCAGGGCTGGATAAAGCGGTAGAGAAGATAGCCATACCTATGAAAGGGCGTGTGATACACGATACAGAAGGCAACACTTCTTTCTTTCCGTATGGAAATGAAGACCAGGCTATTTATTCGGTATCGCGTGGAGACTTGAACCGGATAATGGTAGAGAAGGCCGATAAGTTTACTGGCGTCAATTTTTACTTTAACGAACGTTGCGCTAAAATAAATTTTGCCAAAACACACCTCACCTTCGAAAACCTGGCTACCGAAAGCATTTCGGAAGTAACATCGGACGTAATCTTTGGTGCCGACGGTGCTTACAGCGAAGTGCGCTACGAAATGCAAAAGACCCCCAACTTTAACCTTAGCCAGCAGCACGAGGAGTATGGCTATAAGGAGCTAACCATACCTGCCAAAAACGGTAAACATGCTATTGAGAAAAATGCCCTGCACATTTGGCCGCGCAAAAGTTTTATGATGATAGCCCTGCCAAACCTGGATGGCAGTTTTACAGTTACCCTGTTTGCCCCGTTTAAAGGCGAAAATTCATTTTCGCAGATTAATAATGCCAGCGAGGTAGAAGCTTACTTTAAAAATAATTTTGCTGATGCAGTACCATTGATGCCCGAGTTGCAGACCGATTTTTTTGAGAACCCAACCTCATCGCTGGTTACGGTTAAGTCGTTTCCGTGGAAAGTGAATCAAAGTTGCCTGATAGGCGATGCTGCCCATGCCATAGTGCCATTTTACGGGCAGGGCATGAACTGCGGTTTTGAAGATGTGAGCGAACTGGATGACATACTTACCGCTACTAACGAGAATTGGGACGAAGCACTGGCTAAATTTCAGGAGCAACGCAAACCTAATGCCGATGCTATAGCCGACCTTGCGCTCTACAACTTTGTAGAAATGCGCGACCTGAGCGGCCGCGAAGATTTTCAGCTACGCCTTAAAATTGAAAAGAAGATAGCACAGGCTTATGGCGATAAATTTATGACCCACTACGCCATGGTGACTTTTAGCGATTTATCGTACGCCGAGGCGCAACGCCGCGGCAAAAAGCAAAGCGAACTGCTGGACAGCATTATGGCCCTGCCGGATATAGAAACCAAATGGGATAGCGAAGAGGTAATGAAAATGGCGCACGAATGGATAGAGCGGAATGTGCTGGTGTAAGGATTTTTACATTTCTATGACAGTCATCGGCATAAAAAGCCCGTCTTGCTAAGAAAGGGATAGCTTTTGTGCTAATTTTAAGCCATGAAAAATAGTGTTGTTGCCAAAGGGGCTGCTATAAAAGGCCAACTGGTGCTTTTAGGATGGCTGCTACTATTTGTGCCTGCAATTTTATCGGCACAATTTGAAGAGGATGATAACCGTGTGCTGAACCAGTTTATTGTAATGCTTAAGCCTGGGCATAAAATTGAGCAGGTGCTGGCAGAGCCAGGCATTGCAGGCCAGGCTGTGAATAAAGAATGCCTGTCGGTGCGCATGGGTATTTATTTACTGGAGCGCAGCACAACCATTTTGCCCGAAGAGTTTTTACTTACCCTGAAACGTAACCCGCATATTAAGCTGGCACAGTTTAACCACCGTATAAAAGACCGCTCTATACCTAACGATACCGATTTTGGTTTGCAGTGGGGTTTATTAAACACCGGCCAATCATCGGGCATACCCGGTGCAGATATTGATGCCACCCTGGCCTGGGATATAGATACGAACAACGTAACCGTAGATGGCGATACTATTGTAGTGGCTATTATTGATAAGCGGTTTGATATGAACCACGAAGACATAAACTACTTTGTAAACAGAAATGAAGTAGCAGGCAATGGCATAGATGATGATGCCAATGGATATATAGATGATGTAAGTGGCTGGAATGTATTTGATGACAATGGCAACGTAGCCTGGGCAAGCTCGCCTATAACTGACCATGCCACGCACTGTGCCGGTATTGCTGGTGCTATAACCAACAACAGTAAAGGCATAGCCGGTGTGTGCCGCGGCGTAAAGATACTACCCATATTCGGCTCCTCTTTTACCGAAGACTATGTTGTAAAATCGTACGACTACATAATAGCTATGCGGAGCCTGTATAACAACACTTTTAAAAGCAAAGGGGCTTTTGTGGTAGCTACCAATTCCAGCTTTGGGGTAGATGATGCCGGGCCTGCCGATTACCCCATATGGTGCGCCATGTACGATACTATGGGCTACGAAGGAATACTGAGCGCCGCAGCTACCAATAACACTATTTTAAATGTAGATGTGGAAGGCGATATGCCCACCACCTGCCCCAGCAACTATATGATAGGTGTGACCAGCACATCTATGACAGAAGTGAAAAACGGCGCTTTTGGCAAAGTAAACATTGACCTGGGTGCGCCGGGCTTTAATGTTTATTCTACGGTATACCCCAATTCGTATAAATACAACAGCGGCACATCTATGGCCGCACCCCATGTGGCTGGTACTATTGCGGCTATGTATGCCGCAGCCTGCCAGGGGCTGATAGATAGATACCACGAGCAGCCGGACTCTGTAGCTTTACTTATGAAAGATTATTTGCTGCAGGCTGCCGAGTGGACCTCTCCCTTAAATAACCTTACGGTTAGCAATGGCCGTTTGAATTTGTACCGCGCGGTAATGAATGTAAAACAGTATAATTGCGACTCGTGCAATTTTAATATTGGCATTGATAAAGAAGCTATAACCTGCAAAGGTGTAAATGATGGAGCGCTGGCCGTAAACAGTGATTCATTAAACCTGACAGATGCAAATATTTTATGGTCGAATGGATTAACAGAAACAAATGTTCAAAATCTTGAACCCGGTTTTTATACCGTTACAGTAATAGATACAGCTACGGGTTGCAGCCGCCTGGCTACAGCAGAGTTGCACTATCCCGATACGCTTAAGCTTACTTCGGTAGCCATTAACCCTCCGGTTAACGGCAATACCGGTAGTATTACCGCTATAGCCAATGCTGCTAACGATCCCCTGTCGTATTCTATCGATGGTATTAACTGGCAGCCCACCGCTACCTTTAGCATACCGGCTGATGGCACGTATACTATATATGTAAAAAATCCTTCGGACTGCATTGTGCAGCAAACAGTGGTGGTAAGCGATATAAATGATGTGATGGCAGCAAGTATGCAACTGGCAGTTTACCCTAACCCGGCAGAAGATATGGTGACGGTCTCTTGTCCTTTGTTTGCAGAAGCAAAAACCACTCTCGACGTTTTTGATATAGCGGGCCGCAAAATATTTGAGGCAACCCCCACCACTACTAATTACCGTCTATCTACTGCGCAGTGGAATACCGGGCTGTATTTTATAAAAGTAAAGGGAGCGGATAGGAAGCTGGTGATAGCGAGATAGGTACGTTATAGATTTAGTAGTATTCTATTTTTCGGGTGCATATATGTACTACTCTTCCATCCGATTTAGTTGTTTGCTTTTTCCAGTTGCGTATTTTATCATAGACATAGTAATAGGTTTGGCTGAATTGTTTTACAGACTTACCTAATCCATCGTATGCTCTCGAATCAATTTTATCTCCATTCTTATTGTAGGTAGAAATGTAGGTTAAGTGCAAACTATCCTTTGCATAATATATTTTTCGCTCAATTACTAAGCCTTCTGTATTATATCGATAAGTAGTTTTTTTGTTTAAACTGCTATCCCACTTAATAAGACTTCTTTCTACCGTATTGTTACCGGCCGAATCATATTCAAAAATAGTTATGCCTCTAATGTTGTCATTCTTGTCAAGCCTTCGCGATTCAATACAATTACGACTCTCATTGTATTTATACAAAGTATATCCTACTAAACTATCATCAATATTGTATTCTTTCTCCTGTGTCTTATCTCCCAATGCATTATATGCGTAAATGATTTTTTGAGAATACTTGCCATTTTTAAAGCCTCGCAGGGTATGTAACCGGTTGCCATTTAAATCATAGGGTATCGTATCTGAATTTCGCGACCCGCCATTTTTATTGTAAGAACTATTTTCAATTGGCTTGCCCTCAAGATTGTAAGTGGTTTTATACGTTGAAGTCCAGGATAAACTATCACCGGAAACACCATTTTTTGTCCAACGTGTATAATCTGTGCGTGTAACAGACTTTACTTTGCCCTTTAAATTTTCTCTCTTATACGAATCGTTTTTATCACTTGCCGATACAGACAAAACAATCAAGCCGTAAAAAAATATCAGTATCAAATTTTTCATTATCCAAATATCTCTAAATACCAGTAAACGTAGTACAGATAATACAATGTCAGGTTTATATTCGCGCCATGCAATTACGCTGGGCGCTTAAGCAAACAGATGAGGAGAAAGTAAAGGTACTTCAGGAAACCCTGAAGGTGCATCCGGTGCTGTGCGACCTGCTGGTTAAGCGAGGTATAGAAACCTATGAGGAGGCAAAGAAATTCTTTCGCCCGGAGCTGAGCGAATTGCACGACCCTTTTTTGATGAAGGATATGGACCGTGCCATTAACCGGATAACGGATGCCATTAGCCGCAATGAAAAGATTTTGATTTACGGCGATTATGATGTGGATGGCACCACGGCTATATCTACCGTGTATCTGTTCTTCAAAGAGTTTTATCCAAACCTCGATTACTATGTGCCGCACCGGTATACCGAAGGCTATGGCATTTCATTTAAGGGAATTGACTACGCGGCAGAGAACGATTTTAAGTTAATTATAGCCCTTGACTGCGGTATAAAATCAAATGATAAAGTTGACTACGCTAACGAAAAGGGCGTTGACTTTATTATTTGCGACCACCATAACCCCGGCAGCGAAATACCCAGCGCAATAGCCGTGCTGGATCCCAAGCGCGAAGATTGTAACTATCCGTATAAAGAACTGAGCGGCTGCGGTGTTGGCTTTAAACTGATACAGGCTTTTGCGCAGCAAAACGGCATACCGGCAGAGGCCTGTTACAAATATCTCGATTTGGTATGTGTAAGCATTGGCGCCGATATAGTACCCATAACAGGAGAGAATCGCATACTGGCTTTTCATGGTTTGAAAAAGGTAAACGAGAACCCGCTGCCAGGGCTTAAGCGCCTGATAGAAGTAGCTGGTAAGGAGGGTAAAATGGATATCATGAACGTGGTATTTATACTGGCACCGCGCATAAATGCCGCAGGCCGTATGGATGATGCCCGCCATGCCGTAAAGCTTTTAATATGCGATGATGAGGATCTGGATACCGAACTGCATGCCGACAACCTGAATAAGTTTAACACCGACCGTAAAGACCTGGATAGAAGCATAACCCTAAGTGCGCTGGATATGATAGCCGCAGACCCGGTGATGCTTAACCGCAAATCTACAGTAGTGTTTAATCCCGGCTGGCATAAGGGCGTAATTGGTATTGTGGCTTCGCGGCTTACCGAAACACATTACCGCCCCACCATAGTGCTTACCCAAAGCGATGGTAAGGTAACCGGTTCCGCCCGTTCAGTAAAGGGATTTGATTTGTATGAAGCCATTTACGAGTGCCGCGAGCTGCTGATACAATTTGGCGGTCATAAGTTTGCCGCAGGCTTAACCATGCAGCCAGAGAATGTAACAGCTTTTGCCGAGCGTTTTGATGCAGTAGTATGTGAGCGAATAACCGATGAGCAATTGATACCGGAACTGGATATAGATGCCGAGCTACAGCTGGATGACATAACCCCGCGCTTTTATGGCATTATTCAGCAAATGGCGCCCTTTGGTCCGGGCAATATGCGGCCGGTATTTGTAAGCCGGAATGTGAAGGATAGTGGCTGGAGCAAAATTGTAAAGGAAGAACACATTAAATTTTCTATAAAGCAAAAAAGCAATACGGTGGTAGATGGCATAGGCTTCCGCCTGGCCGATAAATACGCTATGGTTAAAACCGGGCCGTTCGATATAGCTTACCAGATAGATGAAAACGAATGGCAGGGCAACATCCGCCTGCAAATGCTGGTGAAGGACGTTTGCCCTGCCAATGGGTAAATTTATTTTTAATGCACTCTAATATGGGTTGAGTGGATTTTATTGGCTGGGTCTCCCCTCTCTTAAAGGAGAGGGGAGATGCCAAAGGCAGAGGGGTGAGGCAAAAGGCAAAACTGACCTTACCTTACTATATAATGTGTTGCCCTGCTTTTACTGGCACAATTCACTATCCGGTTTACCTACCTGCGATGCTGCATAGTTATCGCGTGCAGCCTCTGTAAAAAATGCTTTTTCGGCCATTACCTGGCCGTTGCTGTCGGTGCATGTGTAGTAATATTTTTTGCATGAAGACAATGCTGCTAAAGCAAGCAGCATAAACATTGCTTTTTTCATAATGTGGCTTTTTAATTAAAAAATGTTTGAGGCCACTAAAACGACAACCGTGAAAGTAGATTGTGTAATTTAAATAACAATAATTTATATGTATAACCGTTGCAATAAACTGTGCAGCTACAAAACAAGAGAGGCTACCCATACGGATAGCCTCTCTTAGTATAATGCATAACGCCGGTTTACATCTTCTTATCATCCACCTTATCAAGATATGTTTCTATCTCGCTGAATAGCGGCCCGAACACATCTTTATCGAAAGGAGATTGCAGGTTGGCCAGTTTTACCAGGCCAAGGAAAGAATCGCTGCCTCCTGCTTTGCACAGGCGCAGGTAATCGGCCCAGGCACTCTTAAAATCCTTTTGGCTTTTGCTCCAGAACTGGAATGCACACAATTGCGCAAGGCAGTAATCGATATAATAGAATGGCGAACGGTAAATATGGCCCTGGCGCTGCCAGAAACCACCACGCTCTAAATAATCTATACCATCATAGTCCATCCACGGGCGGTATTTCTTTTCCATTTCCAGCCATACCTGCTTGCGCTCTGCCGGTGTCATATCCGGGTTCTCGTAAACTATATGCTGAAACTCATCAACCGCTACACCATATGGTAAGAAAAGAATATTAGATGAAAGGTGTACGAATTTGTATTTATCGGTGTCTGCGCCAAAAAACAAATTCATCCATGGGTATGTAAGCTGTTCCATACTCATGCTGTGTATTTCGCAGCTTTCCATGGTGGGCCAGTAATACTCCTCTACCTGAAAATTGCGGCTTTCGAAACATTGGAATGCATGGCCTGCTTCATGGGTTAGTACATCCACATCGCCTATAGTGCCATTAAAATTGGCGAAAATAAAGGGCGACTTATATTTAGGGAACATAGTACAGTAGCCACCGCTTGCCTTGCCTTTCTTATTTACCAGGTCCATCAGGTCGTTATTCACCATAAAGTCGAAAAACTCTTTGGTTTCGGCCGAAAGCTCCGAATACATTTTCTGTCCATTGGCTACTATCTCTTCTGGCGTACCAATTGGTTTTGGATTACCCGAGTTGAAGTTGTGCGCCAGGTCATAGGCTTTAAGTTTATCTACACCAATACGCTCTTGCTGGCGCTGGCGCAGTTTGGTTGCCAATGGCACCACGTGCTTTAGCACCTGCTCGCGGAAACCTGCAATCATATCCGCATTATAATCGGTGCGGGCCATGCGGTAATAGGCCAGCTCTATAAAGTTCTTATAACCAAGCTTTTGCGCAATACGGTGACGTACTTTTACCAGCTTGTCATATATATCGTCAAACTCCTGCTCGTGGCTGGCAAAAAATCCGTGGTTAGCATGGTAAGCTTTTTTGCGCACCTCGCGGTCAGTGCTTTCCATAAAAGCCGAAAGGGCGGGCAAGGTTAGCTTTTCGCCGTTAAACTCCACCTCGGCACTGGCTACTAACTTGGTATACTGGGTACCCAGGCGGTTTTCTTCTTTCAGGTCTTCTATTATAGATGTAT
The DNA here is from genome assembly GCA_035299425.1 of Chitinophagales bacterium. Taxonomy (GTDB): domain Bacteria; phylum Bacteroidota; class Bacteroidia; order Chitinophagales; family LD1; genus Bog-950. The sequence continues at coordinate 21,642 of DATGWP010000232.1, read as the reverse complement.
CAAACGTTTTTAGGCTCACATCAGCAAGGTTAAATAGCTGATTACCAAAGTCTTTCTGCAAATCGTTCTTAAACTTTGACGAGCCCAGCGATTTGTAAAACTTAATGTGCAGGTCTTTAATTACAGGTTCATTGGTATCGAAAAATTCCTGTTCGGCTTCGTAAAAAGCGTTGGTAGTATCTATCGAGTTGCGCACTGAGGCAATAGAGGCATAAGTGCTAAACTCATTTTTCAGTTCATTTATACTGGCAAGCACTTCTTTTTGCTCTTCAGCATTTTGGGCACTATCAAATCGGGATAACAGGGTATTAAAATCGCTTTCTACCTTGGCCAGGTCTGGCCGTTTATAACTCATCTCAGAAAACTTCATGCTGGCATATTATTAATGAATAGCAAACCTAAAGAATTCTGCTGGATATTAAGGTAGGAAAAGAAAATGTCAATAAGATTGAGAAGGTTAATCCTCCAACATCCGGCTACTGGCATGTTTGTAATATTGCCAGTAAGATATAATGAGCCTTACCTGAAAAGCAGAAAGCATAACCAGGGCTGCAGTGCCAAAAAACACCAATTCTTTATATAAGTAGTCGAACATCTCGCGTTTTACATCTTCAAAAATTATAACCTTAGGAAAACCAAAGTCTTCGATGTAAAAATTGTCGGCTAAACCAATGAATTTCTGTAAGTTATACATAATATATATAAAGAGACTGAGGTTAACCGCAAACAGGATAAAGCGGATAACAGCTGGCCTTAAAAAAGGCAGGCTGCGAAAAGTAACCGACCAGCGGAAATAAGTGATCGCTATAAAGATAAAGAAGGAATTCATCTTCCAGTATATAAAATCGAGCTTGCTCGTAATAGGGTAAAGCACTGCCGTTATAAGCAATGCAGTAATGGCCATCCAAAGGGCTTCTTTTACAAAATATAACAGGTTTTCGCGGGTAAATACACTCATAAATACGGATAGGTTTCTCGGTAATAGACTTCTAGTTCTTTGTTTCCATTTAATACCTGCCTGAATGCGAAGGTATCTTTAAGGCCCAATTGCATCGCTTTTTGCAGCCATTTTTCACTATTTTCTTCGTCCTTCCACTTATAATAGATGAAACTTATACCTGCGCTGATGACGGGTGAAGGTATTTGCTTTTGGTTATTGGCTGCCTTATCTGCCCAGGCCAGGCTTTTAGTTTTATTGTTTATTTTAATATAAAGCAGGGCGGTGTTTAAATAAGTATATGCCGACGAATCGCCTAGCAAAATAGCCTTTTCAAGGTATTTCTGAGCTGAATCGGGCTTATTTTGCACATTATATACGGCTCCAAGGGCCGAATAATAAAGAGATTGGGTGGGCTGGCGGGCTATGGCATTGCGATAATTATTAATGGCTAAAGTATAATCGGCCTGCAGATAAGCCATGTTTCCGGCCAGCATCCAGGCATCGGCATTCTCGGGAAACTGCTTTAAATATTGCTGCAATCTATGGAGGGTACTATCTAGAGGCACAAAGCCGCGGCTCGTGTATATTTGGTTATATATATGATAATATGGGTTTTCGGCAGGGTCTGTAGAGGGTGATGCCTGTTTTTGTTTACAGGCTGTAGCGCACCAAAGCAATAAAGAAAACCAATAAACCAGGGGATTTGATAGCATAATAAGACCGCAATTTTAGGATTTAATTTTACCTTTTGCTTTACAACCTTTTCCTATTGCCATATGTCTGCTATGAATTAAAACAAAATAGGGCTTGTTTGCTTTCAAATTGGCTCAGATTGTTATTTTAGCGTCCTCTAAAAAAAATTCAACCATAGTTTCGATGAGAAAAATCTTACTATTTGCTCTGTTATGCGGCTCTCTTTTTACCGCTAAGCTATATGCCCAATTTCCCGGATGCCCATCTGTAAATATTGCACAGGGTACCAACGGCGTTTTAGTTTTGCCTTGTAACCAGGCCTGTACTAACCTTACAGCTACAGCCTTTGCAGGGGCGCAAACTACTGCTTATACGGTAGGCAGCATTCCTTACGCGCCTCCGTTTCCGTTTAACACGGGTACGCAGATATTGGTAAATACAGATGATATCTGGTCGGGTGTAATTTCACTTCCGTTCAATTTCTGTTTTTTCGGCAATACCTATAACCGCATTATTGTTGGGTCAAACGGCGTATGCTCGTTTAATGTAACTAACGCGACAGCAGGTAATAGCTGGCAAATTCCGGGCACTATCCCATCGGCCACTCCTGCCGACTTAACAAATAGTATCATGTGCCCATGGCAGGATATTGACCCTACCAACCAGGGCCAGGTTTTTTATGAAATTGGAGGGTCTTATCCTTGCCGTTACTTTAAAGTGTCATGGTTTAACGTGCCTTACTATGGCGACCCTAATAGCGTAAACACTACCCACTGTCAGGGCATTGCACGCCGCGCTACTCAGCAGGTTATATTATACGAAACTTCGAACGTAATTGATATGTATATTGAGCGTAAAGACGTTTGTTCTGACTGGAACAACGGACGCGCTACACAAGGTATTCAAAATGCAAACGGAACCGTAGCTTATGTAGTTCCTGGTAGAAATGCATCTGTTTGGACAGCTACTAATGATGCGCAACGTTTTACACCATCGGGTGCTGCCAACTACACCATAGCATGGTTTAACGGTGCTACACAAATAGGCACAGGTAATACAGTGAATGTATGCCCTGTGGGCGGCACTACTTACCGTGCTGAAGCGACTTATGCAGACTGCGCTGGTACTCAGGTTGTAGTTAACTCTTATTTATATGTAAATACATCAGGCGTTACCTCTACCGTAGACTCAGTACATGAGGTAGATTGTTTTAATGGCACAACAGGTGCTGCTTATGCATCCTTTAATTCAAACTCTGCTGTATTATCTTATGGATGGTCTCCGGGTGGAACCCCTAACTCAACATCTATTACAGGCATAGGTCCAGGTACTTACACCTTTACGGTAACAGATGCCTCTAACTGTACAAGTTCAAGCACGGTTACATTAACTAACCCTGCTGCATTTTCAGTAAACGTACCGGATACTTCTATTACGTCTTGTAATGGTGGTACTGCGTCATTAACCGCCACTCCGACAGGTGGTGTAGCAGGATACACTTATTTATGGACCCCTGGCAACAGCACCAATCAGACTATAACCGGTATTGGTTCGGGCACTTATACAGTAACTGTAACCGATAGCCGGAATTGTACGGCCACTGATGCAGGTACCGTAACCATAACGGGTAGTAGCCCAACATTCAATCCTCCGGTAATAACGGATGCAACATGTGCAGGCAACAATGGAAGTATAGTAGTAAGTGTAGCCGGTGCAGTAGGTACTGTAAGCTACACATGGTCGCCTGCGCAACCCGATAATGATACCATTACAGGTCTTGCTGCTGGCACCTATTCTGTAACCGCTACCGATGGTAATGGCTGTACAGTATCTGCTACTTACACTGTAGGTGGTGGTGCACCAATTGCTTTTGGCGCTCCTGTAATTACGGATGCAACATGTGCTGGCAACGATGGCAGCATAGTGGTAACTATAACAGGTGCTACCGACCCTATCTCTTATAACTGGTCTCCGGCACAACCCGATAATGACACTATTACCGGCCTTGCTGCTGGCTCTTATTCTGTAACAGCTACCGATGCAAATGGTTGCACAGCATCCGCTACTTATAATGTAGGTGCGGGCGCTCCAATTACTTTTGGCGCACCTGTAATTACAGATGCAAGCTGCACCGGCCTAACAGGCAGCATAGTAGTAACCGTAACAGGCGCTACCGACCCTATCTCTTATAACTGGTCTCCGGCACAGCCCGATAATGATACCATTACCGGCCTTGCTGCAGGTACTTATTCTGTAACTGCTACCGATGCAAATGGTTGCACGGCGTCTGCTACTTATAACGTAGGTGCAGGCAATGGAATATCTTTCGGCCCTGCTGTTTTACAAAATGCCAGCTGCTCGGCTAACGATGGCGGTATAATTGTAACTGTAAACAATGCAACGCAGCCAATTGATTATGTGTGGTCAAACGGATTACCTAACAACGATACTGTAGGTGGTCTGGGTGCAGGTATATATAATGTGACAGCTACCGATGCAAACGGTTGCTCTGCCAGTGCTTCATATACTATTACCAAAGCAGCTACATTTACCTTTAACCCGCCGGTAATTACCGATGCAAGCTGCGGAGCCAGCAACGGTAGTATCGTGGTTTCTGTTTCAGGCGCTACACCACCACTTGATTATGCGTGGACAGGTGGCTTACCTAACAACGATACTGTAACAGGCCTTGCCGCCGGCAGCTATACAGTTACAGTAACAGATGCTAACGGCTGTGCCGATTTCGCTACTTACACCGTGGGTCAAAACAACAACTTTACATTAGGTGCGCCGGTAATTACCAACGCGGGTTGCACTACCAATGATGGAAGTATAGTTGTTACCACACCAGGCGCTGCACAACCGGTAACCTTTGTATGGTCGCCGGCACAGGCCAATAATGATACTATTACCGGTCTTGCAGTAGGTAATTATTCGGTAACAGCTACCGATGCTAACGGTTGTACCGCCAGCGCTACTTACAATGTAGGTCAAAACACCTCTATTGTTATTACCAATGCTACTGTAAACGATGTATCGTGCTCAGGCTCTGGTTCAATTTCGGTAACTGCTACTGGTGGTACCGGCACACTTACTTATACATGGGCACCAACGGGCAGCGGTAACCCTGCTACCGGTTTGGCTGCAGGCACGTATACTCTTACAATTACCGATCAGGGAGGTTGCAGTCTTACTGCTACTTACATTGTAGGTAACACACCATGCGGCGATTGCCCGGCGGTGTCTACCGATAACAATGTAACCATACCTTGTGGGGAAAGCTGTACTACGCTTGCTGCTACTGCTATAGCGGGTTACAAAACCACAGCTTACTCGGGTGCACCAATAGCATACAACCCAACAGCAGCGTTTAATACCGGTACTCCTATATTGGCAAACATAGATGATACATGGTCGGGTGTAATTACTCTGCCATTCAACTTCTGTTTCTTTGGAAATACCTATAACCAATTAATAGTTGGCTCTAACGGTATAGTTAGCTTTAACATCAACCAGGCCAATGGATTTAACGAGTGGGAAATTCCAGGTCCGCTTCCTAGCACTGCAACGCCGGATGTTAGAAATGCTATCATGGGACCTTGGCATGATATGGACCCTACTTTTGCTGGTTCTATTTCATACTCGGTAATCGACTCTTATCCATGCCGTAAGTTTGTAGTTAGCTGGTTCGATACGCCAATGTTTGGCGACCCTAATAGTGTTAATGATGGAATTTGCAATGGCGAATACCACCAGACACAGCAAATAGTGTTGTATGAAACTACTAACGTAATTGATATCTATATTCAGGAAAAAGAATCTTGCGTAGACTGGAACGATGGTCTGGCGGTAGAGGGTATACAGAACGCTGCAGGTACAGTTGCGTATACAGTACCTGGCAGAAATGCTACTGTATGGAGTGCTTCTAATGATGGCTACCGCTTTACACCGGCTGGTGCGCCTAACTACGTAATCAACTGGTTTGAAGGTAATGCACAGATTGGAAGCGGCGATACTATAACAGTGTGCCCGGATAGCTCCACTATCTACCGTGTAGAAGCAGTGTATACTAACTGCGATAACTCAACCATTACTGTAAGCGATTCAGTATTTGTAACTGTAGAAGGTAGCGTAACAGTTAGCATCGATTCATTTACAAACGTAAGCTGCAACGGTGGAAATGATGGAGCAGTATATGCTTCGTACACCAGCACCGATAGCACTATTGTATCTTTTGGATGGACACCTAACGGTGCCGGTTTAACATCGCTTACCGGTATACCTGCAGGCACGTATGTTTTCAGCGCTACTAACGCCGCTGGTTGTACCGTAACAGACACCGTAGTATTATCAGAGCCTGCGCCACTTGTAGCTAACGTGCCCGATACTACAGTTTACAATTGCGTGCAAGGACCAGTCACAGTTTCTTTAACAGCTACTGCAACCGGCGGTACTTCAGCCTACGGTTTTGAATGGGCTGGTGGACAAACTACTGCTACCATTACTGTAAACGCTGCCGGTACTTATACGGTAACTGTAACGGATGCTAACGGATGTACTGCTACTGATGCAGGTACCGTAACCCAGGTTATTGCAGACCCAATATTTAATACACCTGTAATTACCAACGTAACCTGCAATGGTGCCGATAACGGAAGCATTGTGGTTAGCGTAAGCCAGGCTACACCTCCAATTACTTACAATTGGTCAAATAGTTTGCCGGCTAACGATACTGTTACAGATCTTGATCCGGGTACTTACACCGTAACTGCTACCGACGCCAACGGTTGCTCTGTAACGGCTTCTTATGATATTACTGAACCGGCTGCCATAGTAATTGGCAACCCTACTATAACTGATGCTGGTTGCACCATAGGTGGAACAATTACTGTAACCGCAACTGGTGGAACTGGTACACTTACTTATGGATGGTCTAACGGAGATAGCGGCACCTTTGCTGATAGCCTTGCGGCAGGTAACCATACCTTAACTGTAACCGATGCTTCGGGATGTACTGCTACAGCAACTTATACAGTAAATGCGGCTCCGGGCACAGTTGCCTTTGGCCAGGCCGTAGTTGTAAATGTTAGCTGCAACGGTGGCAACAACGGTAGTGTGCATGTAGTAGTTACCGGAGGTACTGCTCCATTCACTTACGTATGGAGCCCTAACGTAAGCACCGACAGCACAGCTGATGGTCTAGCTGCGGGTACTTACAACGTTACCGTAACCGACAACCAGGGATGTTCGGCTTCTACTACAAATACTGTAACGCAACCTTCGGTAATTACCCTTGGCACTCCTGTTATTACACCGGCTACCTGCACTGTGGGTGGTACCGTAACTGTAATTGCTACAGGTGGCACAGGTGCTCTTACTTACGATTGGTCTAACGGCGATAGCGGCAACCTGGCCGACAGCATAAGCGGCGGTACGGTAACATTAACCGTAACAGATGTGAACGGATGCAGTACCTCAGCTACTTATAACGTGCCTTCCAATTCAATTACCCTTGGCAGCACTGTGGTTACCAATGTAACCTGCAACGGTGCCAGCGATGGAAGCGTGCATGTAGTAATAACCAACGGCACAGCTCCTTATGTATATGTATGGTCGCCTAATATAAGCATCGATAGCACTGCCGATGGTTTAAGTGCCGGCACATACAATGTAACTGTAGTGGATGCCAGCACCTGTTCAGCTTCGGGTACTTACACTATTACCGAACCTACCGCTGTAGTAATTACCGATACAACCGTTGTTGATGGATCTTGTGCAACAGCAGGCAGTATTACACTTGCCGTAACGGGTGGTACAGGTGCCTATACCTACCAATGGAGCGGTGGCCTTAGCGGCAACCCTGCTACCAACGTACAGGCAGGTACTTATAGCGTAACGGTTCGCGATGCTAACAACTGTAGCACTACCGGTGGTCCATACACTGTAGCAGGTGCTACGGGCGGTCCACTTGTATTTGGTAACCCTGTTATAAATAACGCATCGTGCAACGGCGGCACCAACGGCAGCATTACAGCCAGCGCTACCGGCGGTTCGGGTATTATAACTTATACCTGGAATACCAGCCCGGTACAACAAACAGGCGCTACTGCTACCGGCCTTACTGCAGGAACTTATGTGGTTAGCGCTGTAGAGCAAGGTGGCTGTTCGGCTACTGCAAGCTATACAGTAACCGAGCCTGCTGCATTAACTGTAGTAATTAATGCAACCTCTTTACTATGTTTTGGAAGCGAAGAAGGTGTGGCAACTGCAGTAGCAAGTGGTGGAACACCTAACTACACTTACGAGTGGAACGATAATCAGACTACTCCAACTATCGACAGCTTGCCTGTAGGTATTGTATTGGTTACTGTAACCGATGCTAACGGTTGCACGGCTAGCACAAGCTTTATCATTGGCCAGTCGCCTGCTATCTCTTACAACTCGCAGGTTAACCAGCCTAGCTGTGCAGACCTTGGCAGAGGAACTGAGATATTAACTCCACGAGGTGGAACCGGTCCTATTACTGTTTCTATCCCTTCTGAAAACATTACAGTTACATTATCAATGGTAGGTGCAGACACAGTTTATGTTGACACATTTGCAACCGGTAACTATAACTTTACATTAACCGATTCTCTGGGTTGTTCTATATCAGGCTTCTTCTTTGTAGAAGCAGGTGCAGCTAACCAGACGTTTGATGTAACTACAGATTCTACAAGCTGCTTTGGCGATAACTTTAACAATGGTGGTGTAACCGTAACGCCTACAACAATGGCTAATGGTCCTTACACTTATTCATTAGATGGTGGCCAGTTCCAGACCGATAGCATCTTTACCGGTGTAGGCGCAGGTAACCATACTGTAGTGGTAAGCAATAAATACGGATGTTTGGATACACTGGATGCAGTGGTAGAACAACCGGCCCAATTGTTTGTAAACGCTACGCCAGATACAATTATTACAGCAGCTGAGGTAGGCAATCAGATTACCGTAGATGCACAGAACTTTGTAAACCCTGTTTATGTTTGGACACCGGCTACCGGCTTAAGCTGCGATAGCTGCAACAACCCGCTGGCTACAGTAAGCGCCAACACCGTATACTACCTGGTAGTAAGCGAAGATGGTGTAGAAGGTTGCCAGGCTTCAGATTCGGTAGTTGTAATTATAAATGGCAAGCTGAAAATGCCAAATGCATTTACGCCTAACGCCGATGGTAAGAATGATACTTATGGTCCATTCGATGGCTCCAGCGTAGGCCTTACTGTTACTGAGTTCAGAATTTACAACCGTTGGGGACAAATAGTTCACAACACACCAGAAGATTGGGACGGTAAGTTCAAAGGCCAGGATCAACCGGCCGGTACTTACATCTACTACATTACTGTAAGAACACCGGATGAAGCTAACCCTGGCACTGACAAAACAATTCAGGAGCAAGGTGCATTTACCTTGTTGAGATAAGATTACGATAATCAGATATTATACAATCCCTGCCCACGTAAGTGTGGCAGGGATTTTTTTTGCCTGCGTGCACAATACTTCCGAAGTTTATAGCTGTATCATTATACAGGCGTATTAGCCAAATGGCAGTAGGGGCTATTTTTATGAATCCAAACTTCGGAAGTCTATCTCAGGCAAACAGCAAACTGCCATCGCCATAGCTGAGAAAACGAAAATTATTTTGTAAGGCGTGGCTGTAAATTTTCTTCCAGTCATCGCCAACTATAGCTGCCACTAAAAGTAAGAGTGTAGAGTTGGGCTGGTGAAAATTGGTGATGAGGGCAGATGCTATTTTGAGTTTGTAAGAAGGGGCAATTAATATCTGTGTTTTGCAAATCAATCTGTCTATTTTGTTTTTGTGCAGCCATGCTATTAGTGCAGTCAATGCATCAACAGATGAAACCCCTTGCAGGTTTTCATTATAAGCATCCCATTGTTTTATTTCCAGTTCCTTTAGGGCGGCATCCGGGTTCTGCAAAGCCTTTGCCCCCATCCAATACAGTGATTCGATAGTACGAAGTGAGGTGGTACCCACAGCAATAATCTTTGGTGCAGTATCCGCGGTTTTTACAACTTCGGAAGTCTTTAATGCCAATATGATGTCTTGCATTAATTCTGCTCTAACATCAATTACCTCCGCATGCATTTCGTGCTGCTCTATAGTTTCGCTTTTAACCGGCTTAAAAGTGCCCGCGCCCACATGCAGGGTAACTTCAGCTGTAGCTATGTTTTTGACCTGTAATGCGCTAAAAATGGCTTTGGTGAAGTGTAAACCGGCAGTAGGTGCTGCCACTGACCCTTCCTGTTTGGCATATACGGTTTGGTAGCGGTTTAAATCTAATTCTTCGCTTTCGCGTTTAAGGTAAGGCGGTATGGGCATCATGCCTGTTTTATCCAGTATCTCGGCAAAGGTTAGCGCCTCTGGCTGCCAGGCAAATTCTACTACAAAGGAGTCGCTGGTGCGCTCAATAATTTCGGCACTTAGTATAAAGTCAGCATCCTTGTGTTGTAATTGTTTTTCTTTCCATTTGCTGGCGCGGCCTATCAGGCAGTTCCAGCGCACGCTTTTAGTGCGGCTCATTACCGATACTAAATCGGTTTCACCTGCAGGCTCTAAACAGAAAAGTTCAATTTTGGCACCGGTAGCGTTTTTAAAAAACAAGCGTGCTGGTATTACACGCGTATTGTTAAACACCAATAGGGAGTTGGCCGGTATATGTTCGCTTATATTCTTGTAAGTATCCTCAGTAATTTGGCCATGGTTATAAATAAGTAACTTGCTCAGGTCGCGCTCGGCAAGTGGGTACCGTGCAATTCGCTCATCGGGCAAATCGTAGGTAAAATCTTTTATCTGTAATTCTTTCGGGTGCATGTTTAGTGCGACTAAAGTAAAAAAGAGAATTTCTCTGCTTGTAGTATTTTCAGGCTATGAAAACCGAACCCATATTCAGCCAGCTATACCTGCAGGTAAATAAAATGCTTCCTCTTAATCAAAAGGAGTGGGATGCCTTTACCGGCATTTTTATTTTCCGCTCGGTGCCCAAAAAATTTAACCTGGTGCGGGTAGGTGATGTAAGCCGCGAAGCTTACTTTATTAATAAAGGGACAGCCCGGTTATATTTTGAAAAAGAAGGCGAAGAGATAAGCGCCAACTTTATGTTTGAGAACAATTTTATTGCATCGCTCGAAAGCTTTTTACTGCAAATACCCAGCCGCCAGGCCATAGATACATTGGAAGAATGCGAGTTGCTGGTGATGAGTAAACAACGACTGGATGAATTGACACTGGACTATCCTAAGTTCCATATCTTTTCGAAGGCGATTGCTGAGATGGCTTTTATTATGCTGCAGCGCAGAGCCTCATCGTTTATACTCGATTCGCCCGAAGAGCGGTATATGAATATGCTACAGCAGCGGCCGGAGATATTAGCACGCGTACCACAACACATGATAGCTTCTTATCTTGGTGTTACACCGGTATCGCTTAGCCGTATCCGGAAGCGTATTGCATAGAGTCTGATTTATTATCTTTTGATAATGAATAGCCATTTGCCGGTACCTACGTTTGCACCATAAAATCAAACAACATGAACAACTTACAGACAGAAATTATCATTAATGCTTCGGCAGAAAAAGTATGGAACGTATTAATGGATTTTGAAAAATACGGCCAGTGGAACCCATTTGTAAAAAGTATTGAGGGTGAGCAGGCCATTGGTGCTAAACTTAAAGTGGTGCTTAATAACGGCACGGGCACTTCGGTGTTTAAGCCCAAAGTAGTAACGCTTGATAAGTACAAAACCTTTGAATGGCTGGGTAGCTTGCCAATACCGGGCTTATTTAATGGCCAGCACAAATTTGCCATTGAGAAGATAAGCGAAACGCAGGTGAAGTTTATTCACGGCGAAGAGTTTAGCGGTTTGTTGGCCGGATTAATTATGAAACAAATAGGCGAACAAACCCGCAATGGATTTATAGCTATGAACAAGGCACTAAAGGAAAGGGCGGAGGGGTAAATAAAAAAGCCCCGCATTTCTGCGAGGCTCTTGTATTAATTCTGTATTCCGAAATTTCGTATTCCTAATTAGCTACAGCCCATGCTGTTACCGCAGTTTAAGCATTTGTAGCAGGTACCGCTGCGCAGGGTTATGTTGCCACACACGCTGCACGGTGGCGCATCGCCCATCATATCGCCGGCAGCCTTGTTGAAGGCGCTCATAGAGTTAGACGGGGCCATCGTAATTTTACGCTCTACCTTCATCTCTGGCTCTTTCTTAGCTATAGGTTTGTTATCCTTCATTTCAGGATGTACCGGGGTAATGCGCTCGATAGGCTCTTCCGAAATCTCGGTAGTCAAATCCATAGCACTGCGCTCGCGCATGCTAAGTTCGCTAGGGGTTACGTGAACAAGGTCGGTGCGGCCCAGGTATTCGAAGGCTAACAGACGGAAGATATAATCTACTATCGAGCTGGCGTTCTTAATGTTCGGGTGGTCAACCATACCGCTAGGTTCAAAGCGGGTGAAGGTGAACTTGTTAGTGAACTCCTCTAACGGAACACCATACTGTAAACCTATAGAAACCGATATAGCGAAACAGTTCATCAGCGAGCGGAATGATGCCCCTTCTTTGTGCATATCAATAAAGATTTCACCCAAGGTCTGGTCATCGTATTCACCGGTGCGCACAAATACAGTCTGTCCGCCAATTTTTGCCTTCTGCGTAAAGCCACGGCGCTTGTGAGGCAGCTTCTTGCGCTCTACAATGCGTGATAACTCGCGCATGAAGTTAGTATCGGTAGATTCCTGCATCAGGATGCGGGCAGCTTCCAGTACTTCTTCAGGCGTAAGCTTGCTGAATTCTGCGCCGTTGTTAACCGGTGCGGCTTCAACCTTAGCCGTTTCTTTCTTGTCTTCTTTGTCTTCGTCTTTCTTGTTACTAAGTGGCTGAGACAATTTGCATCCATCGCGGTAAAGCGCGTTGGCTTTTAAGCCCAGTTTCCACGATAGCTCATAGCAGCTTTGTATATCTTCAACAGTAGCCTCGTTAGGCAGGTTAATAGTTTTAGAAATAGCACCGCTGATGAAAGGCTGAACAGCGGCCATCATACGGATGTGGCCATGTGCATGTATAAAGCGCTTCCCCTTGGTTCCGCACTTGTTAGCACAGTCGAATACCGGAAGATGCTCATCCTTTAAGTAAGGAGCGCCTTCTACGGTCATTGTTCCGCACACATATTCATTAGCAGCCTCTATTTCTTCTTTGCTGTAGCCTAACTCGCGCAGCAGGTTAAAGTTTGTTGCGTTGTATTGCTTATCGGTAAAGCCTATACGTTGAAGGGTTTCTTCGCCCAGGCTCCACACGTTGAATGCAAACGTGATATCAAATGCAGCAACCAGTCCGTTCTCAATTTTCTCTACATCACTGGCGTTAAAGCCTTTGGCTTTTAACGACTCAGCATTGATGTGCGGGCAACCCGTAAGTGAACCAGAACCTTTTGCATATCTTACAATAGCGTCAATCTCTTTAGCGTTGTAACCTAAGTTCTCAAGGGCTGCAGGCACGCACTCATTTACTATTTTAAAGTAACCGCCACCTGATAGTTTCTTGAATTTAACCAGGGCGAAATCAGGTTCCACACCGGTAGTGTCGCAATCCATTAATAAACCGATAGTACCGGTAGGTGCAATTACAGTTGACTGTGCGTTGCGGTAGCCGTATTTTTCGCCCAATTGAAGCGCCTCATCCCATGCGGTAGTGGCAGCTTTCAATAAATAATCAGGGCAGAATTTAGGGTCGATACCCAGTGGCTTAATTTCGATGCCTTCGTAGTCGCTGGCTGGTGCGTTGTAAGCAGCCAGGCGGTGGTTGCGCATTACGCGCAGCATGTGTTTCTTATTTCTTTCGTAAGCAGGGAACGCGCCTAATGTAGCGGCCATCTCTGCCGAAGTTTTGTAAGCCACACCGGTCATTATAGCTGTGATAGCACCACCAAATGCGCGGGCCTTATCACTATCGTAAGGTATACCGCTTACCATTAGCACCGAGCCAAGGTTAGCATAACCTAAACCAAGCGTGCGGAACTCGTAAGACAACTGGGCTACTTCTTTAGAAGGGAACTGCGCCATAAGCACAGATATTTCAAGCACAGTCGTCCATACACGGCTCATGCTTTCGAAACCAGCAACGTTAAACTCAAGCGTTTTATCATTGAAAAATTTACGCAGGTTGAAAGATGCCAGGTTACAAGCCGTATTATCCAGAAACATATACTCGCTGCAAGGGTTGCTGGCGCGTATAGGGCCATCCTCAGGGCAAGTATGCCATTCGTTGATTGTAGTATCATACTGCACACCAGGGTCGGCACAGCGCCAGGCGGCCATTGCTATTTTATCCCACAGTTCGCGCGAAGGGATAGTCTTCATTACCTTCTTGTTGCTACGGGCCACCAGGTTCCAGTCCTCACCTTTCTCCAGTGTATGGAAGAAAGAGTTAGGTATACGCACTGAATTGTTTGAGTTTTGCCCGGCAACGGTTTTGTAAGCTTCGCCTTCGTAGTGCGAATCGTAACCGGCTGCAATAAGGGCAGCTACTTTATCTTCTTCTTTGCTCTTCCAGTCTATAAAGTCTACAATCTCTGGGTGGTCAAGGTCAAGGCACACCATCTTGGCTGCACGGCGGGTTGTTCCACCGCTCTTGATAGCGCCTGCAGCTGCATCACCAATTTTCAAAAAGCTCATCAGGCCCGATGAAGTACCTCCGCCCGAAAGCTTTTCGCCCTCGCCGCGTATGTTGCTAAAGTTAGTACCCACGCCCGAGCCGTATTTGAAAATACGTGCTTCGCGGGTCCACAGGTCCATAATACCGCCGTTGTTTACCAAATCATCATCTACCGACAAAATGAAACAGGCGTGTGGCTGCGGCCTTTCGTAAGCAGAAGTTGATTGCTCTAATACACCGGTATCAGGGTTTACAAAGTAGTGGCCCTGCGGTTTGCCGGTTATGCCATAAGAAGTATATAGCCCCGTGTTAAACCATTGTGGAGAGTTGGGGGCTGCCATTTGGTCAAGCAATGAGTAAACCAACTCATCGTAAAATACAGTAGCATCTTTGGCAGAAGCAAAATAACCATAGCGTTCACCCCAGCTTTTCCAGCAATCGGCCAAACGATGAGCTACCTGCTTAATCGAAGTCTCGCCACCCAGCGAACCATCAGGCTGCGGAACCCCGGCTTTACGAAAATATTTTTGTGCAAGAATATCGGTAGCTACCTGGCTCCAACCCTTAGGCACCTCTACATTATACATTTCGAACACAGCATCACCCTTAGGATTACGGATTACGCTAGAACGCAAATCGTACTCAAATAAGTCGAAAGCCGACTTGTCGTCACTGGTAAAGAAGCGGTCGAACTTCAATCCCTTTTTTTCGTTTTTTCTTGCCATAATGTAGTTGGTTGTAAATTTACTTCAAATAGTAAGCAGTGTTGTTTAATATTTCCTAAACGCTCTAACGAATATATTTTTCGCTTCATTCAAAATCCATCACATTTTTCCACACGTTTTGTGCAAACAGGTAGGGTAGGTTTTGAAACGCAGTGTGGGCTTGATTTCCTTATGTGGAAAAAGAAATTGACCAAAAAATTTGGAGAAATTTCGCCCGTTTCGGATAAAATTTATGTCTTGTTTTTTGGTCGGCAATACCCTGCTTTCCACCATTTGGGCATCGTCAATAGAGGGTTATCTTTGTCGCGTAACGGAAAACCCTGATTTGGGGGTGTTGGTATCGTTTAATTTTAAATCAATATGCTCAATATACAGGTCAAATCATCTACCGGCAGCCAGTTAGCTGTGTTAATCGACCCCGACAAGCAGGATATTAACAGTCTGCGGAAATTGGTTGACTTAGCGACTAACTGCCGCATAGATTTCTTCTTTGTAGGTGGTAGTCTGTTACTGGAAAACCGGTTTGAAGAAACGGTGGTTTTTTTGAAAGAAAACTCTAAAATACCGGTAGTGATTTTTCCCGGCAACAACTACCAGGTTAGCGCCAAAGCGGATGCTATTTTGTTGCTTAGCCTAATCTCCGGCCGCAACCCGGAGTACCTGATAGGGCAGCATGTAATGGCTGCGCCTGCCATCAAGCAAGCGGGTATAGAAGTGCTGCCTACCGGCTACATGCTTATTGATGGCGGACGGATTTCTACCACCAGTTACATTACCCAAACGGTACCCATACCTAACGATAAACCGGATATAGCCGTAGCCACCGCCCTTGCTGGTGAGCAACTGGGCATGAAACTGATTTACCTGGAGGCGGGCAGCGGGGCAGAGAACACAGTGAGCACTTCAATAATAAAGGCTGTGAAAAAGAATCTTTCTATCCCGGTAATAGTGGGTGGCGGCATACGCTCTGCAGCACAGGCGGAGGAAGTTTGCCAGGCAGGCGCCGATGTAATTGTAATAGGCAATGTGCTGGAAAAAGACCCTGAACTGCTGATGGAGATTTCGCTGGCGGTGCATGCTTCTTCTACCCGCATTTTGTAATGGAGAAAACAAAATGCAATTCAATTCGCAATAATTGGTGTAATTCGTGGTATAGATGAAAGGAGTAGTAATAAAATCTACCGGTAGCTGGTATGAGGTGAAAGCAGAGAATGGCGACATTTGTAAGGTTCGCCTCAAAGGCATTTTCCGTTTAGAAGAGACGAAGGACACCAACCCCATTGCCGTAGGCGATAGGGTGGATATAAGCACCGAAGACGGCAACAATAGCTGGGTGATAAACGAGATAGAGCACCGCAAAAACTATATCGTGCGCTCATCGCCCAAGCATAAAGGGGCCCGGCAGATACTGGCAGCCAACATTGACCAGGCGCTGCTGATAGTAACCATGGGCAACCCAAGGACCTCTACCGGATTTATAGACCGATTTCTCTTAACCGCCGAGGCTTACCATATACCTACCGTTATCATCTTCAACAAGCAGGATTTACTGGATGTAAAGGGGCAGAAGAAACAGGATTATGTTTCGAAGATTTACGAAAACATTGGCTACAAAACTTTGTTTGTTTCGGCCTTGCAAAATGAGCACATAGAAGAAGTAAAAGAACTGATGAAGGATAAGACGTCCCTTATCTCGGGCCACTCGGGTGTAGGTAAATCTACCCTGATGAATGCCGTGCAGCCGCACCTTAATTTAAAGACCGACAACATATCGCGTATAACCGGTAAGGGCATGCATACCACTACCTTTGCCGAAATGCACCCGCTTACTTTTGGCGGCAGCGTGATAGATACACCGGGCATCCGCGAGTTTGGTATTATGGATTTTAAGCCTGAAGAGATTTCGCACTACTATGTAGAGATGCGCGAGGTGCTGAATGATTGTAAATTTAATAACTGTCTGCACGAACATGAGCCGGGATGTGCTGTTAAGAAAGCCTACCAGGATGGACGAATATCGGAAGAGCGGTTCTCTAACTACCTGAATATAATGCTTGAGTACAAAGCCAATTATAAGCATTGGGAATGAGCGATCTGCTTTTTTATGTAATCCTCAGCACTATTTTTTTAGAAGTAGTAGTTCATAGCTTGCGAATTTATATAGAACGTTCAGAAAAATTGTTTGCAGCAGATAGAAAAATCCTGCTTGTAGACCCAGACACTACTTTTGTCTTCTTCGCACCGCCAATTGCCTTTGTGGTGGGCTATTTTATTGTAGGAGCATTTCATTATGGCAGCGATTTTTGCGGGTGGATAATAATTACTTCTATAGCTTTGCCACTTACCTTTATATTGGTAGCCAAAGAATTTTTATGGTTACATTTTTTGCCTGACAAAATAATAGTGCGTCATCCACTGGTGATGCACACGAAAGAAATTCCGATTACTGCTATAGAGGCAGCTGGCTATAAAGTAGTTTACAAGGGGTCTCATTACTTTATTAAAACTAAAAAGGAAAGCAGGAAGGGTTACATTTCATTCACTTCTTTTTTAATAGAAAGCGAGCGGCAAATACTGGCAGATTATTTTACTTCGCGGGGTATAGAATTTCAAGATTTGTAAAAATGCGTGTAACCATCCAACGGGTATCCGAAGCAAGTGTAACCATAGAAGGGAAAGTAAAATCCTTTATAGGCAAAGGCCTTTTAGTGCTAGCCGGTTTTGAAGAAGCAGATACAGCCGAAGACCTGGAATGGATGAGTGGCAAAATTGTAAACCTGCGCATTTTTAACGATGAAAATGAGCAGATGAATTTAAGCGTGAAAGATACAGGTGGCCATATGATTTTAGTATCTCAGTTTACCTTACACGCACTTACTAAAAAAGGCAACCGCCCTTCGTTCATCCGCGCGGCAAAGCCGGATGTAGCCATACCCCTTTATGAGAAATTTATTGCCTTGCTGGAACGCGATTTAGGTAAACCAATTGGCACAGGTGAGTTTGGCGCTGATATGAAAGTGGCGCTGGTTAACGACGGACCGGTAACAATCAATATAGATAGCCGCAATAAAGAGTAGGATAACCGGTTTTTGATGGCATGACTAAGCTAAGCTTAAGCAAGGCAAGTTCATGCATCAATACTCATTTACTCCTTCACTATCCGCTTAGTGGTGTTGCCTATCCGCACAAAGTAAACACCGCTATTCCAGTTAACTGTATTTATGGTGTAGTTAGCCGCCTGTAACTTGCCAGAGAATATCTTACTGCCCAGCATATCAAACACTTCAATCATGCCTTCATCCCCAGCTTTATAGCCCGAAATCTGTAGTTGGTTACCAACCGGATTAGGAAATACGGTGAACCCGTTTTTAATTTCGCTTTCGCTAATTCCCGAAATAAGCGGAGTAACTGCATTTGATTTTGCTGCATTTAAAACCTGCTTATTGCTTACTGTTTGTAGCCAGGCTATGGTATTAAGGTTAGCCGTCCGCCAACCAGCTTCAATTTTATAGGTAAAATTCAGAACCAGGCTATCGTCTATTGCCGGTACTTGAATAGCATCGCCCGTAACCTGGGTAAGTGCCCTTCTAAAAACATCATGATGTAGTTGCTCACCATTGCCTGCACTATATTGTATCGTGTCTTGCGCCACACCTGCAAAAAGCAAAAGATTGGTTTCGTTTATGGTTCCGGTGGTTCGTATTACTACCCGTGAAGTAATAGAATCGCTACCTTGTAGCTCCTGTGTGGCACTAACTTCAATGGATGCAGTTTGATTTAGGGCGGTATCGATAGTGGTAGCAGTTATAGCAGGGTTGGCAGAAGGCAAATGTTTTCCATTAAGCACAAACTGCGGGGTAGAGCCATATATGCCATAGTAGTTAGTGCGGGCGTCGTTTTCAGCAACATTTTGTAGGTTGAAGTAGCAGGAATTATAGGGCGCACTTGGGTGAAAAGCAATATGGATAACCTGCGGATAACCTGAAAGAGTTGAATAAAAGCCGGGGTTGCGCGATGCGCAAATACTGCATTTGGTATTGGTAAAATGCTCAATCAAAACAGTTTTGGGTGATTGGCCCAAAACAATAGCTGGAGTAACCACCCGGTGCGATTTATCTGCATTTAGCACCCGTTTGGTATCTGTGGTTTGCAGCCAGGCTATGGTGTTCATGTTTGGTTCGCGCCAGCCCGTTTGAATTTTGTAAGCATAGAAAAAGACGGCACTGTCATTTAATGCCGGAACATTAATAGTATCGCCCTTGGCCTTAGTAAGTGCCTTGCGAAAAACATCGCGGTGCAGTTGCTCGCCATTGCCGGCACTGTATTGAACTGTATCTTGCGCAGCACCTGCAAAAAGCAATAATTGTTGCTCAGCTATATTACCTGTGGTGCGAACAACTACGCGTACTTTTACCGAATCGGAAGTAACTAACTCTTCGGTGGCAAGTACTTCTACAGGCACGGTTTGGTTAAGCGTAGTGTCAAGTGTGGTATTATTAATAACCGGCACGGCATTAGGTACAATTTTGCCGTTTAAGACAAACCTGGGTGTAGAGCCAAACACATTGTAAAAAATAGTGCGTTCGTTGTTTTCAGCGGCATTTTGCAGGCTGAAATAACACGATGAATAAGGCGAACTCGGGTGAAAAGCTATATGAATTACCTGCGGGTACCCTGAAAGTGTGTTGTAGAAATCCGGATTGCGCGATGCGCAAATACTGCATTTAGTATTGGTAAAATGTTCAATCAGCACTGTTTTGGGCGATTGGGCGAATACCTGAAGCGAAAGAACAAACAAAAACAGGGGGGCGATTTTTTTAAGCATAATGTTAGTTTTGAATTCAGACGCGTTACAACCTATTACCTTACATGTACATACCTAATCACTTTAAAGAAGAAGACAAAACCGAAATTGAAAAACTCGTACGGGAGTTCAGCTTCGCCACTCTTGTATCTATCAAAGATAATCTTCCCTGGGCAACCCATATTCCGCTTGAAGTAGTTACGGACGAAAACGGCAACTGGTTTTTGCATGGGCATGTTTCTAAGGCCAACCCACAGTGGAAAACCTTTGAAACCATGAATGATGTGCTGGCTATTTTTATGGGGCCCCACAGCTACATTTCACCCAGTTGGTATAACCACCGCAATGTGCCCACCTGGAATTACAAGGCTGTTCACCTATATGGCAAAGCTACTTTGGTAGAAGGAGACGCACTGGAGGCTATGCTGCAAAAATTGATGAAACGCTACGAAGATGTCCATGCCGAAAAGCCGCAAGGCTACAATGAAATACCGGCGCATACGTTGGAGAAGGACCTGCGCGGCGTGGTGGGGTTCGAAATTAAAGTTGAACGGGTTGAAGCCATAAGCAAGCTATCGCAAAACCGCGATGCGGAGAGCCACCAAAGTGTGGTTGACCATTTGAAAAAAATGGATGCCTATGATGCGAAGAGAATTGCAGAGGAGATGGAAAAGACTAAACCGTAGAGACGCGATGCTCGCGTCTCCTAAAACTAAACTATGACCATAGAAGAAGCACAAGCCACCGTAGATAACTGGATAAAGACCACCGGCGTGCGGTATTTTAATGAATTGACTAACATGGCTATGCTTACCGAAGAGGTAGGCGAAGTGGCTCGCATAATAGCCCGCAAATACGGCGAGCAGAGTTTTAAAGAAAGCGACAAAAACAAAGAGCTGGGCGATGAACTGGCCGATGTGCTGTTTGTGCTTATCTGCCTGGCTAACCAAACCGGTGTGGACTTAACCTCTGCCCTGCAAAAAAACCTGGACAAAAAAACCAACCGCGATGCGGATAGGCATAAGAATAATGAGAAGCTGAAGTAATTACTTCCCGGTAAACACCGGCTTCCTTTTTTCGGTAAAGGCAGTTACACCTTCTACATAGTCCTGGCTGCGGCCGGCCAATTCCTGGCCGTAGTATTCCTCCAGCAGCATCTCGTTAAGGTTAGCGGTGTAGGCCTTATTCAGCATTTTCTTAATCATGCCATAAGTTTTGCTTGGTCCGGTAGCATAGCGTTGCGCCAACTCGTTCACAGCATTATCCAGTTCTTCCGGTGCTACTACTTTGTATATAAAGCCCATATCGTAAGCCTCTTTAGCGCTTACCTTACTGGCAAGGGTTATTAGTTCAAATGCTTTATTGTAACCTACTAATCGTGGTAAAAAGAACGAGGAACCCGAATCAGGCACCAGGCCCACATTGGCAAATACCTCAATCAGCGAAGCGGTTTCTGAGGCTATTATCATATCGCAGGCCAACACCAGCGATGCACCTGCACCGGCAGCTACACCATTTAGTTTGCAAATAACTGGCTTAGCCATTTCGCGTATAGCCAGTATCATAGGGTTATAACGGCGTAGTACCGATTCACCCAGGCTGCGCTCGCCTAGTTTGCCCTTAATATCTTTCAGGTCTTGCCCGCTGCAAAATGCCTTACCGGTGCCACTTAATACGACCACCCGTACGCTTTCATCTTTAGCTGTTTTTTTCAGCGCATCAATAATTTCAGCGCTTAGTTCCTCGTTAAACGAGTTAAAC
>DATGWP010000231.1:0-13246 GCA_035299425.1 Chitinophagales bacterium | reverse complement strand
GACAGGGCAAACATAGTGGCGGGCAACTATGCCGTAACTATTACCGATGCCAACAACTGCACAGCATCTGCCACAGCTACGGTAACACAACCGGCTGCTTTAAATGCGGCTACAACTGCTACCAACGTGCTATGCAATGGCAGCAACACCGGTGCAGTGCTATTGGCAGTAACCGGTGGCAACGGTGGCTATAGCTATAGCTGGACCGGTGGTGCCACTACACAAAACATAAGCAACCTTAGTGCCGGCACCTACGCGGTTACAGTAACCGATGCGAATAGCTGCAGTACTTCCGCCACTGCAGTAGTAGGGCAGGTAAACGGGCTTAACCCAACAAGCACTATAACCAACGTATTATGTAACGGGCAAAACACCGGTGCTATAAATTTAAGTGTATCGGGCGGGCAACCGGGCTATACATACTTATGGGCAGGGGGCAATACCAGCCAAACGCGCACAGGTTTAGCAGCCGGTACCTACCCGGTTACTATTACAGATGCCAATGCCTGCTCGGCTACACTAAGTATTGCCGTGACACAACCAGCAGCACTGTCAACAACACTTAGTGCAACAAACATATTGTGCAACGGTAACGCAACCGGCAGTATAGATTTGAATGTAACCGGTGGTACCAATGGGTATTCATACTTATGGTCGAATGGTGCAACAGTGCAGGATGTAACATCGCTGCCGGCAGGCAGCTATACGGTTACAGTAAGCGATGGCAACAATTGCACATCATCTGCCACTACTACTATTACACAACCGGCGCCACTCAGCGCCACTGCTACTGCCACCAATGCAGGCTGCTACAACACCAATACCGGTGCGGTAGCATTAACAGCTAATGGCGGCACCGGTAATTATACCTATAACTGGACGGGTGGAGCTACTACCCAAAATTTGAACCAGTTAAGCGCCGGTAGTTACTCGGTAACTATTACAGATGCCAACAGTTGCAGCACTACTGCCAACGCTACGGTTAATCAACCGTCGGCAGTTTCACTGAGTACCACAGCAAGTAATGTAGCCTGCAATGGTGCGGCTACCGGTAGCATAAACCTGACGGCCACAGGCGGTACCGGTAATTTAACTTATAGCTGGAGCGGCGGGCTAAACGGCCAGAACGTTTCGAACGTGGAAGCAGGTAGCTACACCGTTACTGCCACAGATGCCAACGGTTGCAGCGCAACTGCCCAGGCCACTATAGCAGAACCAACGTCTATAAACATAAGTGTAACTGCGAACAACGCTGCCTGCGGACAGAACAACGGTAGCGCATCGGCCAGTGTGAGTGGTGGCACTGCCGGTTACAGCTACAGCTGGAGCAACAGTGCAACTACTTTATCTATCAGTGCATTGGGGGCCGGTAACTATGTGGTAACTGTAACAGATAATGCCGGTTGCACTGCAACCGCAGCGGCTATTGTAAACAATACAGGTAGCCCGGTGGTGGGCAGCTCGGCAGTAAACGCTACCTGCTTTGGCGCAGCTAATGGCAGCGCGCAGTTAAATGTTAGTAGCGGTACACCACCCTATACGTATCAATGGAGTAATGGTGCTGTTACGCCTGCTATCAGCAACATAGCGGCCGGCACTTACACCGCCACCGTAACCGATGGCGCGGGCTGCCTATCGGTAATAACACAAGTAGTTACAGAGCCTACCTCGCTCTCGGTAACTACGTCCTCTACCCTGGCTACCTGCGGTGCCAATAACGGCACTGCACTGGCTACTGTTACCGGTGGCACACAGGGCTATACATTTGTATGGAGCGATAACTCAACCGGTGCGCAGCTTGCCAACCTTGCAGCCGATACCTACTATGTAACTGTAACCGATGCGAACAACTGCACCGGTACAGGTACTGCCCTGGTAAATAGCGCATCCTCTATTGTAGCTACTTTAGCCGCTACCAATATTAGTTGCTATGGTGCTGCTAATGGCACGGCTGGTGTTAACATTGCCAGCGCACAGCAACCGGTTACTTATGCCTGGAGCAACGGCGAGACCACAGCCTCGCTTACCAACCTTACACCGGGCACGTTTACCGTGACTATTACCGATGGCAACAATTGTCCCGCTATACAGCAAGTAACCATTACCGAGCCTGACGCTTTAACGGTTACACAAACTGTGGTGAGCCCGCGCTGCTACGGCGATAACAACGGCAGCGTAGATATTACTGCTACTGGTGGTACTATGCCTTATGTATATGATTGGTCGGGTGGTAGTGCCATAAACCTTACAGGCGGTACTTACACCACTACTATTACCGATGCTGCCGGATGTTCGGTAACAGCTATAGCAGTACTTACCGACCCGGCACCACTGGCATTAACAACAACCGCAGTAAATGTAGTATGCAGCGGAGCGCAGAATGGCAGTGCCACTGTTAGCGCTACCGGTGGCACCGGTGGTTACGAATACCTATGGAGTAATTTCAACAGTACGCCAGCCGTGCAAAACCTGGCGGGCGGCAGCTACACTATACAGGTAAGCGATAGCAATGGCTGCACTGCCACAGCTACCGTAACTATTGACGAAACGGATCCTATACAGTTTGCCACGGCTACTACTAATGCAAACATAGGTGCAGCCGATGGCGGCGTGGAGGTAACCAACCCTACAGGCGGCACAGCTCCGTTTAGCTTTACCTGGAACACCGGCGACACTACGCAAAATTTAACTGCGATTGCGGGTGGCACTTACTCGGTAACCGTAACCGATAGTAATGGCTGCACTGAAACCGCTACGGTAATAGTGCAGGAGAACCCGAACAGCCTGAGTGTACTGGCAGAAGAATTTGCTTTCAGTATTTATCCTAACCCTGCTTACAGCCAGGTGTTGGTAGCAGTAAGCAAAACAGGCACTAATACTACTATCAGTATTAAAAACATGTTAGGTCAACAAGTATATACACAGCACTTACACAGCACTACCACCAATATAGATTTATCGCTGTTTGCCGCAGGCGTATATATGCTTGAGCTAAATACCGGTGAAAGAAAATTAGTGAAGGAGTTGATAATTGGCAGATAGGCCTTATCTAAAACTTGGGCAGTATACTTTTTTGGTGCCGAAGTGCTTGTAAAAGCTACCGGTGTGCACTATAGATAACTCAGGCCCACCATTGGCACGGCCCGGTTTGGCTAGCCCGGAAAGAGTAACATCGTAGTTGAATAATATACGGGTGCTTTTATACTTATAACCTACTACCGGTGCAAGTGCATCGAGGGCGCGATAGTAAAGGCCTATGTAAATGGTGTTCTCCGGGTCGGCAGAGCGGCGCTTAGAGATGCCGTAACCCAGCATGGCACCCGCCGTAATTTCCTGCGCCTTCTTCTCGTTGCCATAGTAAGCATTTACCAGTATCGATATCTTCTCGTTTACATTATACGTAACACCGGCGCTGGCCTGGTATCGGAAACCTAAGCGCTCTGTAGTGCCTAAAAAAGAATGCTTAGGGCGGTTAAGGTGCAGCATAGAGAAGCCCACCTCAAGCTTAACCTGCTCGTGTATTTGCGCCGCAAAATTTAAACCGGCATTCAGGTCTATCATCTGGAAACTTTCGCGCTGTAGAGGCTCGCCGTTAGGCAGGGTTATATTAAATCCAAAGTCATCTACCCACTGGTTATTGAAATAAAATTTTGAAAAATCTACCGAGCGGATAATGTAGCTAAACCCAAAACCGGTAGAAAGCACGTACCGGTGGTCTTTATCAAAGGCCTGGTGATAAGCTCCGCTTAAACCTATACGGCGGTATGTAAGGCGGCCATCGCCGGCTTCATCGTTTACAAAGTTCATACCCAAACCAAACCAGGCAGTTTTTAGTTTGCGCTCGCCAAAGCTAAAATCTACAAAGGGCGATTCGGTGTGGTGGTTATATACCTTACCGGTAATGGCAAACGGCCACTGCGCTTTAAAATTAAAACCCAACCGGTAGTTGCCATCGTAGTTGCCGGTTTGCGCAGGGTTAAGTATTAAGGGATTGGTGAAGAACTGTGTAAAGTGAATATCCTGGGCAGAGAGGTATGAGATGCAGGACACAAGACACAAGGCGAGCCCATAGCGCAGAAACCTCTCTCTGCACCACCTGCCCAAATATGTATTGTATGGTCTCATGTCTATCTAAGCAAAGTTATATTCCCTTTCAATGGTACTACCTGTCCGTTAATTAAAGTGGCTTCTACTGCATAGGTGTATACCTCCATCTCTTGCAGTACGCCGCGGAAAATCCCATTCCAGCCGATGCTC
The DNA here is from genome assembly GCA_035299425.1 of Chitinophagales bacterium. GTDB lineage: Bacteria > Bacteroidota > Bacteroidia > Chitinophagales > LD1 > Bog-950. Next base: position 8,989 of record DATGWP010000231.1, on the reverse strand, counting down.
TGGTCGTTTGTTTCAAATACCTTTTCGCCCCAGCGATTATATATCCTGAAGGTAAGCCCCACAATGCCGCGGCCTTCTACCCGCACTTCATCATTAATGCCATCGCCGTTTGGCGAGAAGGCATTAGGCACCCCTACCAAACCGGTGAAAGAGATGAAGATGTTTTTGCAGATAGTATCGGCGCAGGCATTATTGCTGGCCTGCAGGCACACAGTTTTAGTATAAATACTTTCATATGTATGCACCGGATTCTCTTCTACGCTGCTGCTGCCGTCGCCAAAATCCCAATAGAGGTTCTGGTAGGCAAAACTGCGGTTGATGAACTCTACCGGAAACTCAAACTTAAAGGTATCGCCATCGGTAGTAAAATCGGCAATGGGCTGGGCAAACACCTGCACCGGGTGCGTAACCGTAGCAGTTACATCGCAGGTGGTAGTATCTACTATAGTAAGTTCTACCTGCTTAATGCCGATAGCATTATAAAAATGAGTAGGAGAGTATTGCGAACTGATAGTGGCATCGCCAAAATTCCAGGTGTAGCTGGCGGTGGGGCTGCCCAGGTTATTAAACTGCACGGAGGTGCCCAGGCAGACATCGTCGGCCGTAAAATCTACAAACACATTGGGCAGCAAGATTGCGTTCTTAGATATAGTATCCAGCGGATGGCACCGGTTAGTATCCTGCACTATCAGCGTAATAGTATAAGTGCCGGGCATGTTGTACGAGTGGTTCTCATTTACATTCGTGGATATTGTGCCATCGCCAAAATCCCAGAAATTATCTACGGCATTAGTGCTCGTGTTAATCAGGTCTAGCACCAGGTTCGAGTCGCAATCATTCAGCACTATCAAATTAAAATCGGCCTGTACCGAATCGTTTATAACTGTAACCTGCCCAAAGGCAGAATCGGTACCCACACAGGCGTTGGTATCGGTAGCCAGCACCACTACATTAAAGGTGCCCACATTGTTATATGTATGCGAAACCGTATCGCCGCTGAGCGAGCTGCCATCGCCAAAGTACCAAACAAAATCGGTAGAAAGCAAAACAGAGTTGCCGATAAAGTTGGCAGTAAACGGATAGCAGCCACCGGTATCGGGTATAGTCATCGTAACATTCAACGGCACTAAACTGATAGCTATCTGCTCGGTATCTACCGGTTTGCAGAACATAGATAAATCGGTAAGTGTATGCGTAATAGTAAACGTACCTGCTGTGTTGTATACATGGTAAGCAGTATCTACGTTATTAAGTTGTGTGCCATCGCCAAAATCCCACACCTGCGAATCTTCGCCGGTATAATTGGCCCACACCGTAACCTGCACCGAATCGCAGCCAAAGAACCGCCGGGTAAACCCAAAGGCCGCATCGGCCGATGAATCGATAGTTACAATAATGGCATTGGCTGTATCGCGTATGTTGCACGATGAAGAATCTACCACTATAAGCTGCACGGCAAATGAATCTACATAAGTGTAAGTATGAGTGTTGCTGTTCTGATTAGAAGTTGTGCTGTCGCCAAAATCCCAGAAATACGTAGCTGTGGATACAAACGGGGCATTGAAGTTTACAGTAAGAGGAATACAGCCACCGGTGCTGCTGGCTGCGAAATTAGCGTCCACCTGCTGCGGTATAAATACTACATGGTTAAACGTATCTGCAAGGCTACACCGGGTAGTGTCTGAAACTATCAAACGTATATTATAATTACCAGGCCCTGCGTAGGTGTGCGAAATAGAATCGGTATTGTACTGTGTCCCATCGCCCATGGTCCAGACGTAGTTGGCCGATGAGTAACTTTCGGTGCGTAGGGTTATAGAGTTGGTATAGCAGTCTATATTCAGGTTAGGTAAAAAATTAGCCGCTATCGAATCATCGCGCACCCATACGTCCAGGTAGGCGGTGTCGGCTATGTTGCACGAGTTAGAATCTATACCCACCAGCATTACCCGGTAGGTGCCGGTATCGGTGTAGGTATATACCGGGTTAAGCTGGTTAGAGGTTACACTATCGGCCAGGTACCAGGTTACCGACTGTGCATTGCTGGTAGCCTGAAACTGCACCGTAAGCGGTACGCAACCAGTAGCGCGCGGGTATGCATCAATGGCCACCTGTGTGCCCGACAGGTTGAATTCTATCTTTAAACCAAGCTCGTTACAGTTGGCGCTAAGGTTTACCGGGCCCACCACACCGGGGGTAGTAGGGGTTTGCGGCGCACCGTTGCCATTGTTATTGCCGCAACCGGCGCAGATGGCTTCGTATATCACACCACGCTTATCAAAGCGGCTGGTGCCACCATCTACGTGTTCTTCGCCATTGCCTCCAAAGTAAGATCCGTACAAAATGTTCTGTGCATTTTTAGACAGCACAAAAAAGTAGAAGTCGGTTCCATCGGTATTAGGCTTTAACGCATCGCTGGTTATAGGCATGCCCGTCATTATATTAGATGTAAAACCATAATCTACAAAAACACTGTTTTGTGCACAACCCCAACCCGCTACATATACGTTTTCGCAGGTATCTACCAGAAAGGCAGTAGGCGAAATGTTAGGTTGGCCGTTACCATTGCCGAAGCGTGTAGAATAAATAATGCTACTGAGCGCCGGATTTGTTTTGGTTATAAACTGGCCGCTGTTAGTGTTGGAGTAGGTAACATTTTGCACGGGATAGGCACCGGTAGTTTGCCCGGTAAAATAAACGTTGCCGGTAGCGTCCAGTTTTACAAAATATACCTGGTCGTCGCCAGCAGTACCAATGTATGATGAGCTTAGCAACTGCGTGCCGGTAGCATTTATGTGGGCTACAAAACCATCGTACATACCGCCTTGGTAGTTGCTGTGAATGGTGCCGGTAGTAGTAGGAAAGTTATTGCTCATAGTTCCACCGGCTACATACAGTGTACCGTTAGGGCCTAAATCGAGCGAGTAGCAGGCATCATCTGAAGTGCCGCCCAAAAAGGTGCTCCATAGTAGTGCCGAGCAATTGCTGTTAAGTTTAAATGCGCAACCATCCTGGCTGCCGCCGTATACCGATTGTATGGCACCACCTGTACATGGGTAATCAAATGATTGTGTGCAACTGGCTATATAAATATTGTTGGCTGCATCTACGTTTACTTCGCCGCGGTTCTGGTCGCCATAGTTGCGTTTTAACCTGCCCGAGGTGAATTCACCGGGGTCGAAGTTAATACCATCGGTGCCCACACCACCTAAAAATGTAGAGCCCAGTAAAGCAGTGCCGGTAGCATTTAATTTCGTAACTACTATATCGCCATTGCCATTGTAGCTGTTATCATAAGCATTGCCCAAAACCGGGTAGTTGACAGAGTAGGCCACACCATAAATTATGAGGTTGTTTTGCTGGTCTACCACCAGTGAGTGGGGGGTCTCGTTATCGTTTCCACCTATATAAGTGGAGTAGAGCATCTGGGTTCCATTAGCCGAAAACTTGGTGATACCCATATCGCAGGCAAAACCAATACCGCTGCCACTGCCTGGTGGGGTAGGTGTGCCGTTTAGCCCTGTGCCCCCGCCCCATACTGTTTGAAAAGCGCCCGGTGTAGTAGGATAAGTAGAGCCGGGGTCGTCATTATTTACATAGCCACCCACATACATATTACCTGCCGCATCATACGTAGCAGTGTAGCCCCAGTTATCGCCGGTGGCACCTGTGTAGGTAGAAAACACGATGGTAGGATCTATTACCAGTTCAAAGTTTTCATCGTAGCCATCGGGTAATTCAAAGCTTACTTCATTGCCGGCTAAAACAAAATTACACTTCACCGGTTTTTTAGAACCATTAATGGGTTGGTAGGCAAAGGGTTTTTCTTCCGCCACCTCGCCGGTAGAAAGTTTTATGCGCAGCTCTCCGTTTTTAATACGCAACTCATCTACCCCGTTATAGCGCACTTTGATTTTAGAGGCATCGGCATGTGGTTTTAGTATCCAATCGTATTTCAACTGGCTGTTGTGCTGTGTGTATACCGCCAGGTCTATACCTTCGTACACATTGGCGTAGTTTACCTGCGCATATATTTTTACACCGGTGGCCCAGCGGGTAGGGTCGTTGCCAATGTAGTAGTTGGCATAATCGCCAAAGGCGCTTTTGGGGTTTAGCTGCGGGTTAAGGTTAGCGCCTACAAATTCTTCGCGGAAAGAATGGCCCCTAATCGTATGGCTTTCGCCATCGCCGGGGTGGTGGGCATGCCCCATATCCTGCGCCGAGTAAAGAAAAAAGTAGAAGGCATTTTTTTCGAGCCAAACACTACCGCCCGGTATAGGGCTGCGGTACGAAATATTAGGGTGCCACTGGCCTTTGTTTTCGGTAAAGCGCAACTGCGCCTGCTGGGGCATGTGCACAGTGGTAGCCTGTGCCATGACGGCACTACAATACAAACAGCATAAAGCAAGAAAGAGGATGCTTCTTTTCACAGGGGACAGGTTCTAGCATTAAATATAAATAAAAATGCTTGTGAGTTGCTTATCCTGAAAAGATTTACTTTTTGCAGAAAACAGCCTAAAATTTAAGCGGCGGCTATTAGGGCGGTGTGCAGCAGGCTTTCCACCTCTTTTAACTGGATGTTTGTCTTTTTTAAATGTGGTTTATTGCCTGTTTTTAGCAATATTTCTTTGCTTTTCAGCAGTAAATCGCGCGCCTCTGCCAGGCGGTTGGTCTCTTTATATACCACTGCCAGGTTGTAGAAGCTAATGCTTGTTTCGTCGGGGGCACCCAGTTTAATACGCAAATCAAGCGATTTGCTCAGGTATTCTTCTGCCTTATCAAACTGGTGGCGCTGTATATAGCAGGTGCCTATATTGCTGTAAACAGCCGCCATATTAACCAGGTCGAACACGCGTTCGTATATTTCGGCTGCCTGCATATATATCTTCAGTGCTTCTTCGTTATCACCTGCATTAATCACTACATTGCCCAGTGCCATCAGGCTGCCGGCACGGCGGATAGCAAACCGTTCATCCTTCAGCAGTTCCAATGCCTGCTTTACATGCTCCGCGGCCCTTGGCGAGCCCGAAAAACCATTGCGGAACTCTTCATTCATAGCCAGTGCTATCAGGGCATCGGTCTTTATGGTCGTCATCGAATCTTCATCATCCATTACAGTTTCCAGCGATTTATTAAGGTTAATCTCGGCTTCATCGTGTTGGCCCAGTTGTATATAGCTGTGCCCCACTACCCAGTAATGGCGGGCAATAAAAAATGTATGTGGACTGCCTTTAAAAGTATCAATAGCTTTCAGTGAGTTTTCTATGGCCTTTTTGTAGTTAGAATGCAGGTGTTTCTCGGCCAGGCTTTTGTTCAGTTCCAGCGCCAGTAATACTTCATCATCTTTAATGTGCGCAAAGTCTTCGGCCAGCATGTGCAGGTGCTCTTCGGCGTGGGCGTTGTTGCGAACTATCAGTTCGCGGTTGGTAACAAGTAGTTTAAGTAATTGGGTGGTATTCATCTCTCTTTAAATACAATAAATTTATATGTCTCAAAGTTACGTATAACTAACGTAAACTCAGCTGTTTACCTTTTCCCATATAGTAGCTTTAACAAGATGGAAGCCCATTTTTTAACGGATATCAAGAAAAGATTTGTATAAAACGCGCACTTAACAAATAAAAAAACCGCTGCTCATTTCTAGGCAGCGGTTTTGTATTTGGATTAAGGTTCCCTTACAGGATTAATCCCAGAAACAGTATCCATTTTCTGCTATCAGCTTATCGGCAACAGCACGGCGGATATCCTTGGTGTTCACTACATCGTATTTGGTAAAGCGCTTTAAGCCCATGGCCATAATACGCAGTTCGTCGCCGGTAGCATAAGCAGCCAGGGCAGATTTACCTGCTACATTGATACGGTCCATAGCATCGAAGAAAGCGCACTTAACCATGTCTACATAAATCTGCGAAGCCTCTAAGCCATGCAGGTTAATCAGTTTTTCTGCGCGCAGCATACCCGACTCAAGAGCCAGTATATCAATCAACATATCTGAAGCATGTAAAAGTATTTCCTGCTCTTCCGATAGTTTCATCATCAGCTTCTGCACTGCGCCACCGGCTACCAGCAAGAAAGCTTTCTTAGCGTTCTTCAACGCTTTCTTTTCGTTGCCAAAAATATCATCAGCATCCGGTGCAGAGAAATCAGGCACGCTCATCAGCTCTTTCTGAATAGCCATACCAGGGCCCATCAGGTCCAGCTTGCCTTTCATAGCAAACTTAAGCATAGCATCTATCGAAAGCATACGGTTGATTTCGTTGGTACCTTCAAAAATGCGGTTGATACGCGAATCGCGGTAAGAGCGCGCCATTGGGTACTCCTCGCTAAATCCGTAACCACCATGCACCTGCAATGCTTCGTCTACCACAAAATCAAGTACCTCGCTGCCTAACACTTTAAGCAAGGCACACTCAATCTGGTATTCTTCGGCACCACCGGTAAGGTATTCGGTCATGGTTTTACCTGCATCTTTCAATTCATGCTCTTTCTGTTGAATTAAATCGCACACACGGTAAGAGGCAGACTCTGCCATCCAGGTACGTATAGCCATTTCTCCCAGCTTGTGTTTGATAGCACCAAACTGCGAGATGTTGGTTTTAAACTGCTGACGCTCGTTAGCATATTTAACTGCCACACCCAACGCACGCTTAGCACCACCCAATACACCGTTGCACAATTTGTAACGGCCTATGTTCAAAATCTGAAAAGCGATTTTGTGGCCCTTGCCTTCTTCGCCCAGCAAATTCTCTACCGGTACTTTTACATTGCTGAAAAACACCTGGCGGGTAGATGATGACTTAATACCCATCTTCTTTTCTTCGGCACCTACGCTAAGGCCTTCGTAGCCTTTTTCTACTATAAAGCCTGTGAACTTCTTATCGTCGCCATCTATTTTGGCAAACACCACAAACACATCGGCAAAGCCTGCGTTTGTAATCCACATCTTCTGTCCATTCAGTATGTAGTGCTTCTTATCGTCGCTCAACACTGCTTTGGTTTTAGCGCCAAGGGCATCGCTACCGCTCCATGGTTCAGTTAAAGCGTAAGCAGCTTTCAACTCACCGGTAGCCAGCTTTGGCAAATACTTAGCACGCTGTGCATCGTTACCGTAATAAATAATAGGGCAGGTACCAATACCGGTGTGCGCGCCAATGGCAACACTAACACCGTGGCCCCATCCTAAAATTTCGGTTACATAGCTGAAAGAGGTAAGGTCTTTACCCAGGCCGCCATACTCCTCTGGTATATGCAAACCCAGCAAACCAAGTTCGCCGGCTTTGTCAATAATCTCCACGCTCTTCATCGGGTCTTTATCCAACTCCTCTAAGCGCGGGTCTATTTCTTTGCGAATGAAATCTTTGGTCATTTCGCGCATAGCAGTTTGCTCTTCATCAATCTGCTCAGGAATATACACATCCTGCCACTGGCTTTCTTTGATAATGAACTCGCCACCTTTAAGTGTGGTCTTGGCTCCTGTTGATGTAGTCGACATTTGTTTTAGTATTTAGTAATTAGTATTTAGATTGACTTGTCTTCATTTGTAAAATTCCCTTTCGATTTACTGCATAATAGAGTCTTATATTTCGTATTGGTTTTGTCTAACTACTCAATACTTGATACTCACTACTCTCTTAGAAACAGTATTCGTTTGCCTCAATCAATTTATCTGCAATTCTTCTGCGGGTAGCAGTAGTATTAATTGGCTCATACTTGGTAAAGCGCTTTAAGCCCATTAGCATAATACGCAGGGTATCGCCTTCGTTAAAGGCAGTGATAGCATGCTTGCCGCTCAGGTTAATTCTTTCCAGTGCATCGCTGATATATGTTTTAGTCATATCAATTTGCAGGCTGGCAGCTTCCTGTCCTTTTACCGCAACTAATCTTTCTGTCCGCAGCAAGGTAGATTCGCAAACAAACAACTCAATCAACATATCAGATATATTCATGATTATCTCCTGCTCTTTGTCAAAAGCCTGCATAAACTTCTGCACGCCGGCACCGGCTGTCATTAGTATCGCTTTCTTGGCATTCTTCAAAGCCAGCTTTTCTGCTGCAAAGTAATCATCGCCATCCGGTGTGCTGAAATCAGGAACGCTCATCAATTCCTTTTGCACTGCAATAGCCGGTGTAAACAAATCAACTTCGCCCTTCATAGCTTTCTTCACCAGCATACCTACAGCCAGCAAACGATTGATTTCATTGGTTCCTTCGAAAATACGGTTGATACGTGCATCGCGGTAAGCGCGTGCTGCAGGGTACTCTTCGCTAAAACCGGTGCCACCAAATACCTGCACAGTTTCATCTACTACGTAATCCAGCACTTCGCTGCCAAACACTTTTAGTATGGCACACTCAATTGAGTATTCTTCTGCAGCCAATAATTTAGCTTGTACTTTATCGGTACCATTAGCAGCCAGGTCGTTGATTCTATCATCAATTAAACCGGCAGTGCGATACAATGCCGATTCGCAAGCGTAAGACTTGATAGCCATTTCTGACAGCTTATACTTAATAGCACCAAAGCTGCTGATAGGCACGTTGAACTGGATACGCTCGTTAGCATATTTTACAGCAGTAGAGCATGATTTTTTAGAACCACCCAATGCCAATGCACCTAACTTGTAGCGGCCGATGTTCAACACGTTGAAAGCAATTTTGTGGCCTTTGCCAATTTCGCCCAATACGTTCTCGGCAGGCACCTTTACATTTTGGAAAAACACCTGGCGGGTAGAAGAACCTTTGATACCCAGTTTATCTTCTTCGCTGCCTAAAGAAATTCCTTCGCTCTTGGCATCTACAATAAAGCCGGTGAACTTGTCGCCATCTATTTTTGCGAACACAGTGAAGATATCAGCAAAACCACCGTTGGTAATCCACATCTTCTGTCCGTTCAATACATAGTGCTTGCCATCTTCAGTCAATACAGCTTTGCTACGTGCACCCAGTGCGTCGCTACCGCTGCCCGGCTCGGTTAAGCAGTAAGCTGCTT